>NZ_FMUY01000010.1:0-104815 GCF_900101325.1 Pseudobutyrivibrio sp. AR14
ACTTCCTGAGCCTTTGCCTGACCGCCGATTGCAGACCACATAGAAGCCCTATAGTTAAGGTCATAAGAAACGATTGTGCCGTACTTCTTTGCAGTCTTGATAGCCTTAACAACTGTCTTTGCTGACTGCTCTGAAAGAGCTGCATAGATTCCGCCTGTGTGGAACCATCTTACGCCAAGCTCACCAAAGATATAGTCAAAGTCAAAATCCTTATCTGTTGCCTGAGAAATAGCAGTGTTTGCTCTATCTGAGCATGAAAGAGCTCCTCTGATACCAAAGCCTCTCTCTACAAAGTTAAGACCATTTCTGCACTCACGTCCGATACCATCTGTCTTTTTCCAGTTAATAAGCTTTGTATCTACGCCACCCTGAAGGATGAAATCCTCTACAAGATGTCCTACTTCATTATCTGCAAATGCAGTAATAACAGCTGTATCCATGCCAAAACATCTGCGAAGTCCACGGATTACATTGTACTCTCCGCCGCCTTCCCAGACTTTAAATTCTCTAGCAGTTCTAATACGTCCCTCACCTGGATCAAATCTAAGCATTATCTCACCGAGACTAACTGCATCATATTTACAATTTGCTTTATCTTTTATATTAAGATTAGTCATATTTACTCGTACTTATAATTTGTTGATGTTATAAAATTAAGTTTTATTTTTGAATTAAGCTCTTTAAGCTCTGCAGAAATCATCTCATTTCTTTTTTCTGCATTATTCGAAAAGGCATACTCTAACTCTTTGTTATAATAGTCCTTTCCATAATAACCATTATATCCATCAAGTCCTGCGATATATACTTCACTAACTCCTAATGCGTTTAACAAACGAATTAGCATAAGCCCTGAATTATCCATTATTTCAGGATTCGCGCTTGTGTACTTGCTGTATTCAACTACATAAGTATCGGACTTATTATTTTCCAAATTAGAAGTTAGAATACAAGGAACAGTCAAGTTGTCCTGAATCTTTGCAAATCGCTTCATGTTATTACTAAATACGTAGTCGACATTCATGTCATCAGGCAAGAAATTAACTGCAATTGTAATAGTATCTGCTACATCAACATACTCTTTAACTGCAGATTCGTTTTCTTTTATTGAACGTCCTGGTGCTAAAAGAACAATTCTCTTCCCCTTAAAGATTTCACCTAAAGTCTCACATGTTTTTGAATCATCATAATTCTTCTGCATGTATTCACGATAAAACTCATTGGCCTTATCCTTTGAGAACTTTGCTTTATACTCTTTAGGAATTCCAGAGAGAATCTCTCTGAAATCTTTTGCATTTAATGAATCTTTTTCAGCAAGATAAATTGCATAATTTGGATGACATCCGATTGTTGCTGACAAATATAACGGAAGTGAATAACCCCAAAATTTTTCTCTATAAATGTCTGCAAGATACTCGTCCATAATCTCAAGCATAGGCTCAATATTATAATTTGTATCATAATTTTCATTCATATATTCAGCAAAGAGTTCGAGGTTAAGATTTCCAGCACCTCTACCCATACCAAATATACATGCATCAACAAGAACATCCCTTTTTAGGTTAAGTTCAACCAATGCCTCTGCATTTCCAAATGCCTGCTGCAGATTATTATGCGCATGATATGCAAGGGTAATACCATCATTTAGATTATGATCAGCCAAATAACACATTCTAAGGAATTGCTTTCTCTTGAATAATCCGAATGTGTCAACCAATGATACCGCGAATGGATTTAATTTATTGAACTTCTTAAGTCCTTCAATAAACTCTTCATCCTCATATGCATCCGTACTTACAAAGTTTACAGAAATGAAATAACCTAATTCCTGGATTCTCTCACAATAAGTATATGCTTCTTCAATCTTATCTTTTTTGAAAATCACTCTAATTCCATCTATAGATGTACCATCATATGGTGGGATTGAATCAAGTTCAACCGGAGCGCTCATATCAAGCATTCCGACATACTTTAATCCCTCTTTCTTTGGAGTAATCATAGGGATAAAATCTGCAACAGTTGGAAACACCGCTTTGTCAGGATTGTATTCCTTACCTTTTAAAAACCCTACTTCTAAGAATTCAATTCCAGTATTAGCTATCTTTTGGCAGAATCCTTTGATAGTGTCTTCCCCAAACATCCAATCATTTACATAACCACCATCTCTTAATGTACAATCTAGTAAATGAACTTTGCCCATGTTATTCCTCCATCATTGGAACAATCATAATATTCTTTAATTCTTCTCTAGGTAAGAATGGTGCAAGATCCTCAAGTGGAGGACTTACAAGTGTTCCATCTTCTAATCGCTTAGTAGCACTCTTTGGCTCCCAAACTTGCTTTGTATCTGTAAATATTTCGCAGAACACAGGACCATCCATAGATAATACTTCATCTACCACGCTCGTCATTTCCTCGTTCGAATGTGCGCTAAAGTATGGATAACCAAAAGCCTTTGCAATCTTCTCAAATTCAGGGAATGATAAATCTCCTGATTCTTCTCCTATACCAACTTTGCAATGATCCTTGAATAAATTGTTCTGTGTAATTCTTATTGAATGATATCCATTATTGTTAATAAGGAATATCTTAATTGGTAATTTATTTGTGAGTACAGTCTGTAGTTCCTGAAGATTCATCATGATACTTCCATCACCTTCAAGACAGATTGTCTCTTTTCTTCTACCACCAATACATGTACCTATTGCAGCTGGAAGACCATATCCCATACTTGCAACTGCACTGTTGTTAGCCATTCGGCTACCTTTTTTTATTACATAGGCCTGATTTCCAACGACACAGCAAGCACCGTTTGAAACTGCTGTTAAACTATTTTCAGGAAGCTTGCCACTCATATATTTCATAAATGCATATACGTTAGCACCATCCTCAGAACTGTTCCATTTTGAATCATCTACTACAGGATAGTTCTTCTTCCAATTCTGGCATGTTTCTAGCCACTCTGTACCAGTAAATACTTTATCGTCTTCGATAAGACTATTCATTTTTTCAAGGAAATCCTTTGCATCTGCCCATATAGGCATATCAACATGCAAAGTAGGCTTCTTCATCTCAGCCTTATCAATATCAATCATGATAACCTCAGCTGATCTAGCCCACGTTTTCCAGTTATAGCCTACCTGCCTAATCGAAATACGTGTACCAAGTGCAATCACTAAATCTGCATTTTGAATAGCCCAATTGCCTGGTCTATCTCCCATATTTCCAGCTCGACCTACGTAAAGTGGATTATCGTCTTCGATTAAGTCAACTGCATTCCAGTATGTAACAATAGGAATATTAAGCTTTTCAGCAACTTCTCTAAATACGTTGTATCCACCTGATAATCTGATTCCATAACCAGTATGGAATACTGGTCGCTTAGCTCTTTTAATCTTTTCAATTACAGTATTAACTACATCATCTGATACTTTAGGTGGAAGCTTTGCGTCATCTTCTGCTGGGTCATATCCTTCTAATTCATCTGTTTCAATATAGAATCCCTGGTAATTTACAGGTATATCAATCCATACCGGACCTGGTCTTCCAGTAGTTGCCAAATGCCATGCTTTTTCAAGCGCATATCTAATCTGACTGATATCCTCAATCATCGTTGCATACTTAGTCATAGGTTCAACTGAACGAACAATATCGTACTCCTGATCACCCATTGCTCTAAGACGCTCACCTGTATACTCAAGCGCATAACGAGCAGTAGTATCATATCTAACCTGACCACTTATGATAAACATAGGAATAGAATCCAACCATCCGCCAAGTACTCCGGTTAATGCGTTGGTTCCACCTGGTCCTGTCGTAACGCAAACCGCTGCGATCTTATTATCAATACGAGCATAGGCTTCTGCTGCAATAGCACAAGCCTGCTCATGATGATTATATGTTACCTTTAACCCTTCGTTATGTCCAAGTGCATCGTTTAAGTGCATTGCGCCACCACCAACTACACTAAAAACATCAGTCACACCGTGTTCTACTAAAAAGTTTGCCACATAATCTGCAAGTCTAATTTTCATCGTTTATTCCCCTTACTGATTAACAGCCTCTGTAATAATCTGTGCCATATAATCAATCATCTCATCTGTCATTCCTGGATATACACCTACCCAGAAAGTATTGTTCATGATGTACTCTGTATTCTCAAGCGCACCTACTACACGATAAGCATCTGTATCTCTAATCTGATCAAAGCATGGATGCTTAATGAGATTACCAGAGAAGAGAAGTCTAGTCTGAACATTGTGCTCCTCGATATATTTTGTAACATCATTTCTCTTTACACCAGACTCTGGCTTAACAGAAATAAGGAAACCAAACCAGCTAGGCTCAGAATTCTCTGCTGGAGCTGGAAGGATAATCTTGTCAGCTGCTGAGCTCTTTGCAAGTGCATCATGAAGTCTAGCCCAGTTGTGACGACGTCTTTCGATGAATGAAGGGAACTTCTTGAGCTGCTCCACACCTACTGCTGCCTGTAAGTCCGTAACCTTAAGGTTGTAGCCAAAGTGGCTGTATACATACTTGTGATCATATCCCTGTGGAAGCTGACCATACTGACCATCATATCTATGTCCACAGAAGTTATCCTGACCAGATGGGCAAATGCAATCACGACCCCAATCACGGTATGAAAGGATAAGTCTATGAAGCTGAGGGTTGTTTGTATAAACACAACCACCCTCACCCATTGTCATGTGATGTGGTGGATAGAATGATGATGTACCGATATCTCCCCATGTACCTGAGAATCTAGTCTCACCATCGATTGTGTACTTAGTTCCAAGTGCATCGCAGTTGTCCTCTACAAGCCATAAATTGTGCTTGTCACAAAATGCCTTAACTGCCTTTAAATCAAATGGATTACCAAGTGTATGAGCAATCATAACAGCCTTAGTCTTTGGGCTAAGTGCTGCCTCAAGCTTTGTAGCGTCAATATTGTACTGAGGAACAGTAACATCCACAAATACTGGAACTGCTCCATACTGAATCATAGGTGTAACAGTAGTAGGGAATCCTGCTGCAACAGTGATTACCTCGTCACCACGCTTAATCTGTCTATCACCAAGCTCTGGAGCAGTAAGTGTCATAAATGCAATAAGATTTGCAGATGAACCAGAGTTTACAAGGTGAGCAAACTTAACGCCAATCCACTGTGCAAATTCCTTCTCAAACTGGTCTGAAAAACGACCTGTTGTAAGCCAGAAATCAAGCATAGCATCTGTAAGAGACTGCATCTCCTTCTCGTCATATACACGGCTAGCATAGCTAATTCTATCGCCCGGCTTAAAGTTCTCCTTTGACTCCTTTGGAGCCTTAAAATCATGATAAAAATCTGCTACAAGAGCCTTAATCTGCTCTCTTGCTTCTTCTTCATTCTTCCAATTAGACATAAAAAATTCCTCATTTCCAATTTATAAATCTATTTTTGATTATACCACCATTTTTGTTGGCATTTTTACCATTTCTTCCATGGAGCCTTGCCATTTGCTAACATCTCATCCAACTTTTCCATCTCGTGCTTAGTATCCATGCACTGCCAGAATCCATCATATGTGTAGCTCATAAGCTCTCCCTGAGCAGCAAGCTTCTCAAGAGGCTCTCTCTCAAATACAGTCTCATCACCATCGATGTAATCAAATATCTCTGGCTGAAGTACCATATATCCAGCATTGATAGGCACACCGTCAGAAGCTCTCTTCTCTCTAAATCTCTTGACAGCATTATCACCACCAATATCAAGAACACCCTTAGACTGATCCTGGCGAACAGCTGTAAGTGTTGCTATCTTACCATGAGACTTGTGGAAATCTACAAGCTCATTAATATTAACATCGCACACACCATCACCATAAGTCATTAAAAATGGCTCGTCACCGATGTATTTCTGGATGCGCTTGATACGACCGCCAGTCATTGTCTTAAGCCCTGTATCGACTACAGTTACCTTCCATTTATCGAGGTACTGATCGTGAACAATTATATTTCTCTCACCATTTGAATAGTCAAATGTGATATCACTATTATGAAGGAAATAATCCGCAAACCACTCCTTAATAACATGCTGCATATAACCGGCACAGATAACAAATTCATTGTATCCGTAGTATGAATACTCCTTCATTATGTGCCATAAGATAGGCTTGCCACCAATCTCAATCATTGGCTTTGGCTTATACTGTGATTCTTCTGAGATTCGAGTTCCGAATCCACCTGCTAAAATTACTACTTTCACTATTCTACCTTCTTTCTTACTTGTAGCTCAATTAAGTTTCTTCTACCGAAATGTATTGCACAATTATATCCTCACCATTTTTTTGATGGTTATATGTTCTAAACTGGATACCATTAACAACACCTGTAATCTTTAGTTTGACTACTATTTTATTGGAATCTTTATATTCTTCTTCGTATGAAATATTATCTTGCTCACCTTCAGAGATTATTTCATATTCGCATTTATCTAGATTTTCTCCGATATACGTAATTATATAGTCCCCGTCCTCCAAGATACTATATGGACCACATATTAAGCCTTCTTCATGTATATTAATTACACCGCCCTCAAAACTTACTTTGTCATTAAAGAACATATCCTTTGAAGTTAGAAAGCTATCACTGTATGAATCAGCAAATAATGGACCTATATCATATGGATAAACTAGGACCCTAAAATGCTTATTAACATAAGACTCCAAATAAACATTGTACGCGAAAGCGTCTTTAATTTCAAATTCCTCGATTGGTTGTCCTAGAAAAGAAACATTAGCTTTTTCTTCTTCCGTATCATCTATAATTAAAAATGAATTACCTCCGCTATTATTAAACACAGCTTTATCAGTTAACCATAGTTGTTGTGTTACGTTATTGGGTTCAAATGTAATGGCACCTGTTTTTATCTTATTGTCTGAATAGGTCTCTAATTGATAGGCATTCCAATAAGTCCCATAGCCTTTGGTTAGCCCTTTCTCGACAAATATTCTTGCTACTTCTTTTTGTCTATTAAGCTTTGTCTGCCATCCCTTACTTTCATCCAAAAGTCCCTTCACACCATATACGCATACAACTATCGCTGCAATACTAAATAGAACGTTAAGGATTACTTTTTTTGGTAGCCAATATTTCCATACATAGGTGCTGGAAATAATAAAACAAATAAAAATAGAACTCAATAAATATCTAGCATCATATAATCCTAAGAACAAAGCACATATGATAAAAACAAGATTATGTGCAATTCCAAAAGCTACATAAAATTGAATCTCTTTCGTTTCTTTTTTTATTTTCAGCAACTGTAATATAGGTATTATTACTAACAAAAAAACAAGAAATACTACACCTATATAAAAGAGAAGATTCTTTTGTTCTAATCTAAAATTTAGTGCAATAGAATCTACCATTCCTAAAAAGTTCTCTTTTAGATCTTTGAATGATGTAGCAATAGACATAAAATGCTTATCCGATACAGCCTTTGTTGCCATCTTACGATGCGCAACTATATATTTAAACATTCCATACCCAATCAAAGCTGGAAACATAGAAAAAATAACATTTCGTACAACTACTACAATTGCACTTCTAAAAGTTACAATCTTGCTTTCTTTTTCACCTATTATTCTAGCTAATTGTATTAATCCTACAGCACCTATCAGTGGAAGTATTAATTCAGCAAAGAATCTAATACCACAAAGCCCCATCATGAATGTTAATATAGCAAATAATAAATATTTTCTTATATCTATCTTCCAGGAAGAAACAGTCTGCTCGTATATATGCAAATAATAAGTTGCTACAAATGTAATAGCAAATAGCTGTACTGTATACGCAGCTTCATAGATTATTAATGACCTTGCATTAAAACCTGTCAACAATAAAAATATTAAAGGTACAATTATCTTCCATGAACTACAATTAAATATCCTTTTTGATGTGTATATTACACCTGCCACAGATAACATAAAAACTTCAGCCGACGCCAAAGCTCTCGCGAAGCTTAAATCATGTATTATTAGACTATTTATGATTGCTAATGGTGTAACATTAAACACATACAGCTCATTGTTTACGAAATACCAATCTCTAGGAATTAATGTGTGCTGTTCAACACAACTCCTCAGATATCTAAAAGGCAAGCTAGCATCACCGTGAACACGTACCTGCCCTATAGTTAATATGTTATAAACTATTACACACACAGATATTAGAAATACTAATTCAAATATTGTTTCTTTTTTGTTATGCAACTTTTGTATGTATTTCATGCCTAAAATATTTTCCTTTACAAAAAAAACAACTAGTGCCTAAACAGGTATTTCAGATGCGAATTGCTCAAATATTAACCTGCATAAGAAGTCACTAGCTGTACGTAATTATATGTAATTATGAGGATAGTTGCAAGTTGAGTTGCATGCAATCTATCCTTTTATATTTTCTACTCTTCCTCCTCGAAATCATGTTCGCAGAACAAGAACTTCCTGCTAGCCAGTAATATCGCTATAGAAATAATACTAATCAGCGCATACACCGGCTTCTCATGGCCTACCACAAGACCTCGTGCTATAGCAAATATAAGCACCTCTACAATTGTATTCATAGAGTGCTTTATAAGCATGCGGACAAATTCCACTACAATGACTACATTAAATGCCACGATAAGGATGTCATCCATGTAGTCGCCCAGTGGCATGTCTGCAAATGCAATTACATGCAAAAATAGCTGCACACAGCCATAACCTACGCCTATAAATAGGATGGCTGCCACTATCTTCTCTAGTCGTCCTGGAAGCTTTATTAATTCTGTGTGAAATCTTTCTCTTAATGATTTGTTCATTAAATCTCCTTTATCTTACAATCTTTTCAAAATCAGCCTTTGGATGCTTGCAGATAGGACAGATGAAATCATCTGGAAGCTCTTCTCCTACCCACTCATATCCGCATATACGACAACGCCAAATAGTCTCACCCTTAGGAGTGGTGCCCACTGCCTCAGGCTTTGGCTTGATATTATCCTGGTAATAACTATATGTACATGAAGGAACTGATGTAAGCACTTCCATTGCTGTAGGCTCACAGATGAATAATGTATGAGAACCTAAATCAACTGTATCTTTTACTTTTAATGAAAAGTATGCATTAGTCCCAGCTGTAATGTAAGGTACCCCATTCTCAGCAGTCTTGTAATTAGCTGCAGGATAATCTGCAAACTTATCTACATTTCTACCTGACTGGAATCCAAAATGTTTAAACAAATCAAAGCTTGCTTCTTCACTGATTACAGATACATTGCACACACCAGTGGCCTTTACCATATCGTGGGTATAATTAGCCTTGTTCATAGCTACTGTAATCGTGTTAGGCTCAGATGCAGCCTGAATAGCTGTGTTAATAATACAGCCGTTAATCTTAGACCCCTGCACTGCTGTACATACAAACAATCCATAAGATAACTTAAACATTGCCTTTGTGTCCATTGTTCCCATAATCATACCTCCTTGATTGTTATACTCTTATCTTAGATACAGTATAGCAAATATAAATTATCCTTCTATATTTTTTTCTAATAATCCTTTTTGTTATCTGACTCTCTCTAATAAAAAGGACTGACCCTCTGGTCAGTCCAAATATATATTTACATATTTATTTCAACGAATACTTATCCCCATACATCCTATCATACTGTAGCATCCACATACTAGAAAGCACCTGCTTCTGTTCGTCTGTGAGCTCTACCATCTCATCTGTCTCTGGATTAATGCAGATGTTGCCAGATACCATAGTAGGTACATCAGCTGTAGCCACATAATTCATATATGGGTCAGTTGCCATGCCTAGCTGCTGAAGGAACATAGGTGTAAATCTATATGCTGGCACATCGGCACCAAATTCAAACTCAGCTCCATAATTGTTCCAAACTAAAATAGGTGTCTGGTACTCCTGTATAATCTCCTCAGTGGTAGTAGGATTAACTCCAAAATACCTAAGAGCCGGACAGTGATCTCCCCAGAATACAATAATTACATGATTATCAACTGCTGAGAAATACTCAAGAAGGGCTCTAAACTCTTCCATAGATGCAGCCTCTAGGTTCAAATAGTTCTTTAATTCCCTGTTCTCAGGAATATCGGTATTCATATCTATCTCAACACCGCCATGGAATGAGTAGCTGTATGCACCATGATTCTGAGTAGTGACAACATGGGCAAAGTATGGCTTTGATGTATCACGATTATTGTAGTCATTAATCAAGGATACGTAGGCATATAAGTCATTAGCCCACTGACCAGTCATATATTCCTCAGGTGTCTCTCCAAGCTCCTCAGAGAAAATCATTCTGTCAAATCCAAGATTAGCATAGGCTGTTCTTCTATCATAAAACTCACCTGTATTAGTGTGAAGACCTACCGTCTCATATCCCATGTCGTTCATAATACTCACAAGTGATGTCTCTCCCGCAGAAATCTGATTGTTAAGAGGGAATCCACCTGTGTTAGAGTGACGATAGCCTGTAAGCATCTCATACTCTACATTTAAAGTGCCACCACCAGCCTGAGGGCTGACTAAATCTCCTACGTAGAAATCCTCATCTAGCTCGTGGAGATAGTTGAGAGGATCTGCATTCCACTTGCAATCGTATATCTTTGACATATCATAAAGGGACTCGCATTGGACGTATATAATATCAGGCTTCTCACCATCAAAAGCTGATGAGCCTATACCATTATCGGCAATAAATGTCTGAACATACTCCTCAGAGTATCCATCTGGCGCCTGAATATCCCTAGGCAATGCCTTCATAGTACCTACAAAATAGCCATTGCTAGTGTAGTACTCCTGAAGATTAAGTACTACTGTCTCGCCTTCTCTTTTTATAATAAAATCGTCTAGATTATTCAAATATAATCCAAAAGACAACATGGAAACTCCAAGAATACCAAGTCTAATATATAGATTTGATGTCACGGATTTCTTCCATAGTAATAATGCTAAAAGAATAGAAACCACCAGTGATATCCAAAACAATCTTGGAATCACAATATTATATCCACCAACGACCTTTGCAGCCTCTCCAGCCATCTGTAGCTGAGAGAATGTAAATGCCTCTCCACGCATTTCGTAGTAGTTATATCCAACCAGAGAGAACACACCTGTTAAAAGTACTCCAAGTGGAATATATATAGAATAAAGCTTAACAGCCATTAATACGATTATATTTAGCAATGCCAGGCCAACTAAGTTAGCAATTACATAGTAGCCCGCTCTTTCCTTTGCAAGGAACGAGAAAACTTCTGCATCAAATAGCGTATTGCCATTATAAAGCGCCTCGATAAATAGATACTGAAATATAATAAATCCAACAACTGCTACAACTTCAAGTATTTTGCAAATGACTTTTGCTGCCTTTTTCTCACGCCAAATATATAAAGCAAATGCAATAGCTGTAGCCACAGCAATGCCTACAAATACTTTTAAATAGTCTACAAAAGCATTTACTTTTGTAATAGCTACTCTAGATACTGACGCCTTACCCTCACCCTGGTAGAATACTCTTACCTCAAAATCCTTTATTGGCTCATCTAAAGTAATTTTTATTTTCTTACCCGGCTCAAATACACCCTGGCCATATACCTTATCATAATTGGCTGAGAAGAAATCATAGGTATTCTCCTCTGATTTGTTGGAACCATAAATTACGATATTATATTCGCCTTTTGAGAGATATACCGCATGTCCGTATATTATTGAACCTGCTGCACCCTCCTCCTCTACAGTTACAGTATCTTTTGCCAGTTCAAACTCTGTCTGGCACTCTGCTGCTGAATAAATAATCTTTCCAAATAAATACTGGTAGCTAGCATAGGCTAACATTCCAACGAAAATTGCTACCCAAATATACTTCTTAAAACTACTGAACTTCTCTGCTAAGGATTTCATTTTCTATATAACTCACTTTCTCACTATAATCCCCAACATTTAACTCCCATATTCTATTTCCAGCCTCATCTTCGCCAGTCAATTTGAATCCATAATCTCCGTAGAATTCCTTTACCATGCCATTCTTTGGAGTTGGATAATAATGCCCTACTATTTTGCAAACGCCCCTTGCTTTTGCTTTTAATACCAGCTCATTCATCATCAGGTCTTCCATGCCGCGCTTAAGTACTCGGCAACTCATGAGCCATAGACTAATATCCAGTGTATCCCCTACTATTTTGCCAGCCACTACAGTGACAATTCCATTGTCCGCAAACTTGTCTACAAGACGGCCAGCCATGCATATATAGTCATCTGACTCTTCCATAGCTCTGATATCATCTTCGCTACATCTGAGAGTTGTAAGATTAAACTGATTTGATTTGTTTGTCAACTGTGCCACGCGTTGCACAATAATCGGCTCAAATCCTGTGATTGTCGCCTTCATGTCTAGGCTCTTAAGATAGTCGCTGTAATCTGCAAATGCAGCCTTGGCCTTTGAAGCCTCAGCCTTGGCATGATACATATCTGTCTTTTTCATGTCCTCAGCTGATAGATTAGTAACCTCAAAATATCCGCTATGGTCTAGCACCTTAATATAATTTTCTGCTCCATCCATAGCAGGAACTGCTACTCCAGGAAGCTGAGCTGATACAATCTCTCGCTCTGCAGGATTATCGTCCGCAAATACGAAGCTATCGACGCCAAGTGTCAATTCAGATGCCATTTGCTCCAGATTTCTATCCTTTGGCTCCCAGTTTGCCTTGATGTCTACAAAATCATCTGGTCGAAGAACACCATCTGGATGATTAAGACCTGCCAGAGCATTTGCCTCTTCATTTTTAGAATCTACTGCAAGCACCGCACCTATATCCTTAAGATTCTTGCAGTACTGCTGAAACTCAGCATATACCTGCCCCTGTGGAACCTCTGGTCCGATTTTGATTCCCTCTACGCCGTCATCACCTACGATACCGCCCCAGAGAGTGTTATCAAGATCCAGCGCCAGCACCTTCTTATTACGTCCGTAGATAGACTTGATAATGAAAGCTACCGACTGAGCAATATATGGAATGGCATCCATATTTATGCACTTGTACATGTTCCAGTATTTGGCATCGTTCCACTGAGAGATACCAAAATCAGCTGCCAAATAGTCAATATCATTGATATAAAATCCTGTGTGCCCATCAGCATACTCATAGAACTTCTGATTAAGTCGAGTGACAAAATTAGCTCGACCTCTATAATCCCACACATCTCGATTACCCATGAGTCTGTAATTAGGTCGCTCAAAATTATTCTGGATAATAGGACAGTTAAATTTCTCTGAAAGCCTCTGCCACATTCCCTCAAATCGCTGATACTCGCCCGCAAGTATATCATCAACTTGTGTTTTATCCATGTTCATCTGTGGAAAATCAATTATATTTCTCCAATTGGTGTGGATAAATATAATATCTGGGTCAAATCCATCTAGCTCTGGAGAGCCAAACATGGCATTCTCCCAGTATTTTCCATACTCTGACTGATAGAAATCTGCCTTTATTCCATAAGACAACAAAAACAGTTCCAGCTGGTCAACCACCTCATTTGTGGTGGAACCACCCAGAACTGCTATCTTCTTTTCTATAAGATTAGGCTGCTCTAAAAGGGTACGCCTTATAGAGGCCTTCTTCCTTCTCAGTGTTTTTACGTCTATCGGATAATTAAAACAATCCATAATCTACACCCTTTATTTAACAAATTAGCAGTGTGCTAAGACTACGTCTACCATGCTGCCTACATTTTTAAGACCTGCAGCCTCATCCATACTAAACTGGAATCCAAACTCATCCTCTACCATCTCGATAAGGTTCATCTGCATCAGTGAATCCCAGTCAGCAATGTCGTTTGCTGTAGTTGCATCACTTACCTCGATACTCTCATCATCAAATGCGTCTCTAAAAATCTCGTTTATCTTTACTAATACTTCTTCTCTAGTCATTTTATCTCCTTATTGCGGGAAGACACTGCCAGTTATAATGACTAAGCAAGTCCTCCCAGTTCAAACGGAATAGTCTTTTCCTTACTCCAGTCCAGCTCATAGTTTTCAAAGGACAGAGTATTGGCTCCGTTATTATTTTTCATGTCATTATACAATAGGGGATATGCTTTTGCCAAATCACAGTATGTGAGGGTCAATCCATGACTCTCAGTGCCTGCTGCAACCCCATTTTCTATAAGCCACTCGTTGGTAATGCTAATCTCCTGCATCACATTCAAGTCGCGGACATACATACTGTAGCAACGAGTCTCTGTCACACCATTTTTATCAGTGTAGCTGCCAAAGAAATACTTTGGATGGCGATATGGAACATCCACACACTGCTCTACATAATGACCAAATGTGATACCCTGATGTGCCTGAATATCAAAGAAAAGCTGCTTGCCATGGTTGTCTCTAAGGAAGGTAAATGGACCTGCATCACCCCAAGCGTCCTGATTGTTCATAGCTGCAAGTCTATGGGCGTATTTGCCCCAGACTAAAAATGAATACATAGGATGCTTTGTACGGATGAAATCCTCTCTGTTCTTAAGAATCCAGTTGTTAAGTGCTCCTACCTCGCCCTTAGTATTGCGGATATCAAATCCGTTGCCTCTGCAAAAGTCCCATGAGAACACAGGGAAAAGCAGAGTGCCCTCTGGGCCAACCATCTCTTGTAACGTGTTTACGAATTTATTTAAAAACTCATCACGCTGCTTTATCTTAACATCACACTCTGTCTTAGCTAGATACAAAAGACCTGTGATATCAGATGCCACGTATACTGTGTCACCTGCCCTCACGCCTATTTCATTAAGTTTTACCTTTATATCATTAAGAAGTTCTATATCTGTCATTATATCCTCGACTAATTACAATATCTTTATCAGTCCATTGGCATAAAGCTTGTCCACTATCTCAGTAAGCTCCTTTACCGGAACTCCTGTAATCTCTGAGATGCCAATCAAATCATTGCGACCGTCTGCATAGGTCATGAAATACATCATAGCCATAACTGCATCATAGCTTCCCTTTTTGCTAACTGTAGGGAAAAGTCCGCGCTTGCCAAGCTGTGGCTCACATGGTTGAGTCATAACGTATATACGATTGTACTCAAGGGCATCTACCACTTGAGTCATCACATCATAGCCACCCTGGAACCCCTCTGGGCTAATAAGTGTCATATCATCAGCGCTAGTGTGATACTCTGGGTACTCACCAAACTTGCTGCGGCAGAAACATACAACAGGAAGATCTACCCCTGCTGAGTTGTACTGTCTCTCATCCGAGCCTCTCTTTAAAAAGCTATAGTCGCTGTACTTACCCTCCGTGTGGCTCTTTAATACATTAGAAAGCACTCTATCTGCAAGTGTATCTGCATACTTGCTATGTACTATAGAGTAATCTCTGTCATCACCTACACATGAGATATTAAATCCAGCTACTATGCGCTCCTTCATATGCTTCAGGTGGTCACCTGTAGCAAGATATGTGATGGCACCAATTGTCTCTGGAATAATGATAAATCTATATGTGTAGCGGCGATTCTTAAGTGACTTAACGTACTTAATAAGCTCACACATAAGTACTGGTCCTGAGACCTCATTATTAGCCATAGATGGATGGCAGTCATATGTAGAGAAGAAAATCTCCTCATCGCTCTCACCAGGAAGCACTATCTCGCCGTAGGTGAGGTTGCCATCAAAAAGCTCTGAATCTATATACATGTGGTACTTGCCAGGTGCCAGACTATCTAGCTGCTTCTGGCTCATACAAAAGCCAAATCGCTCCTTATAGTAGCTAGTAACATAAGGCACAATATCTGGCTGGTCAGGAAGTGTAAACACATGCTCCTTAAGCTCATCAAGGTCCACCCACTCATCAACAGGTGTAGAATAGCCCATCACATGTAGATTGCTTACAGCCATATCCACAATGCGATTGCCTGATTCATCCTCGATATAAGCCTCTCTAATAGCCCATTCCTTTGGTACAGTCCAGTCGAAAACCTCTGTACCGCTAGCTACATTTTTTATTTCAAATCCGACTCCGTCAGCCTCAGCAATCCTATCACTACACATCTTAAGTGTCTGGCGCACGCCCTCACCAGTGATGCTGCGATTAAGTGGAAAGAGCTCTGCTGCAAAATCGTACATCTGCTGTCCAACTATCATTGTTACTCTTCTTCCTGAACCAAATAAATAGGTCTCTTTTTAGTCTCAAGATAAGTCTTGGCCATGTACTGTCCCAAAACACCCATGCAAAGAAGCTGGATACCTGAAACTAAAAGAATAATACAAACCATTGATGGCCATCCACTAGTAGGGTCACCAAGAATAAGTGTCTTTACGATAATTACAAGAATAAATATAAATGCCACAAGGCACATGATTACACCAAAAACCGATGCCATAATAAGTGGTGCTGTAGAAAATGCTACGATACCATCAATAGCATAGATGAATAGCTTCCAGAAGGACCACTTAGTCTCTCCGGCAACACGCTCAACATTTTCAAACTCAAGCCACTTGCTCTTGAAACCTACCCAGCCAAATATACCCTTGCTGAATCTGTTGTACTCACCCATAGCAAGTATGGCATCTACCACCTTTCTAGTCATCATCTGATAGTCTCTAGCTCCATCTACGATATCTGCACTAGAGATTTTGTTCATAAGCTTATAGAACTTTCTAGCGAACCATGAACGGATAGGTGGCTCGCCCTTTCTATCTACACGACGAGTAGCTACACGCTCATACTCACCCGACTCAATATATGAAAGCATCTCTGGAAGCATTGCTGGAGGATCCTGTAAATCTACATCCATGATTACTACGTAGTCACCAGTAGATTTTTCAAGGCCAGCGTATATGCCTGCCTCCTTGCCAAAGTTCCTAGAGAATGATACATAATGCACTCTCTCATCCTTAGCATGAAGACCTCTGAGCACATCAAGTGTGCCATCCTTAGAACCGTCGTCCACAAAGATAAACTCAAGCTCTACAGATGATAGCTTGTCCTCCATACCATGTACTGTATCGTAAAAAATAGGTGCTGCCTCCTGCTCATTGTAGCAAGGAACAACAATAGATAACTTTTTCATTGTAAGTATATACCTTCCTTATAATTGATATAATTATTCCCCAAATTTGACAATCAACTTGCCATCAACCACTGCTATACTACCATAATCTGGGTAGGTTGGCATAGCCTGAACTGATTCTTCCTTAGCAAGAGTCCCATCATCTACCACGACTTTTTCATTGCCAAATCCGCAGTGCTCCTGCATAAAGTTAATGGCGCTGCCATAAGTAACTAAATCAGAGTATACTGGGAACTTTTCAATTTTAATAGCATCTAGCTCCTCATTGTCATCTACGGTGACAAATGTACCATCTGCATTTTTATCAAAATCCACAAAGACGATTTCCATATCATCATCGAATCCCTGGCAGCTCTTAATGTTGGCCGCAAGCTGTGTGAAATATGATGTAGCCTGTCGCTCAGCTATATCAGCCTTGAGATAAGCTGCATTGTCTAGGTAGATATATGAAACCGTAATTACGAATATTGCAATCAGCTGAAGGCAGGTAATAAGCTTAATTAACTTTCCTGCAATCGCTTGCATAAATACCTCAAAATCCAGTGCCTCAATCAAAATAACCGGAAGTATCAGCACAAATGCTGTGCCATAAACCATAAGGCTATCTACAAAATAATCATCGCTAGTAGATAGTATATACATCACATTCATACCAACTGGAAGAAGTGCTGCTCCCACAATAGCTGAAAGCTTTACTCCAATGCCCACATTCTTCTTAATTATCAATACGAAAATGTGAATAACTGTAGCAAGAATCACACAGAGTGTTAATATCCTAAGATACTTAAGACCATTAACACCAGCATAACTTCCTGAAAAGAATTCTCTGATACACTGAGATAATCTGGCAGGGAACTGAGAAAGGTCATATCCCTTACCCATGCCCTTATAATCCATGGTATCTATTCCCTTAAGCTTCTTAAATATTGCTGCAACAGCAGCCCATATTCCAAGACCCATGCCAAGTGTGACAAGATACGTAAATCCGTTTTTAGCATAATCTTTTACATTATCTATCCTATCAGTCAAAACATCCTGAAGTAACTTAATCAAAACAATAGAAATTGTTACAGCAAAAAATGCCTGATACATGCTGAGTGACAATGCAAGTACTATAGCAGAAAACAATACTCTAAGAACTAATCTAGCAGCTCCCTCATATTTGTCAAAAGCTGTCTCTGACACTATTATCTCTGCAGCCTTAACAGCTAATAATAGACCTAAGAAGTAAGGCCATGATGTAAACATAAATGAAAAGATACTAGGCACTACCGGATATACAATCATGATTGCCCCGATAATTACTGAACTTACTTTTGATTTAATATCAAAAATCCGCACCATCTTGCTGGCAGAAAGGGCTATAAAAATCATAGATAATATGCCATTAAATACTGGCACTGCAAATGTCCTAGTGGTAAATATCTGCAAATCGTATATAATGCCAAGTCCCCATCTGCCTAACTCGTATGTAGCTCCTAACGAGAAGAGACATGCTGTATTGTCATGGTAGGAAATCCTGTTGAAAATGATATAACCATGGGCTATCAGTCCGATAACCATAACAGCAACAAAAGCCCACTGCTGAAGTGGGCTAAATCTCTCTTTTATTTTCTTAAATGCCTTTTCAATATCTGTAAATATACTCAAATCAATCCTCCGGATTATCACTATCTACATCTAAATTTTATCTCAAAACAACTATAACATAATCATTATATTCTATAAAATTATCCTGAATGTCAGAACAATCATTATTGTAATAATCTACAACTCTATCGTACTCCTCATTAGTATCAGTAATTTTAATATCATATCCATAATGAGCAAACAGCTTTTGTGTAGCCCAGTTATGAGTATTGTATGCATTCACCGACCAAGTGAGTACATCACCATCTGTCACCGTCTCTTTTTTATAGAATCTACCAGCCTCTACAACAGCAGGGTCATATCCATAGACATGTACATCACACCAATTAAGAAATCTATATCCTGCCTCTCCCTTACGGATGTGTAGGTAGTCCTGCTCATCCATTGAACGGCTAAATTCTCCCACAAATACAACCTTTTTTTCGTTAAGGTCATAATTGTTCTGAAGATAACTTCCAATCTCCTTTACCTTATCTGCACATCTATCGCACATATTATATTCAAATAAAAATAGCTGGCTAATCTCTCTAGCAGAACCGTATAAAATAATAGCGGATAAAATCACTGCTACAACTCTGCCCAGCTTGTATTTTGAAATCATTACTAATAGAGTAAATACAGAAAATGCTACCAACACTACAATAGACTGACTCATTCTATATAACTGCATCACTCCCAAAAGAAAGCTAATAGAAAACTGACCTATCACAAGCAATATGCCAAGTACTATTGGCCAAAAGTCCCTATTCTTCCAAGAGACAATTCCACATATTACAAGCAATACCACTACTGCAAATAGGAATAATGTAATAGGGAAATATCCAGCACCATAGAACAGGAAATTGCTCATAAGCTGATTCTTAAGAGTAGCACCTATCTCGGCAGCATTATCGCTAAACTGCCATCCAATCATGCCGCCACTAGTCTGATATACATCAAGTCCCATAATGGCACAGAGAATCTTAGTAATGATGCTTCTAAGCACCATAGCAACAGCTGTCACCAAAACAACAGTGACAACCCATATACCTTCTGATTTAACCTGTATCTTCTCTCCTGAAAATGCTTTAAGCAGTACAAGTATTACTCCAATTGTAATAATCACAATAGAAAATGACTCATAGCAGCAAATTGCAAGCACCATAAGAATAAGTGCAGAAATATCACTTAACAACTGTGCTTTAAGCTTCTGACCCTTTACACTATACACAAGATAAATGGCGATAGCAGAAAGCAAAAATGCAACGCCCATGCCATTATGCATATAGTAAATAAACACCTCGCCATTCATAGGATATACAAGCATCAGTGATGTAAATACGGCGTATATCCAGCTAGGTACTCTGTCCTCGCCTAGAACCTCTACAAATACTGTACAAACCACAGTGCCAGCAAGTATTATAAGGATTGCTCCTATAAAATCTATAATAAAAGGTGTGAATTCATTAATCTTAAAGAACTTGTTAATAAGCCATGGTGTAAATCTGCCCATAGAAACAAGACGGCCAGAATCTATATACCAGTCGTAAATAACATCATCCACTCCATAAGAGCAGTGTGTAAGCTCATAACCATATCCTGCTAGCGCAGCAATTGTCACTATAGCAAGATACACCTTGTCAAATATTAAATTCTTAACAGAATTAATAAGTTTCACTTTTATTTCCTTCCAATGCCTTTTCTTTTGTAAATAATAAGTAGGCTAATAGCGCTTAATAATGATATTATCTCAGCTATTCTCCACAATATAGGCTCAACAAATTTGACTGTTACATCGCCATTATAACTGCTCTCTACAGATACGCATATACGATTATTAATCCCATTTGAAATAGCAAGTTCATTGCCATTCTCATCATATGCTTTGTAGTATGGATAGTTGTATTTAGGAATATCTATTGCCGAGAGATCCCCCTTATATAAATTGATAGCAATCAAATCACTAGTATCAGTGCCCTCTATCAGGTACTCACCATATCCTATAGCTCCAGCTCCTCTATCTAGCTGTGCTGTATCATAATATTTTGTAACACCAGTCGCATTATCCTCGGCCGAGCCAATAAATAAAGCAGTACTTACAAGAGCCATTGCTATGATAACCGCATAAATCTTTTCTGAATAAAATTCATTCTCTATAAAATACTCTAAAATAAGTCCTAGTAATATAGCTAAAAATACCACAGCTATGCCTATATATCTCCATGGATACTGAATCTGGGCAAATATATTAAAGAACTTTGAGGCAAATGCTAGCTTGTTCCATGGGAATAGGTTAGTAGATATAAATAAAAGTATCAATGTAGAAACTGTAAGATACTTTATTTCCTTAGTGGCCTTTTTCGCTATGAGCAAGTATACCGCAACCAAAAGCACCACCATAAATACAAGGCCTGGTGTAATCTGCATTCTATATACTACATAGTCTTCTCCCTCACCGTAGAAATCTCTAAATACAGCGAATAAATCAGCTATGTATGCTCCTCTAGACTGAATCAACTTCACCGAACCATTAGTGGCTTTTATCTCAGTAGCTACTCTCATATAGTAGTCTAAGAATGGCACGATAAATGCTAATCCAAGAGCGATAAATATACCAACTGCCTTAGCATAGGTCAGTAATACTTTTTTTGTAAAAGTCTTTTTGTATTGGCTGATTGCTACTGCCACAAGCACTATGCACACCATCTCTGTGGAAAGCACGTGGGTATATAAAAGACCTAGCATACCGATAGCAAGTGTAAGACTAATACCCGAGTAATTACGTTCAGAATCCTTGCCAGTGTATAGCTGCCATATAGCCACCGCTACTATAGGATAAAAAGCAAGTGCTGTATACTCGCCAACAGCGCTACGGACAAATACATCCACTATTCTATAGCTTGCCGTCACATATGATAGGGCAACCACAAGTGCAGTTGTATCATTTTTGAAAATCCGCCTACCCATATAGTAAGTGGTATAAGCAGTCAAAAGAGAAACTAAAAATACATATAGCTTATAACTTGTATTAATAGAAAATCCGACTATACGTAAAACTGCTGGAACATATAGGAATAAATCTCCGTAAAATATCCCATTAGGATATCCGAATCCATCCATAAAAACAGAGTGCATTCGCACTGGGAACTGTCCCGATTTCAAGCCATCGGCGATTCCCTCAATTCTTAAGATGTGATAAGGGAAATCATGGCCTGGTGCAATCCCTGGGAACATATAGGAAAGTGTACCTATAAATGCGATTCCAACTAGACATAATACTGTCCTTCTATTAACCTTAAAACATTTGCTAAAAGCAAAATAATTTACAAGTAAAGAAATAGCTATCCAGGTAAAAAGCAAAACTCTCATATCTCTTACGGTACTACTAATGCTTGCTCCCCTTAAAGCAAAGCTCTCATCCCCTGAATAATCAACTATCCTTATTTCTAAATCATAAATACTCTGTGTAACATAGAAATTGTAAGTAACCTGATTTTTATTAGGACTTAAGTAGAAATCCCCTGCATGAATAAACTCATTTCTCTCTGCCGAGAAAAGTCTACAGGTCATCCTGCTATCAGAGTAGTAATCCAGTGTAACTGAATATGAGCCCGGTCTTATAGTCTCGTATGGTCCATAGAGTAAGACAATATTGTCCTCTGATTCAATCGCACCGGACGAAACACTCCACTTACCATCATTGTAACCAATATAGTCAGATGCAAACCTAGCCAGGTCAATATCAACCTGGCTTAAATGAAATGATTTATAGATCATCAGACCGCATAGAACTAGTCCTATGATTATTTCGATAAAATATACAATTCGTTTTTTATTCTTCATCTTTATCGCTTGCAAAATAATCCATATTCATTACGATAGAAACAAACCGAGTCTACGACAGATTTAGACAATCTATCGTAAACAACTATATTCATTCCTACTGCATTAATTTCATAGTTTGTTCCGTTAATAACTATCTCACATGTCACGCCCGCGTTTCCTCCACCACTAGTCATTTCATATATGGCTTCAGAATCAAGTATATTTCCTGATATAGTCACAACTTCATTAGGACTTAATTCCTCAACGTTACCATTAGAATTATCAATTATTCCACAATAACTATATCTAAACATATCCTTGAAGGGCGCTAATAACCCCAAAGATTTTAACAGCTCCACATCTTCATCTGTAATAAATCTATAACCATCATCCTTAACAGAAATAAAAGTCACATAATCTACATCTGAATTTAGAATCGATAAATACTGATCCAAATCCTCGATATGCTTTAGCTCTGCGCTATTTAGCAAGTGCTTGTAATAAGCACTTGTATCATCCCACTGCCTATCACTGACAGCTCTTACTCCATAAGTGTCTTTTATAATAGACGCAACGTAGCGAGACATTTTGATAGCACCCCATATATTTTCATGCTCAATCACATTTTCTTTTGGAAGTTCTGCTCCAATAGCATCATAGTGTTCTTTTAAACAAAAATTATAGTAATCTACACCATATTCGCCAGCAAGAGTATTTAGTCTATTGTTCATCGCATCAGTCATCACATCCGGTAAACTTACCAGCATAAGCTGTATCCCATTAGACTGACATAGTTCTACTATTTTTCCAAAATACTTTTCCATCACTGGATTCAACTCAGATTTTATATCTGTATCTGATGGCGTAAAGGGCACGTAAGCATCCCCGCCATAATCAGTAAGAATAGCCTGCCCTTTGAGTTGATCGTGATTAGATAAATCAAAATTAAAATCGCTTTCGTCTAGCTCTGTCCAACGGGCATGATATCTAATGTTTGTCAAATAATAACTAAGCTTTGACTGGCTGTCATCCAAATCACAAAGCGCGTTAATCATATCTATTTTATTTTTTGACCAGCGCATATTATCAATTATCTCTCGGCCAATTCCCTCAGTTGTATTAACGGGACTCTCTGGGTGTAATGTAAACAAAAATTTTGTATCCATTACTACTACCTTAGGGCTCTGATATTTAAGAGCCTCTTTTAGCCAAAAGTAGTTGAAGAACACACTCTGCTGCTGGCTAGCTAAATTATATGATCTAATTCCATAAGAATCATATATTTCCTGAGGTGAAAAAGCATTAGCAACTACACTAGAACCAATAAAAAGAACATCTACAGAATCTTTGTCCATAGCATAGAACTGATTAAACTTACTTGTAGATGGCCAAATAGAATTATTGATATATGATTTAGGCATAAGTATAGCATTAGCTCCTACTAACACCACCACAAGAATCATAATAAATGCTATTGATTTTCCGATTTTTGTCAGTATTTTTTTCACGACTAAAAACCTCCATAAATAAAATCAGTAGCATCATATCCAAATCCATATGTGCCAAAAACCCACACAGTCAAGATTGCGATAATATACACAGCCCATCTTACTACAATACCATGCTTATCGAACTGTTCCCTGAGAACAACTCCGCATTCCTGCTTGCGGCTCACCCAGAATAACACCACTAACGAAAGAATTAATACTTCCCATTCTCTCTGGACTAATCCTAAATCATAGATTGCTCCGTCAAAAAGTATCCATGGGTTAAATCCACAGAACATTCTATATATCATCTTTAATCCAGCAAGTAATGTATCCGCTCTAAACACAATCCATGCAATCATTACAAAGTAAAAATTGATTAGAACTCTAATCAAATGCTTCGCTCCAAGATACTTTTTGTTGAAAATAGGAACCATACTTTCCACGAGTTGATACACTCCGTGCATCATTCCCCAAAAAATAAATTTAAATCCACCACCATGCCATAAACCACTTACAGCAAATGTAACCAAGAGATTAACATATTTACGATTAGTGCCTTTTCTATTGCCTCCAAGTGGAATATAGATATAATCTCTCAACCACGAACTAAGTGATATATGCCAGCGTCTCCAAAAATCCTTTATTGAATCCGCAAAGTATGGGCGTTTAAAGTTATCTGTTAAACTAATTCCAAACAACCTAGCAATTCCCTGGGACAGGGTAACACATCCTAGAAAATCTGTATAAAGCTGAAGGCTATATAGAATTCCTGCAATCCATATATATAATCCCTTGTATGAACTGTAGTCATCAAATATTTTATCAACAACTATTCCAGCCTTGTCCGCTATCATAAACTTCAGAAAGAATCCCCAAATGATGAGTTGAATTCCACTAATTAGATTTTTCTCATCAAAATCATGGCCTTCTGATAATTGCTCTGAAAGCTCATCATATCTAGGAATTGGTCCTTGTATTATCTGTGGGAAAAATGAAATAAATAACGCATATTTAAGCACATTCACTTGAGGCTTGATTTTCCCTCTATACACATCAACAAGATAGGCTATTATCTGCATTGTATAAAAGGATAATCCAATTGGTATTATAATCTTGCTAACAATCCCCTCAGGTACCCTTCCTTCTGCGAATCCAATTATCCTAGTCAGAAGCAGTGGCATAGCCGAAATTGCTATTCCGCTAAATAATAGGCTCTTCTTTTTATTATGTCTTAGCAACAAACCAAATGCATAACTTATCAATATAGTAGCCACAAATAAAATCATTTTAGATACACTCTCTGTGGCAAACCAAATAAAGCAGAAATTGGCTAGAAGTATTGCTAGCCACCTATATGCCTTTGGAATAATGTAGTATGCTACTAAAGTAATAAGTAAAAATACATAGAAATTAAAGGTTGTATATGTCACCGTCTTCCCCGTTCCTTTTAATGCTTTATTTCTCTTCTAGTTTATAAGTATCAATCGGATTATCCTTGCAATAATAAAAATCTACTCCGTGGATTGTATCAACGAGTTCATATTTTTCCATTATATTGCTTGGAATAAAGCTAATATCTCCATTTGTTATTAGCATAGTTGCACCCTCATATGTGCTACTATCATCATAATAGAGATAATCTCCCCATCTGTTTACTTTATTATTATCTCCAATGAGCTTATACACACGCTTATTATCATAGACTCTAAGGCAATGCTCATATATACCAGTGTCCTTACCCCAGGCATAAACTAGCCCCGCATCTGATTCATCGATAAGGCTTACCATCTGATCCATCAGATACTCTTCATTGGTCAATCTCTTGTATATGTAATCTGACCCTAAGTCTATGCAAACTACACTAAGAAAGAGAACTACAACTCCGACTTTCTTAAAAAGCAATGTGTTATCTAGTGAATCAATGAAATAGCCAACAAGAATCAAGGCACACATCATTGCAAAAATTAGATATCTATCTTCGAATACTGCTCCATAGGAAGTATCCAAAAGCGAAAATTCAATAAATGTGCTGGCCATTATAACCAAAAGGCTCATTTTGAAATCATCTAGATTATGATTTTTAATGAGATTGCCTAGCACCTTAATCAATGCATAAACGACAGCTACAATAACTATTGTAAATATTATTATTGAAAAGACAAATAATATGCCCGCTTTGGACGTAGGAGCACAAACAGTTTCATCTGTAGGGATAGCGGCAAATAGACGCATAAATCCGCTAAACATATTTCCAATATTTTTCCATATGTTTTCGGTAGTGCTCCATGAAGCAAGTGAAGACTTATACTTCATTCCAACTAGTAGCCCAACAAGCTGACCTAACAATGCAAATCCAGTACAGATATAAATATATATGGAGTGCTTGTCAAAAAATGCTTTCTTGGTATTCTTGATAAAACCAAGCACAATTCTTGTAATAAGAAGTGGCAAAAATACCATTGCCAACATACTCATGCCTGCCCCTATTCCTATGAGAAAAGACAAAGCATATGAAAATCCAATTATTATTTTTTCTTTTTTCAAAAACTCCTGAGCTACTAGTATCCTGAATGCCATAAAAATATAAAGAACTATCAGGTTGTAATAGGCTGCCATCCCTAAAACACAATTGAAATATCCTAAATCGTTGTGCCAGCTATAGTAGTTGAGCAAGTATGGGCAAGCAAACATGTTAAGTACAATAAGAATAGTATTTAGCTCAAAGCCCTTTATTTGCATTACACTCACCATGAAATATATGGTAAGCAAAGTTATAATCAAATTAGCAATAGCATAAGATATATTTATATTTCCTGTAACCATATAAAGCGGTAATGCTAAAATAAATGAACGGCTAATCCATGGAGCAGTAGTATCACTAATGAGCTTCGTAGAATAAATACCACCATTGTCTCCTACAATTATCACTTTTAAGTATTCCCAAGAAGAATCTATTCCGAGATGTATATCTGCTTCAAAAATATTGAAGTATAGTGTTATTAGTAGCTGAGAAACTATACAGCCCAAAAGCAATATCGTAAATACGAACTTTATTCTATTCTCTCTGTAACCAGCTAGTAAGCTTTTCATTAATTATTTCCTCGATATTTTTCTAAAATAATAAATTATAATACCTACAATAGTGACTAAAGATATACCCTCTGCGACTCGCCACATTAGTGGCTCTTTGTATTGGACATTAATATCTGATGTGTAATCAGCTTTTGATATTTCAACGCAGTTGTTATGGCCTTTTGTCCAGGTAATCTCATTGCCTTTTGAATCTGTTAAATGAACATTATCATAAGCTAAAACTGGAAGCACAACATTGTCTCCAGAAAACTCTATATCTGTACCCAAGAGTAATTCTCTGTCTGTCCCAACAGGCAAATATAGCTTGTCAGCCCAGTTCTCATCTGCACGCTCATTGCACACTGTTGGATTCTTCCAAGAGAGTGTGTAATAAAAATAACCTGAAGTTCCTAAGGCAACTACAAATATGCATATAAGCGATGCCCATTTTATCTTCTCACTTTTCCCTTTGCAAAGAATCTCAAATCCATAAGCTCCAGTCAGTATAAAACATACCACCGCAATCAACTGATAACGCCAAGGATACTGTACAGAAGAAACCAGCTTAGCTATTCCGCTATTTCCTGCAAATAAATCCCATGGAAAATATACAGTGGACATCCAGGCAGCAAAAATGCCAAATATACTCAATACCAATATATCTTTTCTTTTATTGACTTCTAACTTTTTAAAAGTCATTATTACCGTAAGTAAAACTGCTATGATAACCAGCCCGCCAGTTTGCAAATAGCCTTCTTCATTTGTAGACCATACATAGCTGCCTCCAAATCCCTCTGTAAGTGGGTTAATTAGCTGAGATAAATACAAGCCATCTCCTCGTATGCTCTCTGCGGTCATCTCTGAATTAACATATAGATCCATAGATGAATAACTATCAACAAATGGCAACAAAAAGAATCCATTAACTAATAGTATTAATATGGCTGATGTAATAAGCTCTTTGATGTTTAATACTGTCTTTTTTATATTAAAAAGCAAATAAACTAACACAAATAGTGCCACCAATTCTGTAGATAGAATATGGCTCTGAATCAATCCTGTGGCACCTATGATAAGTGGAAGGATTCTTTTTATTAATGGCTCCTCCTCTTGCTCTTCAGCAATAATCTTGTGAATTCCGTATACTACTACCGGAATAAAAATCATAGCTGTGTACTCACCAAGAGCTGCTCTAACATATAGATTTGATAATCTATACCCTGCTAAGCAATAAATCAATGTACTAAGCAGACCACTTAATTCAGACTTCAATATTTTTGTAAAACAAAAATATGAAACCAGGACAGTGAGGGCATTAACTAGTAATACATAAATATTGTATGCGCGCCAAACTGGTAATCCGATAGTCACTAATATAGCCGGAATGTACAGAAAAATATTCCCGTACATTAAGGAACTAATATATCCATGTCCTTGCCATGCACTACTTTCATATCTGACTGGAAACTGGCCATTTGCAAGCTCCTCTGATATAGATTGGATTCTACCTAAATGAAAATGTAAATCATGGCCTAGGTACACCCCACTTCTTATGGCAGGCAATGCCGATACAGCAAATATGAATAATAGTGCCATAACTATTAATGTTTTTTCTCTTTTCTGAAATTCAAACATAAAAGACCTACCGCTGTAATTAATGATACAATCTCCGAAACTCTCCAGTACCATGGAGAAACAAATCTAACTGTCACAGTACCCTTGTATCCATCAGGAAGGGCTACCTTTATAAGATTATTTTGTCCATTTGAAATGGATAAATTATTTCCAGATTCATCTATTGCCTTATAGTATGGATAGTTAAATCGTGGCACACAAACACTAGCTGCTTCGTCAGCCTCTAAAGCTACAACTATTTTGGTGCCATTTTGTCCCACAATAAATCCTTCTGCATTTTCACAAATTAGTTCTGTAGATATAGACTCTCTATCTGTTCCCGATAGTAAATACTCTCCATTTCCTGCAGCAATCAAGCTTGTATCAAGTTCAGCCTGATCATAGGTAAGCTTTGGATTATCATCACTTTTTTCAGCATAACCGCAGAACAAACACATCATCAGTACAGATACAACTATTATATATTTATATGTATTGTCACCAATCAGGCTTTCCTCTGTTGCCTGTTCCAAAACTAAACCGAGCAAAAGAGTAAGTGGAACTACTGCTATGCCCACGTATCTCCATGGAAATTGAATTTGAGAAAGAATTCTGCCTGTCTTTGTGATATAGGCAAACTCATTCCATGGGAAAATATTAGATGCCACAATCAAAAGAATAACACTCATAAAGAAAAGGTACTTTATTTCTTTTGTAGCTTTTCTTTTAATCAATACATAGCCTGCTGCAAGTAATCCCAGCATCAAAACTAATCCAGGTGTAATCTGCATTCTAGCAGACATATATCTGTCGCCATCACCAAAGAAATCCTTGAAAAAGCTAAAATAATCTGTAAAATATGCCCCTAGTGGCTGAATCAAATTAATGGTCCCGCTTCGTTCTTTGATGAAAGTATTAGTGTTAATGTAATAGTCTAAAAATGGAACGATGAAAGCTGCACCCATTAGGAAAAATACTATTATCGCTCTAATGTATACTAAAATAGTCTCTTTTCTAAATGTCTGCTTAAACAATGAAAGACATACTACCACAAGAACGACAGCAACCATCTCCGTTGATAATACATGGGAATAAAGTACCCCCAGAATTCCAACTGCTAGGATATACGCATTTTTTATGTAGGTCTTTTCCTTGATATCGTCCTTGTAAATATTCCAAACTGCAAGTGCAATGAGTGGATAAAAAGCAAGTGCTGTATACTCACCTACAGAGCTTCTAACATATAAATCAATTATTCTGTAGCTTGCTGTAACATAAACTAATGAAGTGACGATAGCAGTGCTTTCTTTTTTGAAAACCTTTTTTCCACATAAATAAGCTGTGAAAACGGTCAGTCCATTTATAAGTAGCACATATATTTTATAGCTCATGTTTACGCTAAATCCAATCATGCGAAGAACAGCTGGCACATACAAAAATAAATCGCCATAGAATACTCCATTTGGATAGCCTATTCCATCGCCATAAGTAGAGTGAATTCTAACTGGGAACTCTCCTGCTCTTAAGCCATCTACTATGGACTCTATTCTAATTACGTGAAATCTATAGTCATGAGTCTTAACAAGTCCAGGGAAAAATAAAACAATAGAACTAAGCAAAGTGATGCATGACAACTTTATTATTAGTTCTCTATGATTCTTTCCAAAAGATGAGAAACACAGGATATTTACTATTATGCAAACAACAATCCATGAAAAGAGAAGCACTCTAAACAGGTGGGTGTTGCTACTAACTACCACTCTATCTATGGAATAGTTGGCTATCTCCTCCGACTCACTTATCCTAGTCTCCAAATCGTATAAACTATGACTGGTAAAAAAATCATAGGATACCTGATGTCTATTGGGACTTAAATAGAAATCGTTAGCTCTTACAAAATCTGTGCGTTCTGCAGAATACAGCTGTGCTGTCAATTCCATGTCTGTAGAATACTCTATCTCTACAGTGTAGGTGCCCGGTGACAGCTTTTGCCCATTGGCAGAATAGGAAACACACTCCGAGTCACCGTTATAGGTCATCTCCGCCGAGAATGGATTTACCGCCTTAGTTATAAGAAGTGCAAGCAAAATTATCGCTACTACAATTTCAATTATTATTGTCTTTTTCTTCGTAAACAATTTTAGCTCCTCAGTTGTTATTTATAGCATTAGCCTATCTTAAAAATATATGCCTCTAATTTGTAATATATCTTAATAAAGCAATCTACAATCTTATTGAATAATAAACGAACCAACTTACCAACACTTGCCAAATATATTTTTCCTATAATAATGCTAATAACAAGTGTAATTACGGCATAAATTAGGACCCACAAAACCAATCCATCGTAGGAATAGTTTTGATAAATATAATCGTATATATCAAATCTAACATAGTCTCTTAATATCCTGTTGCATTGAATAACATATATTAATAAAGACATGGCCGAAATATCATTAATAAATCCATTATAAAATGATTTTTTGTTAAACAAAATAAACAGCCCCAGTGCTATCAAAATATAGCAAGGATTTCTAAATTGATTCCATCCAGACATCTGAGAAGACAACGCCTCTATTTTGCATCCAATAATCAATGTTAATACATTTTGCAATAGCCAACCAACGCATCCAATTAGAAGGATTAGTTTTCCAGCTTTTACCGAATTCATCATATTAGGCATATATAGTTTGCAATATGCAACTATCATATATATACCTATAAATCCTATTAATTCATTGTAGTAGAATAATCCCCCTGGCATAACGAAGCTTATTATCGAGTACAGAATAATAAAGCATGTATCTACAATTAGTAATTGCGATTGACTAATTGACTGTATAACTTTATTCAGAAGAGGATGAATCATGTATAAAAGAATGTAACATGTTACAAACCAATTATTATTGAATGTGGTAGGTAAAAACTGTCTAATAAAGTACAATCCACTCAATCTATATCCAAGTGCAGAAAAAATAGAAAGCATTATTAATGATGCGCCAAAACAATCCGCTACCATATTAGCGATTTTGCCTACCTTAGTCTTATGGCTGTCTAATAAAAACCATGCTGAACAAACTAAAAAAATATCATTTCCAATTTGACCTAGGTTATGTAAAAAAATTAATATGTTGTGCTGCAAGTTGAACGTAGCCAGTCCAAGATTAATAGCCCCCACATTCAACACCTCATCCCCCTCCGGAACGTCAGGCATTGAATGTGATATTACTATCATAGCTATTGCTATTATTTTTAATAATTCTATGCTGGAATTTCGTTTTATTTTTGTTTCCATTCACATCATCCCTAATCATTATAAATAAACACTTTTACGCTCTTTTGATCATACCATTTGGCCACGCAATAATTACATACACCGTAATAATCCTCAGCCCATTTCAAATCATTTTTCACGCCATCATCAATACCAACGACATAAACATACTGTGTCCATGGAACATTGTGGCGCTCAATCACTACATCTCCACCATCAGAATGCTCTATTTCGTCCATAATACCGTCCCAGATGTAAAATAGTTCCTTGATAGTATCCCTTTTTGCAACAATGTCTACAGGAACCACCTGCTTAATTGTTCCCTTAGCCGCAGAAAGTACTACACAGGCAACAGCTAATATGCATCCTGCATATTTCAATTTTTCTCTAATTTTTTCATTAGAAATCTGTCGCAAATAACAGCCAAAAGAAAATGCAACAATGGCAAAACCAACCATTATGATATAATCTTCAACAAAATTAATTCTGGTAGCCAATTCTGCTCCTACAACCTTTCTTTCACCGACAATATAAGGATAAATTGCACCAAAAGCAGAAATGAAAACACATAAAGCTCCCAACACAATATTAACGAGCTTTACTTTTCTAGAATGCTTCGCATTGATTCCCAAAACAACAATTAATACTAGTAGAGCAAGAACCCATGGCTTGTGTACTAAGGTATCTATAATTCTAGTAATCACGTCAATAAATGTAACTTTCAATCCACCAATATAATCAGGATTACCTTCTTTAATACCTGTTCTTTTGAAATTACCTGGAGCGACTACAGTTACAACTCCACTAATTACAAATAACACAAATGGAATACTCTTTTTCTTTAATGAATCCTTATTGTCCTTAAAAAGTACAAATGCACATGCCAAATAGAACAGACCTGCAGCAACACAATTCATCATACCTGTACAGGTAATTACGCCCCATACAATCAGTCTGATATAGTCTTTCTTATTGCCATACTTAAAATACTTAGCAGTAGTGCCGCAGAATATGAACATAAAAAGCATGAGAAGAGAATATCCTGGCATGCCTGACCACCAGTTATATACATCCGCATAGTAATAGGTGGTAAATAATATCAGCATTGTCAAAAAAGCAAAGAAACTAGCCTTTTTTTCTTCCAACCCAAATAAAAAAATACCAATTCTTTTAATTGAAAAAATATATCCGATATAAAGTCCAAGAAATACTATACACATGCAAATCCCAAAACTGTGTCCTGCATCCTTAAACCAATATAATGGATTAAAGAGAACCTGAATAATAAGAGCTATTACTCCTGATTGACCGAAAAAGTTGTTATAGTTCCAGTCCACTCTCTTTACTACCTCAACTAATCTATTAGATGAGAACCACTCTATTGCCCAAGCGAAATCATCATTAGCTGGCATAGAGTAAAATACTGCATATAAAAATGGAAGCAGCATGGCAATATACGCTACCGCCAAAACTATTTTATATTTTGTATTCTGTATATTCATAAACCGTTCTTCCCTATCCTCTTATAAATTTACATAATTATCTGAATTATACCATATTTTTACCTATTGTGATAGAATTACCATATCTAAGTATGTAATGGAGAATTAATCCCTATGAATCTTTTAAACAGACTAAAAAAGAATGATTATATATGCATTTTTCTAATTTGCTTTTTACTAGCATTTTTATCACTAGTTGTTTTTATAATTCAGGGCAATGGTTTCTTTATTATTCGTGATGATTTCAATGAGCAGCAGATTCCATTCACTATTGGTCTGCATAAATCTCTATTAGATAGTGGACTTAATGGATTTTCATGGTGCCTAGATCTAGGCACGTCTACTATGCAGGGATATGGTTTTTATGAATTAGGAAGCCCTTTCTTTTGGCTTTCTATGCTTTTTCCTGCTCAACTATTCCCATACATTGTAGCATGGATTTTTATGCTTAAATATGCTGTTGCAGGCTTATTTGCATATATCTATCTAAAGCTATTTATTCAGCACAATAAATACGCCTATATTGGCGCTATTCTTTATGCTTTTTCAGGTTTTTCCACTGTAAATATAATGTACTATCACTTTCATGATGTTATAGCTCTTTTCCCTCTTCTTTTAATTGGTCTTGAGCTTGCAATCAGAAAGAAAGATTACCGTCTCTTAACATTTGCTATTTTTATAAATGCATTTTTGAACTACTTCTTTTTTGTAGGAGCTGCTATTTTCTTAATTGTCTACTACCTATTTAGATTTTTTAACAGAGACCTTAAGGCTAGATTAAAAGAAATTGTATTCTGCTTTGCATCAGGTATTGTTGGTGTAGGAATGGCAGCTATTCTCTTTATTCCTAGCATTATGTATATTTCTCAGAGTTCAAGAAGTACCTCAAGCTTTATACTTGAAAACCTCATTTATTCCTTTAGATATATTTTATTTAATATAAAGGGTATACTTCTTCCTGCCGAGGCAATGACAGATATAAGCGCTATTTTCCCATCAAAATTCTATTCTACTGCTGCTTATCTTCCATTGTTTGGCATAATTTTTGTTATTACATATATAATTAAAAACCGTGATTGGCTTTCTAGATTACTTATCTTCTGTTTTGTCGCAGCATTTGTCCCAATGATAGGAAGAGTTTTCTTTTTATATATGGACCCACAAAATCGCTGGTGGCATTGTTTTGTACTTATGATGAGCCTTGCCACTTGTTTAGTTTTAGAGAATCATGAAGAATATAAAAAACAAATACATATATCAGCCCTAATAAATGTCCTTTTGATTTGCGTTTTATTTATTTCTGCCTTTGTATTTAAGGATGCTGATGGCTCAAGTTATATTTACTCGAAGAACAGATTTATTTTATATATACTCATAGGATTGGCTGGATGTTGTATTACAGTATTCTTAAACAACAAGCAGCTTTTTTCTAGTGCCTTGCCAATTGTCCTGGTATCTGGTTTTGCCTGTATAACAACAGCTCTTACCGTTTACGTATACCGTTCAAACGGCAAGCCTGTAGAAGTCTATAAAGAACAGTATGACATTGCATGCCAGGTAGAAATACCTGATTCGCAATATCGCCTAAACAATGCAAGTAATGTATTTTCTATGGTTAACAACGTTTCCGGATTCTCACTTTTTACATCTACTGATTCAGTTGGTATCACTGAGTTCGAGTCGCTTTTTGACTATTATGATCCTGTAAATGGTTTAAACAAAAATGATTATTCTGGCTTAGCTGAACTTTTAGGTGGAAAATACTATGTAACAAATGAATACCCAGAGATTGGTTCGCCTGTAGCTGTCTACTATTCCAATGAGATACCTTATTATTTAGTTGAAACAGCTGCTTGCCCAATCGGCTTTGCTATTGATTCATATATTTCTGAATCTGATTTGAAGGACATACCTGTCGAATATAGAGCCATTGCTTTACTTCAAGCAGCGGTTGTAGATGATAACATTCCTACTGATTCTATTTCAGGATTAAATCGTAAATACGTTAATGATATATCTACAGATTACTCTATCGAAGAAGCTTGTGATTCAATAATCAAAAAATCCGTTTCCAACTTTTCAAAAGATGGCCACGGATTTACATGTTCTAGTTCTTATATAGATAATACTTATGTTTATTTTAGTGTCCCTTACGATAAGGGCTGGACAGCGACAATTGATGGCGCCAATGCAGAAATAATCAACTCCGGCGGCATGATGCTCCTAGCCGTCCCTTCTGGAAGTCATGATATAGCATTCAGCTATATTACTCCTGGTTATAATTTAGGAATGAAGATTTCACTTCTTTGTTGGGTTATATTCATTAGCATTTATATTTATAAGATTGTCACAAAAAGAAAAAATATTAATAGTTAAAAACAAATTAATCCACCTTACACAGGTGGATTAATTTTAATCTACATCTCTATCTACTTAATAATACAAATGACCCTTGTCTAGCGACTGTTTTAGTGTATATATTTTTCAAATATATCCCAACATCCCCCTCCAAAAATGATTCATACTTTACATTACTTTCATCGATTAAAACATAATCTGCCTGTTTTTCAGGATTAACATGCCAGAAATCAAGAATCTTGCTATTCCCCTGTGTTCTGGCATAAACAGAATATGTGCCCTGATGTGCATCACTGTTCAAATACGCCGTGCAATTACTTCCAAATGTAACTAGAAGCTTCTCATCTTCACCTATATATTCCGTAACCATATCATAGCAAATTTGGTTGGCATCATAGTCAGTCTCTCTTAAAATAATACCCTTGAGTTCTCCTTCAGTAACCATATATCTAGTCTCTAATACATCAGAGTAGCCACCATTCCACTCGGCTACCCAGAATCCCATAAAGAAGAAGTCAACTATTAAAATAGCACAAGTGAGTCCAATATAATCATTATCCTCATTGCTTGCTATAAGGATAAATGCAATGACTGCATATATAGCCATATGTCCTGGCACCGTAATGTCCTGATTGGTTGATAGCGCCCAAATAAACTGAGCTGCGATTGATATGCTAAACATCAACCATAGAATACCCTGCTCATCAGAAATCTGGCTATTGTAAGACCCGATAACTGTGTATTCACTTTTTTCTTCCTGCTTTATAAAATATGGCAACCAGAAGAATAAAAGAAGTAATGCGTATATATATCTAGAAGTAGATACACTTTCAATTCTAAAGGCGCAAATCACCACAAAAAAGATAATCCAATAAGCGCTTAAGACCACCTTTTCCGCTAAATATGATACATATCTATATTTCTTAAGAATTACTAAAAATAAAATCGGTAAGTATGCTATCACTGCAAAAACTATATAACTAATTAATAGCATTCCTAATCTATGTAAGAGACCATAATCATAATCCTGATCTCCAAAATTTTTCAACTGATGTATCGCATTTACGATACCAGAACCAAACTGTAAAAATACCAAAAATGCTCCACCAATAACTAGGCAGGTAACAACATAAGCAATAATCGCTTTAGGACTAACTTCATTTCGATAAATCCCCAAAAGAGCAAAAGCAAATATAAAAACTGCCAAAAGTATCATAGTAGGATAGGCAAGTATTGCTACACATGTAGCTATTGCTGCATATACGAAATATCTCACCTTTTTTTCCTGATAGTATCTAATCAAGAAACATACAAGTAGCATAATCGCCATGTCACAATATGACTTGTAAGAGAAATTTTTCCATCCCATTACAAACATATAGTAGAAAAGGCTAGCTACATAGGCGCCTCTGTCATAAGCTGTCCTTTTGATAGTAAGATAAAGATATACAGCCACCAAAAGTCTACATATCGTATATGCGATTCGCATATACAATACTAAACCTATATTTATACCTGCACTAGCAAACAATGGAGAAAGCACCTGATAATAGAGTGCCATAAGCGGATAAGCAAGAATCCCACCAGTTTGCAGTGCCTCCCAACTATCTACAAAGAGTCTCTGACCCTGATAGAATCCCTTATATATAGTAAGAAGTCCGTTCTCATCTACATAGAATCCCACATTCAATACATTAAAAGACCATACCAATGTGAAAATGCCGATTATAAATTTGAAAATATTTTTTTTATTATCAATAGCTTCTAGCATAAATACTCTCCTGTGTAAAAATATACATTCTATAATATTTTATACTATTATGTTCCCTTTAGCTAGTAATTATGCCTTTATATAAGTATTTCACCGCATAAATATAGTGCAAAATTAAATTGATATTATAAAAAAAAATAATTATACTGATTCTGATAATCGACTTTTTTCACTTTAAATTGAGGAGTTATGGACAATGAAGAAAGGATTAATTTTTAAAACAATACTGACTGTATTGTTTTATATCTTCCTAGTTTTTCTACTAGTTTTATTTGGTACGGTATCTTATTTAGCAAACACTTGGAAAGAACTTACATATCAAGAAATTTTATTCCACTTAAAGACATCAATTAAAGGAACTAACCCCGATATGGTTATTTCAGGATTAGTACACTATGGCCTTCCTATGCTTTTGTTATTTATTGCACTAGTGCTCATCCTTCATTTTGTTAAGAAAAAGAAACCTTCTCTAAAAACGATTGTTGCACTTGCTATGCTCTTAGTATTATTAGTGGCAAATGTTTTTAATCTTATTAGATTTAATAATAGCACTCATGTTATTACAGATTTTATTAATTCAAAAAAAGGATTAAATGGTCCAGATTTTGTTGGAAATAATTATGTAGACCCAGCAACTGTGTCATATACCTTCCCCGAAAAAAAGAGAAATCTTATTTATATTTATTTAGAATCCATGGAGATGACTTACGCTGACAAAGAAAATGGCGGTGGATTTGATGAGAATTGTATTCCAAATCTCACAAAACTAAGTGAGAGTAATGAAAATTTTTCCGGTGATAACAACATACTTAATGGTGGAATAATTCTACCTGGCATGCAGTGGACTACAGCAGCCTTATTTGCTCAATCTAGCGGTCTGCCTATGCAGATGGGTGTTGACGAATCCAAATCTGATAAAAGTGATGGTTTTTTCCCAAAGATGACAGCTATAGGTGATATTCTTGAAAATGAAGGTTATCAAAATGTGGTTCAGATGGGTTCTTCCGCTAACTTCGGAGCGTTAGCACCATTTTTTAAGGATCATGGCGACTACACTATCCATGATTTAAATTGGGCATACGAAACAGGATTGATTCCATCAGACTATTATGTAAACTGGGGATATGAGGACGAGAAAGTATTTGAATTTGCAAAAGCAGATTTATTAGATCTTGCTAAGTCTGATAAGCCATTTAACTATACAATGTTTACTATAGATACTCATTTCGAGGACGGTTATGTATGCAGACTATGTGGACATGAATTTGGAGACAACCAATATGCTAATGTAATGGCATGTTCCGATAGACAAGTTAATGCTTTTGTTAACTGGATACAAAAACAAGATTTCTATGACAATACTACTATAGTAATAACTGGCGATCACACTACTATGGATTCTGATTTTTGCGATGATGTAGATGATGATTACCAGCGTAAGACTTATACATGTATTATTAATTCAGCGGTTTCGCCTGAAATGGACAAACATAGAGAATACTCTACCATGGATTTATTCCCAACGACTCTTGCAGCTCTGGGAGTAGAAATGTCTTCTAACCGAGTAGGATGTGGTACTAATCTGTATAGTTCCGACAGCACCTTAATTGAGCAGTATGGAAAAGATAAATGTAATGAGGAATTCAGTAAGCCGTCTAAATTAGTTATGTCACTAGCCAATGATTCTTTTACAGATGCGGATTTGGAGAAAGCTCAAGAAGTATCCTACATGGAAGTTGCTAATGAAGATGGAACTATTCGTTTTAGATTACAAGACGCTGACACCCTTAATATGGCAGATGTTAAAAGTCTAAAATTATCAGTGGTCGATTCTGCTGACAATGATAAAAAATATGATTTTGATATGGATATAGAAGCTAACCGCGTCGGCTGGTGCGGAGTTGTCCACTCAGATATTCCATATGATCATCTCGAACAATTAACCTGCCAGGTTTATATCTCAGTTGGTAATTATGAAAATTATTTATTTAATGATTATGGGCCTGATGTATTTACATTGTGGGATATACAGATGGATAATTCCATTGAATAGAGCATTAAAAATGGCTTTACTTCATATGAAGTAAAGCCATTTTAATGTTCTTTTTTAATTATTTATCATCAAGCTTAAAAGCTGGTGAGTCAGGTGTCTGAACTGCAACTGCACCTGCCTTTGGTCCAACCTGTCCAACCTGGAAATCATATACGCTATAGATTGTAGCCTGCTTAGCCCAAGCATCATTTAAAGTAGGAACTACTCTCCATGACTGCTCCTTAAGGTGTGTAGCATAGTACATATAATAAGCAATGATATCATCACCAAACTGTGGCTGAAGATCTGTATTTCTAGATGCATATACATCTACGTTGAAAGCTGCGCTAGGCTGTCTCTCTTCCCAGATACCACAGTTAATAAAGTGAGCAAACAAAATGTCGTCAATTGCTGGTGTATAGTAGTCATAGCCATAGAAATAAACTACATCCATGTATACTGTGCCATAGTACTTAGCATCAAATACAGTCTTGATTGTAGCAATCTCCTCTGCAGTAAGCTGTCTCTTGTAAGCATCTCCTCTGTTAGCAGCTGATACACTAACAGTGAATACTGAAAATGCCATAAACATTGCAAGTGCAAGGGAAACTATTTTTGTAAATTTAAACTTTTTCATATTTCCACCTCTCATTATTTAATCTTACTAATACCTCTATTTTTGCTTCTGAGTATTATTCTCTATTATGAGTCTAGTCCATAAAAACGATTAAATCAAGTAATATTTCTGAAAAATACGTGAATTACACAATTCCTGCCCCTAATATTGCCTGCATTCTGATAGTTCCGACTACCTTACCATCTTCCATAACAGGAAGACATGCTATATTCTTCTCCTTCATAATAGAAAGAGCTTCATATGCAAGCTTACCACTTTCGATTGTCTTAGGATTAGCTGTCATAGCCTCTTTTGCAGACATCTCATATACATTGGCCTCATTTTTAAGCATTCTTCGAAGGTCACCTTCTGTAATAACACCCTTCAAATCTCCATTATTATCAACCAATGATACAAGGCCAAGTCCCTTATCACTAAGCTCAATAATAGCTTCTTTAAGAGATACATCCACTGAAATAACTGCATTGTTATCTCCAGAATCCATAAGGTCGTTAACTCTGTAAATAAGCTTTTTACCTAATGCCCCTGCTGGATGGAACTTGCCAAAGTCAGCATCCTTAAATCCATATACACCGCTTGCAACTACTGCAAGGGCATCACCATAGCAAAGCGCCACTGTAGTGCTAGATGTAGGTGCAAGCCCCAAGTAACAAGCCTCCTCAAAATCAGGAAGAATCTGCAAAATATCTGATGCTTCAGCAAGTGTAGAATTGGCATTGCCTGTAATACCGATAAGTTTTGCTCCGATAAGCTTGATAGTAGGAAGAATCTTTACAATCTCATCGCTTTCTCCACTAAATGAAATGGCAATTACCACATCATCCTTGGCAACCATTCCAAGATCTCCATGCATAGCCTCTGCAGGATGTAAAAAGAATGATGGTGTACCAAGACTTGAGAATGTAGCAGCAAGCTTCTCACCGATGTGACCTGGCTTACCCATTCCTGTAATTATTACCTTACCTGTGCAACTGATTACAGCCTTAAGGATTTCCTCAAACTCACCATCAAGAGCATCCCTAGTCTTTTCAAGGGCTGCTATTTCTATATCAAATACTCTTTTCGCTTCTTTGATAACATCAATTCGTTCCATCTACTTATATCTTTCCTTTGTATAAAATGAAATATCTCTAAAGAATCAATCTACTTATTCTTTTTGTATTCCTGATATAGATTCTCGATATATTCCTCATTGTAATATTCAGATTCGCTACGCTCAACTCTAGAGAGGATTACATCAATATCTCTCATTGTAAGATCCCCCTTGTTCATAAGGAACTCAGGGTATGTACGATGCAAATCATAATATGCGCTCATGGCATATGGAAGCTTAAATCCCCAACCATACTTCTCGTGAAGTGGCTGAATATATTCGCTGATAGCATCATAGATTGCTGGAATATTATATCCCTGATCAAACTTATAATTCATATATTCTGCAATCTGCTCAATCTTGAGATTTCCTGGATCTCTACCCATTCCAATAAGAGAACCATCAATAACGTATTTACGATCTGGATATCTCTTCTCAATAGCACGCTGAGCCATTGCAAAAGCAAGACCAAGATTCTCATGAAGATGAATACCCATCTGAATATCCTTATCAAGGTGCTCATTAACTAGGATGAATCTCTTCTCAAAATCCTCTAATCTCATATTGCCAAATGTATCAACCATAGAGAAAACTGTAGGGTGAACCTCGTTTACTCTCTTGATTACATTGATATATTCTTCGTCTGTATATACTGTACAGTTAACAGGATTCATAGAAACCTGATAGCCCTTCTTTAAAAGCTCTGTAGCTGTCTCACAAGCCCAATCCAAAAGATGTCTCTTAAAGATAACTCTTACATACTTAATAGTGCCATCACAATCTTCAATATGTCCAAGTAAATCTGGCTTTTCAACCATTACTGCAATTGTTGACTGTCCCAAATCCTTTGGAAGAATTCTCTTAACATCCTCCATTGAATAGAATCTAGTATAGTCTGTTGAAAGTGGCTTATCCCACATAAAGCCTACCTCAATAATATCTACCTTCGCCTCAACTAATTTTTCGATTGTACCTGTGATTGTCTTTTCCCCATAATTACCACCAGTAATGTGGCCACCATCACGAAGTGTACAATCTAATAAACGGTATTGGTTATTCATTTTAATTACCTTTCTTTAACTGATTCATATATATAGCATTTGCAATCTCGAAGTCTTCAGCGTAATCGATATCAACTGCCTCGATTTCCTCTACTTCACACATGTAAGGATTCTCTGAAGTACGAGAATGATTTCTGAGGAATGACTCTCTACTAAATACAAATGTAGAAGTAGTCTCAATATAAAATGGCTCCATATCCTGAGTTCTAGGAGGATTGTATAAATCAAAGTTAAGTGGCTTTCCATTCTTCCAGAAGAAAGTCTGCATCTTCTTAGCTGTGAAAGCTGACTCATACTCACCACTCTTGACGTGGTCTACGCAGTCCTTAATATGCTCAACTGTAACAAGCGGTGTAGTAACATGCTCAAGCAAATAAACATCAGCCTCGATTGTCTTTACAAACTCCTCATATATAAGACGTCCCTTTGTTGTCTTCTCATCTAAGAATTTTGGGCGCTGAAGGAACTGAACCCCCTCAGGAAGGTAAGGAATAATAGCCTCATCTGAACAATACACGTAAATCTCATCTAAAGTCTTGTCTTCTTTAAGCTGAACAAGCTTCTTAAGAACTACGTTAATAAGTGGAGTGCCATCTCCAAATTCCTTAATATTTTTGCCTGGAAGTCTCTCATTATTTAACTTAATTGGAACAAAAGCTACTGTCTTCATATTTATATTTCCTCTCTCGGCAGTTACGCTCACAAGCCTTAGTGTATTTCTCGCTAGTTACATTCACGAGCCCCAGTGTATATCTCGCTAGTTACATTCACGAGCCCCAGTGTATATCTCGCTAGTTACATTCACAAGCCTTAGTATTTCTCCGCTCATCTAACACGATTCGCTTGAGAAATCTAAGAGCTTGTGAACTACTAGCTATTTATACTCTATGAATAAATACTAGCTTGTGAACTACTGCCTATTTTTAGTATTTGAATAAATAGTATTCTGACTTTACGATTTTGGCGAAGCCAAAATACCATCTATAAAATTGCAAATATTTGTCATGGCATTCGGTTCGAACATGCCGTCTGGCTCTACAACACCTGCTGCATCATTTCGAATCAAATCTACCACCTGCTTAGCATTGTCTACAAGGGGAACATTTTTTTCTTTTATAAAATACTCCATATTGACAGCTGTGTCACCAAAATTTAAAAGAATTGTCTTACATCCAAATCCAATTCCTTCCCAAACCGAAGCCGTACGGGCGCTGACAACAATAGAGCTCTCCGCCAAATATCTAAATATATGCTCACCATTATTGGCAATTACTTCTAGCTTATCAGTAGCAGTCCACGGATACCGCTTTTTATATGTTGCAAATTCAAATGGATGAAGCTTGTAAATCACCCTATATTTATCACCGATTTCATCTGCCACTTGAGCTGCAACCTTACTAATGTCTTCGCCCTCGTGAAGTGTAGAGATAAAGCATATTGTCTTATCCTGTCTAGGATATAGCTTTTTGTAATGCTCACGCTGTCTTTCAAAAAACGGAAATCCTACAGTAATCATCTTAACTGACTCTGGAAGATGAACAATCGGAAGCTGTGTCTTGCTATATATCAACTCATAATCTGGTAATTCTGGCAAACTATCCTCTGGATTGTATTGCATTGGTGTATGGGTTGGGAAAGCAAATCCATGGCTGTACTCAGCTGTTGTGATACCTCTCTCATGCCCCAACAAACTCATTGCATAACTTTCCATTGTATAATAGCAAATCTCAATAATGAGTTTTGGCTTTGCTTTGTCCAATATCTTACCGCAATATTTCTTAGTAATATCTACATAGTAAATTCTATCTACTATTTCCGGAATGAGTTTTTCCTTTAAATCTGGGCCAAATTCTTCCTTAGCCTTATCAAGTATAGGACCAATAATATCTGTGACTAGCTGTGTTCTACGCTGTCTTTTTTTCGTGTTGAACTTTCTAGAAAGCTTTACAGCAATATTGGTCTGAAATGCCACCCTGTCAGTAAAATAGACATTGTCCATTCCGTTTGGCTGGCAATGTCCATGATTTTCTGGATGTTCTAGAATGACACTCTTATATTTTTTTGCAATATCATCACAATATATATCTTCAAAATATCCAGTATCTACATTTTTGGTACGTCTACCATTTCCAACAAAAAGTATATCCACATTGTGATATCTAAATGGCCTAAGCGCATTTAAAGCCATGGAAAAAAGTTCCTTTTTTGTGTAGGATTCCTCTCCACCTGGCCCCTCTGTCTTATAGACCGCCTTCTTAATGGCATTATGAATCTCATAACGATAAAGCGCCCAGGCATGTAGACCTTCAATTTCTATTTTGTTACACTGGTACTTTCTCTCAAAGGCGAGAAAATTCTCAATTGTAGGTTCCATCATCTTTTAGGATTCCTTCTTTTCATCCTCATCATAAGTTCTCTCAGAAATGATATATCGAGGTCTCTGCTTTGTCTCCATGTATGTCTTACCAACGTACTCACCAATTACACCAAGTGAAATAAGCTGGATACCACCTAGGAAACAGATTGCAACCATCATACTTGACCAACCTGTCTCAGTATTTCCAAGGAAATGCTGAACAATCGAATATACTAAAAGCACTAGGCTTATAAATGCCACAAAAATACCAAATCCAGTAATCATACGAATAGGCTTAACACTAAGAGATGTAATACCATCAAATGCAAGGGAAAGCATTTTTGAAAGAGGATAATGACTCTCTCCTGCAATACGCTCATTTCTCGCATAGTATACGCTTGTGCTCTTAAATCCTACAAGAGGAAACATACCTCTAAGGAATAGGTTAACCTCCTTGAAGTTAGCAAACTCATCAAGCACTCTGCTAGATACAAGTCTGTAATCTGCATGATTAAATACAACCTCTGCTCCCATTTTGTTTAAAAGCTTGTAGAAGCTCTCTGCTGTAAATCTCTTGAAGAATGTGTCAGTCTGACGGCTGTTACGAACGCCATATACTATCTCACAGCCATCCAAATATGCATCAACCATCTCGTTCATGGCATTGATATCATCCTGACCATCACAGTCGATTGAAATAGTGATATCACAAAGCTCCTTAGCCTCCATAAGACCTGCAAGTACTGCATTCTGATGACCACGGTTGCGGCTCTGAGTGATACCGATATAATGCTCATCCTGCTTTGAAAGATCCTTGATAATCTCCCAAGTCTTATCCTTGGAGCCATCATTTACAAACATAACACGGCTCTTGTCATCAATCTTATCAAGGCCCACAAGCTCCTTAATCTTAGCCAAAAACTCTGGAGCAGTAATAGGAAGAACCTCTTCCTCGTTATAACATGGAATAACTATATAAAGTACTGGTTTCATCAATTCTCCAATCTCCAATCCACTGGTTACGGCTTAGTTAAAAACTTTCTCGATAAAAGCATGAATAGAATAACTCCTGCGAATCTCTTCATTCTCCTGATATGGCTTTCCTAGCCATTCCTCGCCAGGGAGAATAAAGGCACTGTAATCTCCTGTCTTTTCAGCCTCATCAGCCTTTGCTGATAAATCAGACATGATTACATAATCATTATCATTGTAGAAATCATATTCATTTATATATGCATTATTGGTTACAAGCTTAAGCTTGGCGCCTACAGTCTCAAGTGTACGCATTGTAAGTCCCTGCTGATGCTCCTGTGTTAAATCAAGGATTGCTCTAGTCTCCTTGCACTGCTGACGCATCTCCTCATGGGTATATGGCTTGAAAGTGATAATGTCCATATCCAAATTCTTAACAAGCTTTGGATCCTTGATTTTCTTTCCCCAGTATACCACCGGACTAAGGTACAATTTGAACAATAATTTTTTGTCTGGATTAGCTTTCTTGAATGCTTTTAAATATCTATATCTGTATGGGAAGAAGGCCGATACACTTACATAATCATACAAGTACTCATCTGGCTTCTGCCAATCTGCTGCATCAAACTCATCTGTATAGAAAAGCGGAAGCAGCTCGTATCCCATATCTGTATTTCTAACATCTACTGAGTCAAAATCATATCTCTTATCAAACAAAAGACCTAGTTTGCCCTTGTGTCGCACATACTCAACAGGGTCCCAAGTGTAATAAATCGTTTTCGCACCATTTTTAAGGGCTCTTTCCTTGATAGTAATAATGGTCTCTTCTGAAAGAACATTACCTCTGATTACAAGGAAATAGTCATAACCCTCTGTAGGCTTTTCTGCAATTATTTGATTGGTCAACTGCCTGTTAAACTTTCCAAAGACATCCTTTTTATGGAAAATACTCTCCATATTTTTTAGGATTAAAAACTTTGTCTTTTTAGGTTCTTCATCATAGAATTTTACGTGAGCTCCACGTGATTCCAACTCATCCTTAAGATTGGTCTGGAATGAGTAAAACTCCGGCATGATAATTAACACATTTTTATCTTTTAAATCCATCATTACCTCATCAGATAGCTAATTTATAGTCTTGCGATAGCTTCCTCTGCTTCTTTTCTGATTATCTCTGGGTTAAATACCTTGCGGAAACGATAATACTCAACTGGTCGTCCGCCATATTCTCTAAAGCTGTGGTTAATCTGCTTAACAACACTGCCCTCGAAATCAAATTTAAGGCCTTTTTCATGAGCCTTTTCAATAGACTTATGAACCAATGCATCATAGGTCTGAAGACGTGCATGTTCTGGAATTGGACCACCTGCATCTAAATAGAGACTCTCTTCATCCCACACTAAAAAGCTAAGAGAAAGTACTTCATCATTTTCTCCAAGTGCTGCAAATACTTCGCCGGCATTATTAGTGTAAGCTGCTTCGTATATACGTAGCCATTGCTCTCTTGTGAATGGCACAGGTAAATCCTGTCTAGCAAATATTTTCTCATGCTCTGTATAGAAAGTATCTGCATCTATTGTTCCGAAATGGTGTACATTTTTCTCACCCTTACGAATCATATTTTTATACTTACTGCTAATTCCCGCATCTACTTTTTCCATATCAGATGTATCCTCGATAACATATGTATAACGAGGTATCACACTATATCTGTGCCAGAAAAATGGCAAGAAATTGGTATATCTATACTGGAATTGCTGCTCATAAATATCAAGCCCCATGCTTTCGATAAACTCAATAGCAGCATCACATATCTCTTCCTCATAGCTAGCTCTCTTAGCTAGAGACTGTGGGTCTTTTGGATAACTAACAATAAGGCCATTGGTCTGAGTAAGAGGTGGCTTAGTGATACGCTTTATTCCATTTTTCTCCTCAAGATAATAAGGCATGGCAGCCCAAATACGTCCGCCCTTTTCATATATCCAAACATCCCAGTTATCTGGTCCTACGATAGCATCAAGCCACCATGGTTTTGAATATATGCACACATAATTATCTTCGCAAAATTTGTTAAACAACTCTTTGTTAGTCATAAACTAAATTACCTCATCAACTAGTTCTTATCAAAAACTAGGTATATATTCTTCTGGCAATAACTTCATAATCGAACTGAAGCTTTGCAAATGCAAATGATTTCGCCTTAGTCTGTTCCAAAATCATCGGATTATCTGTAATCTGCTTAAACACATTAACCATATCCTCAGTTCCATCAACGAAGAAATAATTCTCCCCATTGCAATCGCTGTATGTCTCATCCTTATAAGTCTCATGTGGATAGGTCATATTAGCACAACCACAGCACATAGCTGTCTCAAATGTAGAAGACTGACCACCTGGCTGGCAATAGAGATCTACACCTGCCAAGAACTGCTCAATTTCCTTATTGACCTTCCACCCCATAAAATGAACACGGCTATCAGCCTCAAGGAGTGGTCTAAGTATCTCTTCCATCTCAGAAGGAATCGAACCAAATACAAAAAGAGCAAGTCTAGGGTCTTTCACCTGAGCAAATGCTTTTAAAAGTTCCGCTGTACGCTTACCAGCAGAAAGCTTACCTGAATGAGCAAGTATGATAGCATCCTTTGGCAATGCGTATCTATTTATAATATCCTGTCTTGCCTCGTTTTGCTGCTCAGGAGTATAAATAATTCCTCCTATAGCCATAAATTCCATCTTGTCATTAGGAATATTGTATATATCCTTGAGCCAATCACGCATCTGCACGCCTAAGTATAATACCTTATCAACCTGAGGAAGTGCCTTGTGAACAAAATGTCCATGGATAAATTTATAAAATGTCTTGCTGGCAAATGTCATTGCTGAGTTGGTGTAGTCCTCATGGCTATCCATGTAGAATAGGCACTCTGGATGCTCCTTGCAATACTTTGCAATATCCATCATCTCATAGCCACAGACACCGTGATATAAAATAGTATCAGGCTGTATCTCATCCAAATACTTTTTAAGTCTACGACATTTTTGGATTTTCTCTGTCCATAAATCACTAAATAAAACTCTATCGTATTTAAGACGAATGATGCGAGCACCATTTTCCATTATACGGTCTTCCTCTGGACCTTCTACAAGCTCACTGCCCTCATAATGATATACATCAGTGATAATGGTAGTGTCATGACCATCTTTTCTATTCATATCAATCAGGACATTTTCCTGATATAGCATACCCTCTGTAAAATGAGAAGGTAAAGCAATATGTAATATTTTCATAAATTCTCCTTGCATTTGTTACCTTAACAATCCTTAGTAACACTTCACTAGACTAACACGTCTTGTTCAGTGTTTTAAGAGATTGTTAGTTACAAATGTTATATATGTTTAGGTAATTATTATACATTACCTTATTGTCATAAGCGCTGACTGCAAATTCTCTAATCTGCTCTGATGATAGTCCCTTTGCCAACTGAGTCTCCACAGCTTTCTTAAGCAACTCTAAAGTAGCGGCATATTTTACATCTTCATCACCTGCTATATCCGCCTTTACGAATGTACCGTAAGGCTCTGGCGCAGTCTCTTTTGTTCCACACTCATCAAGTCCCACAACCGCTGTTCCACAGCAAAGAGCCTCAATACATGTGGTTGGGAAATTTTCAGCCTTTGAACAGATTATAAAAATATCTGCCTCTGAGTACCAGCGAGCAAGCTCGTCCTGATTTTTGGTGCGAGCAATAAGCTGCACATTGTCAGAATGTCTCTTAGTCTCGTCTGCTCCTACTAAAACAAACTGAGTATCAGGCATTGTCTCCGCCAAGTCAAGAACTGTTTGGCCGCCCTTTCTCACATCCATAATGTTTGGAGCTACTGCAAGGACTAGCCTATCATCTGGATTTATACCGTATTCACTCCTAAGCTCTTCATCCGAAGGTCTTGGATAAAAGATACCGTCAGTATCTATTCCATTGTGAATGACCTGAATATTATATTTATAAAGATAAGTCTCTTTTGTCTTGTCGGCAAGCCACCTAGATGGAGTAACTATAGCCTTAAGATTGAGACCCTCCATACTCTTTTTCTTCTCAAATAAAAGCTTAGCAGTCCTGTCGATTCCAAATGAGCTAACATACTCATGTATATAAGGGCATTTCCCACATCCACTTTTGTACTGCTGGCACTCATAGGCAAATCCACATTTGCCTGTGTACATATACTCACAGTGAAAAGTCCATACTACCGGAATCTGCTGCTCTTTTAAAAATTCTAAAAGCTGACCGTGATTTACAAAATAAGCATGTAGCTCATGTATATGAATCAAGTCTGGATTGAACTCTTTTATGTATTCAATAAGTCTGGTTGTAGATTTTGGAGAATAGCATCCATTTTTTCCTGTAATTCTAGCAAGCAACGCATGCTTTTTTGTCTCTAAATCTATGCCAAATTTGTAAATGCCTGATTCATCTATAACATCCCCACGGCCGTATGCAATCCTAGCCTCATGACCATCTGCATTAAGGCGGGAATACAAATCGTAGACTATTTTACCAGTGGAGCTATATTTGCAATTAACATCTATCAATAATATTTTCATAACACCTCATCAGTCATTAATACTGACAGTTTCTATTTATGATTTGAAAATTATTCTGTATATATACCAGCTTCTGTAAGTTCTTCCTCAGTTGGTGCTGTGATAAGCACAGCCTTTAATCTACCGTAGAATACAAACATGCTGCCACCAGCTGCTGCATGGGCATGACCATTTTGGAGGGCATCCTTCAAATCAGAAATGCCACCAGCTCCACCACATGCTGTAACAGGAATGCTAACTGCCTCTACCACCTCATTGATAAGCTCTATATCGTAGCCAGACATCATACCATCTCTGTCTATGCTGTTAAGGAAAATCTCACCTACGCCAAGCTCCTCAGCATGTTTTGCAAGCTCTACTGGAGTCATGTCGATAACCTTTGTTCCATCGCAAATAACGCATTTGTACTGCCCCTTCACAAGCTTTGCATCGATTGATGCTACAACAGACTGAGAACCAGCAAGTGCTACTGCATCCTTAACAAGCTGCTCATCCTCTACAAGGCTTGTATTTAAAACTACCTTCTCATAGCCGATAGCAAGAAGCTTTCTCACTTGATCAAGGGTCTTGATTCCACCACCATAGGAAAGTGGCATAAATGCCTCAGATGCCATATCAGTAAGGAGCTCAAAATCAGGCTCCACTCCTCTCTTGCTTGCTGAAATATCAAGCACCGCCATCTCATCAATACCCTTACGGTTGAAAATCTTAAGAGCATTAACTGGATCTCCTAGGTATGTTGGCTTTTTGAAATTTATTGTCTTAATTAAGTCCCTGTCATCAATTAGAAGAACTGGGATAATTCTTGGTCTATTAAACATAGCAACCTCTTAATATTTTTAACATTTCTTAACGAAATTCTCTAATAATCTCATTCCAAAATCATGGCTCTTTTCTGGATGAAACTGCACACCGTATACATTGCCTGAATTAACAGCGCATGCAAATTCATATCCATAATCGCAAGTCATCATCACATCCTCTGGATTAGCACATACCGCATGATACGTATGTACGAAGTAATATCTCTGACGACCCTCGATACCATCAAGAAGTGGAACATCTTTTTTGAACTCTACAATATCCCAGCCCATATGAGGTACCTTAAGGTTCATCTCCGCTGGAATATTAAATCTCTTACATTCAAAATCAATCAGTCCAAGGCCAGGAAGCTGTCCCTCCTCAGAACCATTTCCAAGGAGCTGCATACCAAGGCAGATGCCAAGGATTGGCTTGCCATTTCTCGCCTCTTCCTTGATAAGGTCCACAAGGCCTGTCTCGTTCAGCTTGCCCATACCTGCATCAAATGCACCTACACCTGGCAAGATGATTTTGTCTGCTGATTTTATTTTCTCTGGGTCTGCAGTAATTACGCTCTTTTCGCCGATTACTTTTAACATGTTGGCAATTGAGCCTAGATTACCTAGACCGTAGTTTATAATTGCTATCATCAATCTAAACCCGTCGCCTGTTACTACAGGCTAATCTTTCTATTTATTTTCTACTGTTCAAGGTCAAACCGCATTCGCATTTTTGCTTCGCAAAAATACTCATGTCGGTTTGGTCCTGCAATGCAGGACTTAATCCTGAGCATAAATACTGCTCATTCTTGCAAGCAAGATTCGCCGTATTTACACTCAGTCTCAACCTTGACCAGTCCTTTAGAATCGCATATTCCTCTTTTCTATACCTAAAAGTTTACAAATCTTCAAGCCCAATTTGATTATCCACATAGAGTTTTTGTAGTCCTCTGGGGTGTGGGCTGGAGAATTGATGATTTCGTCGAACTCCTCTGTTGTGATCCCAAGCTTCTTGGCGATATATTCTTTGTCCTGCTCCATCTGGTCTGTGTCGTATGGATTAGTCTTGAGCTTCTCAAGAGCCTCCTCGCGAGTCATTGTGCCAGCAAGAATCTGAGTTGAGAATACATTTTTTCTAGTATCAAATCCAAATTTGTATGGGAGATAATATCCCTCGAAGAATCTGGTAAATACATTCTCGTAATGCTTATTCTCGTATTTCATCCAGCCATATTTCTCGTGAAGGAAATCCTCTGCCTTAGCCTTATCATAGACAACATAGTCAAGTGGATAGAACCTCTTCATTCCATACACATATTTGTAAAGCAATCTATATTTTAAAATTCCACACTGAGGGTAAGTCTTAAATGGACGCTTACCAAACTTCTTGTGGATGTCGTTATTCATTATTTTATCGTTCATATAAATCCACTCAACAGGTGGACGTACAAACTCTGTACTGTTATTAGAGCCTGTGAGAACCCATTTGATTTTATGCTTAACTGCATAATTGTAAAGAGAAGCAAAAATCGCCTGATCCTGTGGCGCATCGCAGCTACTGATACCTGACTTAAACATAGCAAGCTGGAAATCACTCATTTCCTTCCAGTTGATAACATCAGTGTACATATCAAGGTCGAGACCCTTAACTATCTTTTCGATATTCTCAACAGCTACGTTAAGATTCCAACCAGTATCTACAACGTAAATAAGAGGACGAAGGTGCATGACCTCCTTGGCAATATATGCAAGATATGAGCTATCTGCTCCACCTGACATACCAAGGATACAATCGTAATCCTTGCCCTCTCCATCCTTACGAATCTGAGCTGCTACTTTTTCAAGCTCCTCACGATTCTCCTTGTTAGGATTCCAATATGGCTTTATATTCTTTTCAAAGTTGCGACAGTGGTCGCAGACACCATTCTCATCAAATTCAATCATTGAATCCGTAGTGTCCATAACACACTGCGTACAGCGTTGAAATTCTCTCTTAATCTTAGGAACATATATTGGCATGTAATACCTCTAATCCGTCTGTTACGCTCTCAAGCCTGAGATATTACTCCGCTCGACTAACACGTCTCGCTACGCAACACTCAGAGCTTGATAGCTACAGACTCATATAAATAATTTACTCTTTCTATTAGCTGCGCATCTCAGCGCTTTAGCCTACAGCACTTCTCGCCATTTGATAGCTAACGGTTTTCTTTACCGCTTTCAAGCTCTTCGAGGATTTCGTCGGCTGTTACGATTTTGTCGAAACCTTCTGTGCTTTCGCGCTTAAATAATACACGAACTGTCATGAGGATGAGCTTTAAATCAAGTAAGAAACTATAGTTTTCTATATACATCAAATCAAGCTTAATCTTGTCGTAAGCTGATGTGTTGTACTTGCCGTAGATTTGAGCGAAGCCTGTAAGACCACCCTTTACCTTACTTCTGAATTCGAATTCAGGGATGGCTGCAGTGTACTTTTCTACATGCTCAGTACGCTCAGGGCGAGGTCCTACTATCGACATCTCTCCCTTTAAAATATTGAAAAGCTGTGGCAATTCATCAAAACGAATACCACGAATGGCATGGCCCACTTTTGTGATACGGTCATCATCATCTGTGGTAGGGCGCTGCTCAGCATCCACAACCATGCTCCTGAATTTCAGGATATCAAATACCTTACCATCCTTTGTAACACGGGCCTGCTTGTATAAAACTGGGCCATGGTCCTCTAGCTTAATTGCTATTGCAATAATAAGCATCGGAATAGCTGCTAGTACTATTGCAATTAGACTCAACACAATATCAAAGAATCTCTTAACGAAAGCCTGCTCTGGAGTGAGACCAGTTGTATTAATCATCACAAGAGGAGTATCAAACTGATGAATGCCCTCGCCTCCTGCAATAATTACATCAGAAATCTTTGGTGTGATATATGTCTCGATGTTGTGCATATAGCAATGCTTTAACAAATCATTTCTCTGCTCGGCACTAACATCTGATATTACAAGTCCATCATAATCGTCAAGCATCTTGAAAATAACATCCTCACCCTCGTCAATGCTGACAATCTTTTTAATATTGTAGCTATCTGCTCTAGTGTCCATCTTAAGCTTCAGGCCAACTGATTCCTTATTTCCATATACCATCAAAAGCTTGCTTGCCTTAGAGTGACGCTCGTAGATGGCAAAGAATATATATACGCAAATACCTGAGATAACAAAATCTCCAAGCGTAAGAAGTAGCATATGTCTCACTGGAATCATCGCATTAGCCATAAGGCATAACTGTAAGTATGTCACCATATTTACAATTATAATTCCAATCCACTGTGAAAACAGAACATCTGCTATCTTAAGGATTCCGTATTTGAATCCCTCGCACAGATGAATTACTACAAGCATAAGGATAAAATATATGCCCATCAGCACATACTTACCACGTCCTAGAAAAGGGAAAAAGTATGCCCTATCAAATATCCTATACTTCCACATGAAGTAATATGCAATTGCCATAACTAAAAGCTCGATTAAGCTCTCAATTTTTCTAATTGTATTTTTATTTTTCAATTTTCTTATCCCTAAAAATTACTGTTCTATTTTCTTCAGTATCAAATCTGCTATATATTCCATGTCTTTTGAATCATAAATCTGAGTGATAGGAATTGGTACCAAATGCTTAGAAAGATGCTTCTCAAAATCATTTGTATATTTGGATTCTTCTATCCAACGCCACCACCTTGGAACAAATATCTCATTTTCTACCAGATATTCACGAACTCCGTCTACGTCTATAAGCAATGGATAAACCATAGGTGCACCATTTTCTAGCTTTATATCAAGCTCATTATACTTCCCCAGCAAGTTATGGATAGTATTGAAATTAACAGTTCTTCTATTATTTACCGACTGTAGGTCAATAGACTCCATAATAGCTGTTGTGAGTTTCGACATAAGCCGCATGCCCTCACCATTAATATGCTCCTCATTATCTTTGGATAAACCATAAGCATCGTTCGGCCCTGTTTCGATAGATTTCAAAAGAAAGCTTGCTGTATCTGCGCTCTCTCCCTGCTTTAAATCAATCACAGGAAGTGTATCTGCAACTAAGTAGGCCCCGTCAGGCACGCCAAAAAACTTGCGGCAACTGTAAGCTGAATATGTGCCACGCAAAGGCTTTGTAAAAAAGCCCTGTGTATTATCAAACAAAACATGACTATGCTCAGCAATAATATCCATCTGCTTGGTATGTGTCATGATACCAAAATAATTCGTATATACGAATAATGCTCTATCATCAAATCCACCTTCCGGTGCAATAGGCATAAAGTCCTTATCAATATTGTAATAAAGAACATCTACGCCAACATCCAAAAGGCCTGCCTCAACAGTCTTGCAGGTATAATAAGGTATGTAGACCTGCTTAAATCCACCAGCCAATGCTGCATATGCAATAGCACTGCGCCCAGAATTAAGTGCTACATAATCAAATCCCGGAAAGAAATCAGTATTTATTTTTTTTAATTCCAGAGGAAGACACCCGCCGTACTGTTTCATTGATACCTCATTTGACAAAAAATTTATTTATCGAAACGTCCCACAAAATCCATTGTGCTGCAATCCTTCATTGGGAACTCTACAGGCTCACCTGTTGCAGCTGATTTATATATTGCAAGAACCATCTCAAGAGCGCGGCGTCCAGCCTCACCATTTACGTATGGCTCTCTATCATTTTCAATAGCATCAATTACATCTCTATAGAGCTTTGAGTGACCAAATCCATATACATTTGGAGGAAGCTCTGAACATTCTTTTTTAACCTGCTCTGGCTCATCGATATAATCTGAGAAGTTCCACTCCTCAAGAAGATTTACAGCATCACCGCCAGCCTTAACTGTACCCTTATCGCCAAAGATATAAAGAGTCTCTTCAAGATTCTTAGGAAATACATTAGTTGTACCCTCGATGATACCGTAGCTTCCGTTAGCAAACTGAACAAGGGCAATACCTAAATCCTCTGCCTGGATATAGTCATGCTTTAATCTGTCAGTCATACCTACAACACGTACTACCTCATCACCCATCATCCAACGGAGAAGGTCGATATCATGGATACACTGATTCATAAGAGCACCACCATCCTGCTCCCATGTACCACGCCAAGAAGCTCTGTCATAGTATTCATGATCTCTAGCCCATCTGATGTGAGCTGTACCATATAAAAGACGACCAAATCTGCCCTTCTCAAGAGCTTCTCTAATCATCTGGATTGACTTATTAAATCTATTCTGATGGCAAGCACATACCTTAACACCTTTCTTGTGTCCAGCCTCAATAATTGCATCTGCATCCTTGAGAGAAAGAGCAATTGGTTTTTCAATAATGACATTACAGCCAGCCTCAATACAATCTAGGGCAATCTGAGCATGCTTACCAGACTCTGTAGCAATAGCTACAAGCTCAGGCTTTTCATTTGCAAGCATTTCCTTATAGTCTGTATACTGCTTAACATAATTTGCATCTAAATCAAATTTCTTAATCTTATCTTCTGTGTTCTTAAGGTCCAAATCACAAAGTGCTACCAAATCAAGACCTGTCTTCTGTGAAGCTACTACATGGTTTGGAGAAATACGTCCACAACCGATAATTGCATATTTCATTTTATTTTCCTCCTAAGAAAATGATTCATTCTCGCCCTTTTTTAGTATACAGTATGCAACTAGATAGGCGAAATATGGAGTCATGTAATTATAAAACATGTCTAATCCCAAATCTATAAAAAGGAAAGACACCATTATCGAAAGAACCAATATGATTACCTGCTTGTTCTTAGACATAAATGATTTGATAAGCACATATACAGGCAACCAATAATATAATATAAATCCTACAATTCCAAATCCAAAAAGAATTTCCATGAAATTGTTGTGGATATGAATATGTCTATAATTAACTACACCATCTACCTTATACTCCTCAAGCTGAGAATAAGGCATCTCTTTAAATGCATAAAATCCATGTCCAAATATTGGATGCTCACCAAAGTGTTTCTTAAATTCTGCCGTAACAGCCATACGCTGTCCTGTACTAGTGTGCAAATCATACTCTGTATCGTTAAGACTGGTAAATAGCTCAACAAATCTAGCACCAATAATTCTATATAAAAGTGGTACTGACATAATAAGAATTATACCTAAAACACCTGCTATCCCTAGCACCAACAAATTTCTTCTAAGAACTTTTTTATCCTTAGAAGTTCCAATAATCAAAATAATAAATACAAATGCTAGTGGTATAATCGCTGCCTTTGCCCCTGAAGCAAATATCAAAAATATCCCAAGAGCTGCTGGCAAGGCATATTTTTTCCAGCTTTTATTTACATATATATTATAAATGACTGGAATCAAAAGTATGATTATAAAATTTGCAGTATCTACACAGGTGCCCGCTGGTGTAGCTCCTACTCTTGATTCTGATATGGTACCATCAACCCACTCTCCCCATACATAGTCATATTTCAAACTAGTGATAAGAGTAGTTACGATAGTAAATGAGCCTGCTACAGATAAAATATCAAGCATATCATCCATATTATAATAGAGGATAATCATGATAAGAATAGCTGGTACAATTGTAAGCAGCGCATACTGTCTGCTGTACATATCTGTATAAGTTCCAATTTTGAAATGCCCATAGATGAACACTAAAACCGAGAACAAAAACACCCATAATATTGCTGGATTTACAATCGCTTTTTTTATTGTTTTCTTGTCATTAAGACCAAGATAACCACAATACAAAATAGTAAGTCCATTAATTGCCACATTAATGAGCATAAAAATCTTGCTGTAGACTATCCCCAAATCAAATCTGGCAAAAAGCAATAAGCTTATTAAGCATATGGAAATCAATTTCTTATTCTTTTCAAGAAACATATAACATTATCTCCTAGAATCTAAATCCATTTGGTGAAGTATTATAATATCTAATCTCTACACCCATTTCTTTCAACTGACCTGCCAGTGCTCCCGCTGTGTAGTTAGCACTAGTCATAATCCATTCAGGTGTATCAAAAATAGCAATCTGAGGATCTACCGCTTCGTAGAAGCCTGTATCAAATGGAATACTATTATTACCATGGTGTCCGCACTGCAAAATATCTGCATGGAGCTTATCTCCATAGGTCTCAACTAGATAGTCTCCCATGTATTTTGTATGGCAGTCACCACATATTAGTATGCTGCGATTCTCTGTCTCCATCTTAAATACTAGTGATGCATCATTTGGAATGTCTTCTGCAGAATCTATCACCACATCGTCACAAGCATTAAAGAATGTAAGCTTTAGATTGTCACTAAACTTCAGAACGTCATCTCTGTGAATATAATTTATGTTGTCAGCATCCTTTGTGAGCTCCATAAATTTATCATAGCTATCCACATCATCCCACTCCTGTGCTACTGAATGGAAAAGCTCTGAATCTAAAGGAGTGACATAAATATTGTCTATTGTAATACCCTGTGGGTCCTCATAGATTGTATTAAATCCATCAATGTGATCCTTGTGATAGTGAGTCAATATCCAAGCATCTACATGGCCACCATACTGATTAATCACATATCGAAGTAAACTCTCATCCTCAGCATGACCACCATCAACTACGATAAGTGAGCCATCCTTTTGGTTGTACATAAAGTAGCAAAGTCCTTGGTCTCCTGATTCATCTGCATAGTTCATAAGAATCCATGCTGAGTCTGGTGGTGTAAGTACCGCATAATAAGGCGTCCTGCCATATACTTCAAACCCTGCATCTGTATATGCATTTAAAACACTCTCAGCTGCAGATACTACAAGGAAATCAAGCTTTTTGCTAACGCAGTAATCTGAAATCACCTGGGTATCAGGATTCTCATTTGTTAGTTCATAGGCCTCATCTGGTAAATACCTAGAATATGGCATAGAAAATCTGGAATCCATCTGTCTTAAATAAACAGCTATGTCCTGGGGTGCCATTATCTTGATTTTATCACCTTGATAATCAGCAAAAATGTCACATATTGTGACAACATCCTGCGGTACCTTATTGCGATTTTCTGCTTTTGTGTACCAGCTTTCTGAATAGATACACTTACCAATTAAAACAATAGCAAGCGCTGCCACTGCCACGGCTGCCATCTTTTTTATACCTGTAAGCTTTGATAATAAAAGTGTGATTCCAAATGCTATTATAATTAAAACAGGTATTAAAGAGAAAAATCTCTTGTAATACTGATCAAATGTGCTGGCCTCTAAAAAATGTTTGCACACATAAAAGGATACTGGGTTATAGATAAAAACCAGCACCAAGCAAGAATACCAGAGGAAGGCATATCTTTTTATCTTTTCTTTTTCAAATACTAGTATTCCAATTAGAGAAAGGGTAAAGAGAGCTAAGAAGCCTATTCCGCCCCAGTATTCTCTAGTAATACTAATCATCTCTTTTAACCAAACCATTTATACCACCAATTGATATCACGGCCGCGTTTAAAGAATACCTCTCCATCTGCGCGGTGCATATCTTTAATAAGTGCTGACATAAGTGTGTAGAAAACTACAAGATAAATTACTCCAAATAAGCTAGAAATCAAATATCTTAAATCAACAATTTTTCTGTTATAAATGCTCATCGCAATCCATGCTGAAACAACAGTGATTGTAATTAACAGAGCAGACATTGTGGTAAGTGATGCTGCTCCAAGTGAAATCATAGCAAGTGATATCACCTTGTGTTTATCGAAATTGTTCTTATAGGTTTCAAACAAATAAATAGTAAAGAAGGGAATTGCTACAGCTGTAAGCAAAGCCTTTCCCTGCCAAATTGCTCCAAGTAATCTAAATGTAGATGAATAGTGAGAATAAAGGCCAAATATGTTAGCTACTGATAAAAGTACTAAGAAAATAAATCTATTCTCTGCATCCTTAAAAATAAAGCTTGCAATATAGTAATAAACTATATATGCAACAATAAGAAGGATTACTGGCATAATAGTGTGACATACTGTAGTCACTTCAAAACTAGAAACCTTTGCCATGTATGCTATAAATGTAGGCCATGCTGTAACAGCTCTTTTCTCAGCAGTATATGGCATCTCTCCATTGACATAATTCGCATATGCGATAGTATCTGTCGTAATAGTATCCTGGCTATTTACCACATAGTCATAGTCATCATAAGACCACTCATTAATCTCATAGGCAAATGCAAAATATAGCTGAACAACCAGCATTGCAATAAAAGCTATCATGTAAATCCCAAGAAACTTATTAGCCTTGATTTGATTTAATTTCTCTGAAAGCCATTTTTTAATATTTCCTATGCTTGCCTTGATTGCAGTCTTGTCTTTTACCATCCAAACTATGAGCAATATAGCAATCACAACAGAATATGCAATGCATAGAGCTGTAAAACAACCAGTAAATGGCTCTGTAAAAGTGTTCCAGTACTGATGCCACTCAAGTAAAGAACACAACACATAAAATATAGCAAAAGAGCCAAACAACCCAATTATATAGGTTGCTATGGCTGAATCTTTGTTTTCTGTCTGCTTGTATGTAATTAGTCTACCTAGTGCTACAGGAATGATTGTAAAGTGTAGCAAAAAGGCTATCGCTCTAATTATTATCATCTAGTTCTCTTTCATCGTAGATTTAGATTAAACTATTTGTTTTCAAATCTCTTTTGCATTAAGCACTTTGCGAACTCAAAATCAATCGGATAATCGATGTCGATTGAATCCTCACGCTTCATAATGTAAGCAACTGTGTTGTCACAGTAATAAGTTCTCTTAGTCTTAAGCAAGTCATAATCTAAGATATAAATAGCACCATTAGGCACAATATATGTCTCGTTGTTCTGACGATTAGTCATTGTGATGCCCTGACCAAATCCCGCATTGTGAACTCGACCATTTTCATCTAGCTTGTGATACCAGCTGGCTGGTACCTCTGCCTCTGCAAATGAAATAAGCGTAGTGGCACCATCTGCCTCAAACTGAGCCAATGCCTCCTCAATATGTGTCTCATTTCTGAGAGGAACTGTTGGAAGAAGTACCATAAACTTCTCAATCTGCTGGCCAGTCTCATTCATAACAAACTCTGTTGCATGAAGATACACATCAATAGCTGAAGCTGTGTCGCTTGAAAGCTCTGCAGGACGCATAAATGGAACCTCTGCCCCATACTCTCTAGCTACATTGGCGATAGCTTCATCATCTGTAGTGACAATAACTCTATCGATGCCCTTAGCCTTTTTAGCAGCCTCAATTGTCCAAGCAATCAGAGGCTTGCCGCAAATCTCTTTTATATTTTTCCCTGGGACTCCCTTAGAGCCTCCTCGGGCTGGAATAAATGCAATCATGATCTACACTCTCTACTATCTACGCCAGTCACAGCTACAAGCCTTAGATACTCTTTGCCGGACTAACATGTCCTTGCAAAGAGCACTAAGAGCTTGATGCTTACTGGCTAGTATATAAAATAATTTATTATTTATCACAGCCCGTGTAGGCTGCAAATACATTCACGTAAAAACAAAAAGATATTTGCTCTACGGTTAGAAGTCACCCCACTGGAAAAGTTCGTCGGCTGTGATGTCGCGCTTTAATTCTTTGCCGATTAACATCTCGTAGAACTTAGGTGAAATGGCTGTACCAGGGCGCTTGTAGTCAAGGTCATCCTCTGTAAGGATGTGGCCTGCCTTCATGTCGTGAGCTGCCACGATAGAGCGCTTGTACTCACCTCTCTGATGCTCGCTCTCGTTAACTATCTTGCGGTAAGAGCCCATCATCTTGTAACCCTGCTCTGCTGCATCGCAGATAATCTTCATCTCTTCTGGGTTAGCTGAAATCTTGTGATCCCAACCCTTCATGTTTTTGTCCATTGTAAAATGCTTTTCAATGATGCAAACATTTTTAGCAATAGACATGATTGGTGCAACCACACCAAATGTATGATCAGAATATCCTGTAGGATAGCCAAATGCCATGCGATACATATCGATATTGTTAAGGTTAACCTGCTCGTCAGCTGGTGGATAGATTGATACACAGTGAAGTACACAAATCTCCTTGCATCCGCCTGCCTCGATAGCTGCGATAGCATTAACTACATCATCCATACCAGTAAGGCCAGTAGAGATAACGACTGGAACGCCCTTGCTTCCGATGTACTTAAGGAATGGAACGTTCTCAACATCCATAGATGCTACCTTGATAAATGGAACATGAAGCTCATCTACAAGGAGATCAACACCAGCCTTGTCAAATGGTGTTGATGTAAAGTCGATATCAAGCTCATCACAGTATGCCTTGAGCTCAAAATGCTGCTCACGTGTAAGTGCATATGCCTCTACGATTGACTCAAGTGTATAGTCTGTACGATTTCTATAGTCGTCTCCAAGGAAGTAATTGTCCTCGTAGTTCTTCTTTGAAAATACATTGCTCTTTGTAAATGACTGAAGCTTGATGCAGTCTGCGCCGCACTCTTTTGCAGTCTTAATCATTGTCTTGGCAAGCTCCATATCACCATTGTGATTAGCTCCAAGCTCTGCGATAACATATGGCTTCTTGCCACCTGCTACCATATCCTGATAATTAAATCTCATAGGAATCCTCCATAATTATATTGCTCCACCAGTAGCCATTGTGGCTGACTGATGTATCTATTTTATTAATATCCAATACCTTAAGATCATCGTAAAGATGCTTAAAGTATGGATAGCGTTTAGCTAAGTTACTGTAGTGGGTGAGCTTGACGCTAAGTTCCTGCTGCACATCATGTGTGGTACCCACCTGATTGTTGTCGTGAATACGGTAGATTGTAGCTGCATTTTTGACCAGCTTTCCAGGACCAATATCCATCAGAAGTCTTGTGTAAAAATACCAGTCAAATACAGGGCAATCCCCCTCTGATAAAGTATCTATAAATGCATCATCAATCATGTTTAGATTAATAGCAGCAATAGACATTCCGATAAAATTTGACTGGGAAATAGCTCTAGCGGAATCCACCCTGTCAGGCAAATTCTCAAGCACTACTTTTCCATCTTCCGTAACTAATTCATTATAGTAGAAAGCGTATGATTTGTCTAATTGGTACGCCTTTTTGTACTCTTCAATTCTGTTGAGAGCAAATGTATCATCTGCATCTGAAACTACTAATAAATCATAACCTGCTTCCTTTGCGGCACGGATCATCTCTATACGCGTCTGAGCAATAGATACATGCCTTGGCTCTAGGTCTACGAACACATCTGCATCCATATTAAGATTTTTCAATTCATCTTTTGAATAATTGTCATTTACAATCAACACATCAAATTCCGAATCAGTCTGATGAAAGACGCAGTACATCAAATCATCAAAATATTCTCGTGCCTGCTTGTAAATAACTGTTCCAAATGCTACTTTCATATTTTTCCCTTTACAACAGAAGACGAGCCTTGCTCGCCTTCTTAAATGTCAATTTATAATTATTATAACCTTTTGTTTTCCTGATGAAAAACAAATCCTTCACTCTATTTTAGTGCTCTTCTAATTTTAATTTTACAGCTACAAATCCTTCAGCATATCCACAGTGGTTACCGTAGCCCCAAATCTTATTGCGCTCGATATTTGTCTCAAACAAGTTACCCTGTCTGTTGTGAGCTGCCTCATAGCACTGAAGTGCTGCACGCTTCTTATCTACGTAATCTGTCACATCCACAAAAACATTTGGATAGAATGATTCGCCAATGATATATGGATTTGACTGGAACATAAGAAGGTTATCGCAATGTCTAGCTGCTGTATAGCAAATCTGATTAGCTGCTAAGTGATCTGTGTTGTAATCCTCCTTGAAGTGGAAAATACATGTATCAATGTCGTAATCTGAGATAACCTTTTCAAGAGCCTGCATAGTCTCCTGAGTGTAAGTCAAATTACCATATTTAGCTGCTGGGAAATCGATTTCCTTTGCGCCAATAGCTGCACATGCATTAGCACTGTTCTCTCTACCTGTCTCTGTTTTGATATCAAGGTTCATCAAGTCTGACTTAACTTCTGTATCTGTCAATGTGATTTTGTATACATTATGTCCCATAGCAACATATTTTGCCATAGTACCGCCTGCACCAAGCTCCGCATCATCAAAATGCGCTCCGATAACTAAAATATTATTCATGTCATACCTCCTTCGGGTAATTAATAAACTTAGTATATGTACAAAAAATATATTTTTGAACTTTAAAAGTCAATGCGCTTATTAGACAAATTATCTCAAATAAGAATCCATTTGGTCCATAAGCTGCTTTTTATTAAAGTTTTTATCGTTATATTTTTTTGCGTTTTCACTCATTTCCATTAAGCGCTCTTTAGACATGGCTGCCATCTTGCAAATATTTTCAGCAAGCTCTTCAGCATTTCCAATATCTGAGCACATACCGCAGTCAGCCTCGCTGATAATTCTGGCTGTCTCGCCCTTTGCAGATGCAATAATAGGCATAGCGCAAGCCATATATGACTGAAGCTTAGCAGGAATAGTCTTAGCAAAAAGCTCATCGTCGGCAAAAGATATAAAGGCCGCATCTCCCTTGGCAAGCTGCGATGGAACCTCTTCTGGGCTAACCCTACCTACAAATTCAAACATATGCCATACGCCATTTTCAGTAATAGCAGCCTCGAAGCTTTTTCTTGCTCTACCGTCGCCAACAATTGTAAAGCAAATGTCTTTCTTACCCTGCTCTTTAAGGATTTTCGCAGCCTCAGGAAGAATCTCTAAGCCCTGGGCCTGTCCAATATTGCCAGTGAAAATTACATTAAAGCCCTGATGTTCCTTTTTAGGAAGTGGCTGATAAAACTCCTCCGCATACTGAGGCCAAAAACTAACCTTATCATGCTCACTCTCATCTACGTATTTACGAATCGAATCAACAAAGCTTGGACTGGTTCCCCAAATATGAGTACAGCCCTTGTATATCTTTCTAACCATTCTCTCTATAGGCTTAATCACTATAGGTGAATGGATACCTGTAATCATCTCAACATTTTCAGGCCACAAATCCTGAACGTATAAATAGCATGGAATCTTATGTCTCTTAGCAAATCTCACGCCAACCATACATTGATTCATTGGCGAAGTCTCAAACATAAAAACCTCATCCGCTTTTATTTTTGAAAACAGCTGCCACCAAAAGCCAAAGAATGGAAAGCTGAAATAATTCAGAATCAATCCAAGCTTATTATGACCTGGAGCAATAAGTGGAATTCTAAAAATCTCCACACCATTTATATTATCTTTTGTATGTTTGAACCAGCTATAGCCTGGGAAAAACTTCCCTGTTGGATAATTAGGAGTGCCGGTCACTGCAGTGACCTTGTAGCCTCGCTTTACCCACTCGAAGGCCATGTCGTTTATCCTAAAATTCTCCGGATAAAAGTGCTGGCAAATTATTAAAATATGTTTCTTTTCCAAGTTTTTCTCCCGGAGGTTACGTTCACAAGCCTTATATTACTCCGCTCATCTAACACGATTCGCTTGAGTAATATAAGAGCTTGCTAACTACCTCCTACTTTTACTTCCTTTAATATTTGCTTGTTACGGTCTCAAGCCTGAGATATTGCTTTCGTCAACTAAATGTTTCCTTCAGCAACACTCAGAGCTTGATACTTACAAGCTATTTTTACTTATTTATTAATTTGCTACGGACGTGCTAGAATTTCAAGACAGTTTTAGCCGGTACACCAACAACTTCGCAGCGTCCCTTAGTGTTTTTGATTACGCAAGAGCCTGCCCAAATGTGGGTCTCGTCGCCAATTTTTTTGCCCTGTACAATCTGTGAGCCTGTACCTACTTCAATGAGATTACCAAGAGTACATGCACCTGAAATGTTTGCATTAGGATTAAGTGTATTGTAATCACCTAACACCGAGTCATGAGCTATTGTGCAATTAAAATTAATCAGATTCTGATTGCCAATTTTAACATCTACTGTAATGATGGCTCCTGCACATATTACATTACCCTCTCCCATCTCTACTGCATCTGATACGATAGCAGTTGGATCTATAAGATTAGGGAAATGTACCTTAGGATTTTTCTTGTAAAGCTCATATAAAAACTTGCGTCGCTCCATGGAACCCATAGCAATTACAACATCCAAATCCTCTGTAGTTTCAGTGATATAGCTGTCATCACCAATGACGCCTTCGCCTGGCTCTACATCAATAAATCCTAGTATATTCCAAGTTGGTGTCACCTCATTGATACGCTCTGCCAACCATTTTGTCTCTTTACCAGCACCACCGGTACCTACAATAACAAGATTTCTCATGTTTTCTTCCTTTCAAATTTACCGAAATCCATTTCGGCGAAATTCATTTCGGTTAAGCCTTGCCATCATTGATAGCAATATTCTGACCGTTTATCATATCGGCCCCGTCAGATAATAAGAACTCAATTGTTGGAACCACCTGGTCTACGGTAAGGTTCTTGCCCTGTGGCATTGAGCTTGCATTCATTTCTTTTATTAAATCAGGAAGGTCCTGTAAAAATCTAGTGTCAATCATCTCTGGGCTCACGCCATTAACTGTGATCCCCTTGTCTGCATACTCTGCTGCAAGTGACTTCATGAGACCAAGGCATGCGTATTTTGCAGTTGTATATACGCTAGTATATTTTGGTGGCATCCCTATCGTGCAGCTTGTAAGCATAAATACAATCTTGCCATATTTCTGCTTGCTCATAGCAGGGAGGAAATCCTTTAAGATATCTACTACTGGTCTAAGGTCTGTCTCAATATTCTCCGCAAAATTACACCAATCCTGCTTCTTAAAGTGCTTGTTCTCCATTGGAAGAGCTGCCAAATGAACTATATGATCCGGTGTCAATTCCCGCTGCTCCATAAAATCAAGCATCTTTCTTACAGACATGGCATCAGAAAAATCAGCCTGAACCATTACAAGCTTATCTCCAAGCTTCTCCTCTAATGGTAAAAGTCTATCTACGCTGCTTCTGTAATGCGCCACAATAACATCATAGTTGTCAGCAACTTGATTTATTAGAGCACACCCTACTTCTGAAGATGCACCTGTTACAAATAGTATCTTGTTTTCTCTCATGAATATATTCTCCTAAAAGTCAGGTATAAGAGGTCTACTAGACCTCTTAACTCTATACCACCAATATTTGCATTTTTCCTCTAAGTACCTTTTTACCATTTTGATTGGTAATAGTCACCTTCAGCTCAAGCCTCTGAACACTCTCTATTAACTCAGTAATCTCGCCCTTTACAGTAAGCTCATCACCTATGTACACAGGATTTGCAAATTTTGTCTCCACCTGCTGAATTAGACTGCGCTCACCTGGAATATATACCCCAGCAAGAGTAGATAAAAAACTAGCTGTAAGCATACCAAATGCCACCCTACCCGGATGGCCTTTTGATACTGCAAATTCTGTGTCATTATGAAGGGGATTCACATCACCTGTAATGTCCCTAAACTTAGAGAGCATATCCTCTGTGATTGTGACATCAAAGCTCTCGCTCATTCCCACACTTAATTCTTCAAATTTGTAATTATTCATAATTATTCTCTCGCTAGTTACGTTTACAATCCTAAGCTGTTTCCTCTGGGAACTAACATGTTCCCTGCCGGAAACACTTAGAGATTGTCAACTACTAGCTATTTCTACCTAGTTCAATTTTGATAATATCGTGTCCACCATCTCACCAACGTTTTTGAGGGCCTGGATTTCCTTCATATCAAACTTCACGTTGAATTTCTTCTCACAGGCCACTACAAGATTGATCTGCTCAAGTGAGTCCCAATCCTCGATATCATCTGCTGTTGTAGCATCTGTAAGTTCTATTTCATCATCATCGAAAACATCCTGAAAAATCTCAGTTAATGTCTCAAATACTTCTTCTCTAGTCATTGTATTCCTCCGTTAATAAATGCTTATGATATTCCTACTAGTTTTAAAATTTCTGGCACAGGCTGACCATCTCTAAGATGTAACAAGAAGTAAAGTGTGCCACACATAGCAAATATAAGAACTATGTTTTGAATATATATAAGCGCTAAGGCTTTTTTGTTTTCTTTTGCATCTGTTCCAAGCGCAACAGATAAACACATATATATTGGAATCAAATATCTGTATGAAATCTGGATTCTCTCGCTTCCCTCAACAGGGGTAAATCTAACGAGACAACCGATAAATACAGCTACAAGGCAAAGTAACAATCCAAGCCCTAGAATTACATACTGCCATGGCTTGATTCTTTTGCCCTTGTTAATTACGATTCCCACAATCAGACATATTAAAAGTAATACTGTGCACGCAACTGGAACTGTTGCATTAAGTCTTACATGTCCGATTTCTGCACCGATAACATGCTTGATGTTGTACCAGAAATCTACCTTGATACCATTCCATGCAAATTTAAGAGTCTCAGGAATATGGTCCTTGAAATAATACCAAGTGTAGGATGTCATAGTATCATCCTGCTCTATTGAACCATCCCATTTCCAGAATATTTGGCTGTAAACCGCCCAATAATATTTAGTAACAAGCTTTTTACCTACTACAATTATTCCTGCAAGTACCACTGCAAGAATACCATACTCATACCACTTTTTACTGAGTCCTACATCCTTCCACCATTTCTTAATTGGAATCATAAAGAACCAAACTCCAAACAGTGCATAAACAGTCTTGTTTGGAATGAGCATAGCCATACATATTGCAATTATTATAATATCCCACGCATGAAGCTTTACATGATCCTGACTATAGTAGAGACACATAGTAAGCAGCAACAGCGAGAATAAAATACTCATATTGTCATAAGAATATGATGAACAAAGCTGAAGTATGGTAGGGAACAATGCAAATGAGACAATCTGCAACTTACCAACTGGAATAATCTTTAGACAGAACCATCCCATGAAAATAAGTAGGAGAGAATTCATCATTCGTCCCATAAAAATAGTTCCAGCAAATCCAAAACCTAGCAATCTAGCAATGGCCATTCCTGCACCAGAAACAAGATAACGTCTTGCTCTAGCAGGATACTCATAGCATGGTACTAATTGCTTGGCCTCTTCTGGGCAATGGAACCAATTTCCATCTGCAAGCACCTGATACTGATAAGGGAATGTAATATCTACTGTTGGAAGTAAGATATAATCCTCAGCCCTCATCTCAAAGTATGTAGTACCCTGAATCCATCTACCCCACTCCTCCTGACGCTCAGTCTCGAAGTCGTGGTCTTTCATACCAAGTAAGATATTTGAGCAGTGATAAGCACCATAATAATGAGACACCTCATCTACACCAGAAATAGGTGGCATAACAAGCTGCATGCTGATGCTCCAGCCCAGTGCCAATACCACAAAAACTCTTGGATAGCTCCACTGCTTATCTAGCAACAAAAATCTAAGTAAATAAACAGTTGTTGCAATCATTATCAATAAGATAAAGAGAAAATATCCATTATAAAATTTAGATTTTGATGTGTTAAAACAATTTAAAATAAAGAATACTGTAGCAAAAATTGTGCCTACTGCTGCTAAAAGAACCGCACCGAGTCTAAATGCCTTATCCTTTGTCATTGGACAAAAAAAGCTTTTGATTTTTTCCAAAACAAGTCCTCTCTATCTGTTATTTGCTAATCCCTCTAAGACGGTTTTCCATCTTGCCAAGCTCGTCCAGCTGGCCCATATCCATCCATGTGTTTTCATTGATTGGATATACTCCAACCTTTTTACCATCATCCTTGAGACGATTGATAATATCTGGGAAGCCGATAAACTCACCATCCTTGATATAATCAATTACCTCCGGCTCAACTATATAGATACCTGTGTTTGTAAAGAAACTAAACTCAGGCTTTTCCTTCATGTCAGTAATATTTCCATGCTCGCCAAATTCCACTACGCCATAAGCCACCTGGAAATTGCGAAGAGAACAGACCATTGTAATCACATTGCCCTCTGCCTTATGGTGAGCATAAATTTTAGAATAATCCTCTTCGATTAAAATGTCGCAATTTGTAAGGATAAATGTCTCATTAACCTTGCCTCTGAGAAGGGAAAGTCCACCACCTGTACCAAGTGGAGTATCCTCATCTACATATTCGATAGTATAAGGCTTATCAACCTCACCAAAATATGACTTAATCATATTTTTCTTATGGTTAACGACCAAAATCATTCTATTTATTCCGTACTCAGAAAAGCTATCCATTATAAGCTCAGCAATTGGCTTTTCTCCAACTGGAATAAGAGGCTTTGGAAGAATACGTGTATACGGATAAAGGCGAGTTCCCTTACCACCTGCCATCATAACAACTGGGCAGCTTAACTCGCTCTGCTTTTTATAATGATTTTCACTCCAGAAAACAGTATCAATAACAACCCCATTTTCATCCACAATAGGAAGACCCTGAATATTATGACGACGAAGGAAATCATATGCATCATCTCTCTCGTCCTCTTTCAGGCTACGAGGCTTATAGTTTGCTATTTTCTTTACAGAATCATTCAAATCACCGCCAGACAAAATAAAGCGGCGGACGTCACCCTCTGAAACTGCAGCAAGGAGCTTTTTGTCTTCATCAATGATGAAGGCTGTCTTCCTGCCACTGGCATCAAAAGTCCTCATGGCATCTAAAATTGAATCATCCTCTTTAATAAAAACATTTTCCATAAAATAATTTACTCCGCATATCCTGAGAATTCCTATCCATAAGAGTAACGCTGACACGCTTGCGCTCTTGTTGCGCTTTTTTTTGTAAGCTACGCTTACTAGACCACACAATTATGTTTGCTTAAGCAATCATAATTGTGGATCATTTCTTACGTTACATAAGATGCTTCCTTCGGAACCATCAAGTAACGAGTGCGCTTTAAGGTCAGCTTATACTATTATGGATACTCATTCTAGATATGCTCATCTAAGTTTTTGTGAATATAACTAATTTTAATCCCACTCGTCCACCACACTAGGACATGAAGGAGCGAATTACGCTGATTACGCGGTCTACTCCTTCTGATGTAAGGTTAGTAGAGCAAGGAACATTTACGACTCTCTTCCAGTACCATGGTGCTTTTACGAGGTCATATGTACGAGCACCCTCATATGGAAGCTGGTCTGAAATAAGTCCCCAAATAGGACGTGACTGGATATGGTTTTCCTTAAGCTCCTCAATAAGAGCATCACGGCCTGTCTCATCATTCTCAAATACTACTGAGTAGAACCAGTAATTGCTACGAGTACCAGGTCTGAAATCCTGAACATGAAGTCCATCAATCTTATCAATGGCTTCCTTGTACTGGTTATAATTTGCAGTCTTTGTCTTAATGAAATCCTCAAGCTGTTCAAGCTGAGCAAGTCCAAGTGCCGCCTGAAGATTAGTCATTCTATAGTTAAATCCAATCTCATCATGGATGAAATTAGCCTGATCTGCCTTAGCCTGTGTAGTAAGGTGCTTTGCATGAGCAAGCTCCTCAGGATTCTTAGCAACAATCATACCGCCACCGCCAGTGGTGATAATCTTATTACCATTGAATGAGTAGCAACCGAAATCGCCAAATGTACCAGCGAATCTACCTGCAAACTTACCCTCTGTATAGTAAGTTCCAAGTGCCTCTGTTGCATCCTCAACAACTCTAATATTATATTTTTCAGCGATAGGAAGAATAGCTTCCATATCTGCCATATTTCCAAACACATGAACAACCACCATGGCCTTAATATGGCGGCCAGTTGCTCTATCTATAAGCTTGCCATCTGTAAAGTCACATTCTTCTTCGCAGAACTTCTTAAGCTTCACTGGGTCCATGCAAAGGCTATCGTCGCAATCCATGAAAATAGGCTCAGCGCCAATATACTTTGTAGGATTAACTGCTGCAATAAATGTAAGAGTAGGAACGATTACCGCATCCTCTCTTGTAACACCACAAAGCATCAAACTAATATGAAGGGCTGATGTACCATTCTGTGTACTAACTGCAGCTGGAACATGTACATACTCAGCTAACTTCTTCTCAAAATCACTAACATAAGGACCTGCAGTAGAAACCCACTCAGTCTCTACAGCATCTGTAACATACTTAAGCTCATTTCCCTTTAAATTTGGCACTGAAAGTGCAATAAATTCATCTGCCATTTTAATACACCTCTAATCTTAGTCCGCACAGTAAAAGCTATCATAAGTTTGCAGCGACACGCTTGCGCTCTTATTGTCCTCGTTACCCTACATAAGATGCTTCCTACGGAACCATCTAAGTAGGGACGGGCCAATCAAGGTCTTTTGCAAACTTATTCTATCTTTTATGTGCTCACTTATTATTCAATGATATTATATAAATCGTTTTATTTATTGCTAAGCGATTTAACGTATTAGATGTTGTAAATATCCACCTTATACTTGTCTAAGTTGCCACGTAAGAATTCGATTGTCTCGGCGAGCCCCTGCTCGAATGTGTATCGAGGCTTCCAGTCTGTAAGCTCTAAAATCTTCTGATTTGAGCCAAGGAGACGGTTTACCTCAGACTTCTCTGGGCGAAGTCTATCTTCGTCGCAGATGATACGTGCATTTGGATTAATCTGACGGATAAGCTCCTCAGCAAGCTGTCCGATTGAAATCTCCTTCTGAGTTGCGATATTGATTTCCTGACCAATTGTCTTATCACTTTCATACATAGCGATAAAGCCTGCAGCTGTATCCTTTACGTAATTGAAATCACGTGTTGGTGTAAGGCTTCCAAGCTTAATCTCTTCCTTGCCTGCAAGAAGCTGTGTGATGATTGTTGGAATAACCGCACGTGCTGACTGACGTGGTCCAAATGTATTAAATGGGCGCACGATTGTAACAGGCAAATCAAATGAACGATAGAATGACTCTGCAAGTCTATCGGCACCAATTTTTGTTGCTGAATATGGAGACTGACCCTGGTATGGGTGCTTCTCATCGATAGGCACGTACTGTGCTGTTCCATAAACTTCTGATGTAGATGTAACAAGGACTCTTGCTGTTCCAAGATCTCTTGCTGCCTGAAGGATATTAAGAGTTCCCTTGATATTTGTATCTACATATGCATCTGGGCTGTGGTATGAAAATGGAATAGCGATAAGTGCTGCCAAATGGAATACAGCGTCGCATCCCTTCATAGCCTCTCTTACACCATTAGGGTCTCTTACATCACCTGCAAAGACCTCTACATGATCCATAATATCCTTTGGAAGTGTGTCTAACCAACCCCAGTTATTGAAGGAATTGTAGTACACAAATGCCTTTACTTCATATCCTTTTTTTACAAGCTCCTCAACCAAATGTGAGCCAATAAATCCATCTGAACCTGTTACTAAAACTTTACTCATCTATTTCATCTCCTCAAAATAATCCACCATAGACTTCGCTAACTTCGAAATATTCTCCGGCTTAAAGCGATCGTCGGAAAGTAAATATGTATTGCCTGGGCGAGCGCATGACATATACGCTGCCAAGTATTGAACGATTTCGTCGCGGCTAGGCTGTTTCCAATTCTCCATAGCCTCCACGTAGTTCTCAAAGATATCCTCTATACGCATGATGCCTGGGGCATTTTCATAGAGAATGTCGCCACCCATGATAACTGGTCGACGAAGCATCATAGCCTCCTGCCCTGCAGTACCTGTAAGTGTTGCCACGCACTGACATTTTTCAATGAGAGCAAATGAATCTTCCCATGGATCGATAAGCTCGATATTAGGGTACTGCTTCAGTGCCTCATAGAAGCTATTATCTCGGCTACCAAGGAATGAATAATGCTCCTTGGCGTAGATAACTGTATCTGCTGGCACTGACTTTGCCAGATTATCAAGGAAGTACAGCTGCTTCTCATACTTCTGGGCACACACTATTGTGGATGCCTCTGGCTGCAAATGAAGTGGGAAGTACACGAACTTCTTGGTCATGTCAGCCTTTTTATAGTATTTCCTACTCCTCTTATATCTGAAGTAGAACTTGATAGACTCCATTGTGCGCTCGTAAGCTCTGTAATAAATGTAAGAACCCTTGTCGCGAGTGTATGGATTGAAAAATCTCTGTCTCACCCAGAAAAGTGGCAAGATAAAGAATCTAGCCTTCCATTTTGGTTTTTTACCTGAAAAACGCATAAAAGCAGGCTTTGAATGCTTCTCCTCAAAACCTGTTAAAAACTCATCAGCCTCTTTTAGCTGCTCCTCAGAAAACTGGATATCCTTGTAGTTCTCTGGGAAGTTATAAATCATCTCAAAAGGATCATTTAATATGTAGTGATGGGTCAAATCCATGCCAACTGAACGCATCAGAAGCATTGAAAAATACTTGGCCCCTGTTTTCTTACCTACTAAATAAGCTGAGTATGTAAGAAGAGTACCTACGACCTCATCCCAGTAGAAATCTATATTGTAAGTGGTAAACACATGCTCCCAGAATGAAAACAATCCTGCGGCTGTGTGAACGCAATAATCATAGTCGCGATAAATCAAAAATCTATCGGTGTAGATGTATTTCCACATTGGAGAAGCGTCGTATTTCTTCTCAAACTCTACTAATTTATCTAATGTAAACTCGTCCCAGTGCTCATTAATATATGAGGCAAAATCGCAAACTGCTATCTGAGAACGGTCCTCAAACTTGCTGTAAACATAGTCAGCCTCCTGCTTATCGCAGGTGATGAAAACGCCAAAAGCGTCCTTATCGTATTCTTTTTGTATCTCTTTGAAAGATGCTATGGCTACGTCATTGAATGCACGGCGTGCCATAAAACAAATATTGTACATGTTGTCTCCTCTCCCGCAAAATCGGGAAAAAGCGCCATCAAAATATAGTTTAAAACAGCGCAATAAATAAACTATTTCTTAAAAAATAGTCTACTAATGATACCACAAACTAAAAGTATAGTAAATAAAGCCAATCCTGCGGCAACATAGATGTTCTCAATGAAAATATAGAACAACACACTTGGTATAATAATGCCTAAAACAGGAAGCCAGCTTCTAGAAAACAATTTAATAAAGGAATAATCAAATTTCCTTGAAAGCTTTATCATCAAAAGCAATGAGTAAAGGGCATATGAAAGTCCTGTACCAATAGCTACCATGTTGACGCTTCGCTCTATAAATAAAACTAGGGCACTTGAGAAAATCATATTGAAAATACAAAGTGCTACTGAGTTTGCAATCAAAGATTTGTTCAACTTTACAACACTGAAAATATTTCCAAACAACATGGTTGTGGAATAAATCGCAACACCGATAATAAGAATCTGAGTTGCCACATTACCATTTGTATATTTAGGCATAAATACCCCAACAAATATTGGCATTATATAAAATACAAAGGCACATGCTGCACCTGAAATCAGTGATGTTAGGCAAGTGAAATGTCCTGCCTTATCGAGAAGCTCCTGTTCGTCCTTATTTGCACCATATAAGTGGGAAATCTTGATATAAAAAACCTGAGAAATGGTCTGTGGAACAAGCACCATTGTGGTAAATCCCATTGTAGGTACTGTATAAATTCCAAGGGCATCTTCTGGATCCTTAAAAAACAGCTGAATAACATGCTTATCCACATTCTGAACGATGGTCCATATTAAGCTATTGATTAGAAGAGGAAGACCTCCTAAAATCATCAGCTTCATATATTTGAAATCAAAATCAAGTTTTACGCCCTTAAAAGCATCCTTGTAGAAGAAAACAATCCCAAGAAATGCTGATGAAATCATCATGGCATAAAGGCCATAGTAACCAAACAATTTAATAAAAACTGCACCAATGCCAAATGCCAACACTGTTCTGATAAATCCGATAAGCGCTGACTTATTATATTTACCCTGCATTCTAACAGTGGAATTTGCCATATCATCAAAACTCTTTAGGAGAATCATAATAGGACAAAGACCATATCCAAATGCATAGAAGGTTTCCTTTTGACTTACGCCAATCTGACCGTTATATTTGAAAAACACCCATGCTTCAAACCCTACTAAAATCAGTGCATAAATCATCAGCATAAATGTAACTGTTATATTTCTCTGCTTATTGGCCTCATCGAAATCCTTGCGACCAAGGGCCTGTGGATAGTCTCTATTGTAGGCGTTTAATACTCCAAGCTGAGCATAGTTCATATAGGCAAGTACAATAAGACACGCACTATATATACCCATCGGTTTAGAATCCACCTCATGCTTTGAGTAAACGTTAAGCACAAATGAAAGGGCCGAACAGACCACAGTCGAAAGTGTCACCAATATAAAGTCTGCACTTTTAATTTTGTTGAACAGTTTTGTAAGCATCTTCATATATTTTAATTACTTCTTCCATGTATGTGTCAAAGTTGTTTAAATCTTTGGCACGTTTTCTAGCCCCCTCAGACTTCATTCTATAAATCTCACTATTATCAAGTAGCTCATTGATGTTGGCTACAAATGCTTCTCTATCTAGTGGCTTCTTGTCATTTCCACAAATCTTGCCGCAATCATCATTAACAGAGACCTTGAATCCACCCACCTTGCTGGTAAGCACAGGCTTTCCAAAAGCCATAGCCTCCACTGCTGCCATTCCAAAACCTTCGAATTTGGATGGTGCCACCAGAATCTTTGTCTGGTTCATATATATGTATGGATTGTGCTGGAAGCCTACCATTTTAATATTATCTGCAAGTCCCAGCTTTCCAATTAATTTCAAACATTCGCTTCCCAAGTCTCCACCGCCTACCATGACAGCCTTTACATTAGGATGTGTTTTAGAAACTTCCTTAACGATTTGTATGAACTCGTAAGGATTTTTATTGTCTGTAAGATATCCAACAAAAAGCAAGTCTGATTTATAAGCCTCCAGCTTTTCCTTGGTCATCTCTGTGCCAGCTAAATACCCCTTTTCAAATGTAGCTACTGCATTAAAAGGCATGCCAAGCACAACAGTCTTGCCTTCCATTTTATCCTTGAACCAAGCCTTTTCCTCTACAACTTTGGCAGGGATAATTATCTTGGAGAAATTTTTACATGCTCCGCCGTAAATAACAGATTTCGGTCCAATCTTTTGCACCCACTTTGGAATAGAATACAGATGGCTGATAATCGGAATTGTGTCCGTTACCTTTGTGCACATAAGGCTACAATCATACTCATAGGCATGAATAATATCAGGCTTTACCTCGTCGATAGCTTCCTTGATAGCCTTCTCATCTACCTTTTCCACAGCGATATACTCGATGCCCTTATCCAATAGCTTGGTCTCAATAGGACCTGTAGCGGTCAGGTAAACGCACCTAATATCCTCTGGCATGGCAGCAATTGTGTTGATTGCTACGTTTTCCATGCCACTATACTTACCAGACTTTGAAACATGCAATATAATCATAGTCACTCCATTCCTAGACCGCTAATTGTTACATTAACAAGCATTAGATTCTCTTCCGATGACTACACGTCATTCTCCAGAGAACTAATAGCTTGTTAATTACAATTAGCTCACCTAAAAAACTACATTATATCAACCTACCACATTGTTCCTTAAATAATTTAGCTTGCTAATTACGTTTAGCTCACCTAAAAACTACGATAAATCAACCTACCACAATATTTGTATATAATTCTTTCATTACCGCATTTACGGTTTGTTTGTCGAAGGCTTTCATGGTTTCCATATTGATTTCACCCATGTTCTGTCTGACTTCTGGTAAATCCGCAAGCGATTTCTTCAGAGCAAGCACTAATGATTGAGGATCCTTGGAGTCGAATAGGTATCCACCCTCACCCTCGGTAATCAAATCAGTATTGCCACGAATCTTGCTACATACAACAGGAAGTCCTACTGACATAGCCTCCATTAAAGCAACTGGAAGTCCCTCCTGATGAGAAGGGAAAACATAAATATCACTGGCAGCAAAAACATCTGCCACATCTCTTCTAAATCCAAGCATCTGAACATAGTCTGAAAGGCCTAAATCCTTGATAGCCTCCTGAAGCTCTGCCTCGATTTTTCCACGGCCTGCAATCAGATACTTAAGCTTATATTTTGGTTCCACACGTTCGTCACTATCTGGACCTACAAGCATTCCTTGGTCTTTCATGATCTTTAGAGCCTTTAGAACCTGAATATGATTCTTTCTAGTAATCAACTCACCAACAGAGAGAAGTACACAAGTATCATCATCTATACCAAGCTCTGCTCTGATTTTTCCTCTCGCTCCATAGCTAGCCACAAATTTATGAGTGTCTACACCGGCACCTGGCACATAGGCAACCTGCTTAGCATGGAACTTCTGAGCATTCTTATAATCCTCCTTATTGATAGTTATCAACAAGTCGGTGAATCTACTGCAGTGTTTTTCCACATTGTAATACACGAGCCAGTTCTTAAGTGGAGCCCCTTCAAAAAAGTGGAAACCGTGGGCTGCGTAGATAACCTTGGTTCCATTGAGCTTTCTAGCCTTGCGGCAAGCAAGACGGCAAATAACTCCACCTATAGGAGACTGAGTATGGACTATTTCGTACTTGTTCTCCTCCACCTCAGACTTAAGCTGCTTATAGGCCTTTCTCAACTCTGAAATATTAAAAATCTTTCTAAGGCTGGCTGTTTCAATAACTCGGCACCCCATCTCATCCAGCTTTTTTCTTCGATCCTGTAAAGCTTCCGGACTGAGGGCACTGTCATCATCATGCCAGCAGCAGGCCACATCAACTGTGTAGCCTAGGTCTTGCAAAATTTTTATATTATCTAAATTAAACTGGGTCACCATATAAGCAGTGTGACCATGCATCAAAGCTTTTTTCATAGTTTTTCACCTCGCTTGTTACATTAACAAGCAATCCACTCTCTTCCAGTCACTACATGTTCCTTCCAGAGAGGAATTAGCTTGTTAATTACAAGCTATTTGTACATATCTATAATCTTTCGCTCGCTTGTTACGCTCTCAAGCCTAAGATATTACTCCGGTTCACTACATGTGAACCTACGTAACACTTAGAGCTTGATAGCTACAAGCTATCTATACACATATGAAACCTTTTCTCCTGGTCATGCCACAATTGTCTATTTGTGAACTTTGGCGTTGGTTTCGCCCTCGGCTACACCTTCGGTAGCGTCCTTAGTGAAGATAACGCGAAGAGTCATAAGTATCAGTTGAATATCAAGAAGTACAGAGCACTTCTCACAGTAAATCATGTCAAGCTTAAGCTTGTCGTATGAGGTGGTGTTGTACTTGCCGTAAACCTGTGCGTAGCCAGTGAGGCCAGCCTTTACGTGAGTACGAAAAGCAAATTCCGGAACCTCTTTTACATACTCGGCAATAATCTCAGGGCGCTCAGGACGTGGTCCTACAATTGACATCTCGCCTTTTAGGATATTGAAGAACTGTGGAAGCTCATCAATACGTGTAGCACGAATGAAATGTCCGATAGGTGTGATCCTATCGTCATTCTCGCTGGCAAGTCGCGCCTTTCCATCTTTTTCCGCATCAGTAATCATTGAGCGGAACTTCATAATCTTGTATTCTTTTCCACCAATTGTACAGCGCACCTGTTTATAAAATACTGGGCCGCCATCATACTTGTGGATAAGTATAGCTATCACAAGCATAATTGGGCTGGTAAGAATAATTCCAACAGCGGAAATGAAAATGTCTCCCATTCGCTTAATAGCTGCTGAAATACCATCCATTCCAACATTTTTGCAAAGATAAAGAGGTGTATCGAAAAGGTTTACCTCCTCTGAGCCCTTAATCAAAATATCTGCAATCTTCGGAGTAAAATAAACTCTCTTATCCGTTGCAAAACAAGCTTTTACAATATCATTTCTTATTTCCGATGGTACATCATTTATAAGAACAGCATCATAGTTTTCAAGCTCTTTAACTATTTTCTCAAGCGGTTCATTGCAACTCATCTCACCTGTGATTTTATATTTATCTGCACGGCGATTCATTTTAATTACCAAGTCATTTTCATATTCACCATAAATATTGAGAATAGAAAATGGAGGAAACACCGCTCTATATAGCTTAGTACTGATAAAAGTAATCGCAAGCACAGCTATTGCCTGAACAAATGTAAGTACAATAATGTAGGCCAGTGTCATCCACATTAATGATTTAATTCTTGTCATCAAAATAACGATTATAAACTCAAGAATGTTTACAAGCCCCATAGCTATTGCCTGTGACATTGTAAGAATTGAAATTCGACCGCTTCCAATATTAAAGCCTTTAAAAGTATTTATCATTAGCACCATTAAAACGGTATATAGGCCAATCATCAAATAATTTCCAAGGCCAAGAAAACGTGTTGGCATAAGCATCTGCAAACGCAAATACCACATAACGCCAAAGAGCGTAGCTAGTGTAACCACTAGAACTACGCTACTAAAAAATCTAAATACCTTTTTTTGTGTTTCTACGTTAGTATTATTATTCATATATTCACAATCCCGCAGCTGTTACATTAACAAGCAATTCACTCTCTTTCAGTCACTACATGTTCCTTACAGAGAGGAATTAGCTTGTTAATTACATCTGCTTCACTAAATAATTACCCTTTAGAAAAATGATTTATTAACGTCTACGTTGCCCTTGATGCCAGGGATTGAGCCCTTGCTTGAGTACTGCCACATTGAATATCTGCCTGAATATGAGCATGCTGTGTTGTACTGTGCAACCCAAATATGGCATGAACCAGGAAGGCTCGATGCATTAATATATTTTGTCATCCAAGTCTTGTTGGCATATACACCTGACTTGTAACCTGCTGACTGAACTGTACTGCAGAAAGCATTAATAATTGCATTTCTCTGATCATTAGTAAGATTCTTCTGGCCTCTTACGCTATCTTCCATATCGATGTAGATTGGAAGCGAACATCCGCCAGCTTTCTTTGCCATAGCAACTGCCATAGATGCCTCAGCTACAGCCTCACCTTCATTTAAAGCAGTAGAGTAAATGTAGATACCTGTTGTTACTCCATTTGCCTTAGCTCCACTCATGTTCTTGTAGAAGAATGGATTCTCATGAAGCTGTCCATCATACATTCCTCTATAGCCACATCTGATAATTGCAAATGAAACTGCAGGTCCTGCCTGTGACCAATCAATTGTACCCTGGTGCTTTGATACGTCGATACCTACTCCATTTACAAGAAGTGCGCCATCGCTACCAAAGTTATATTTAACACCCTGAATTACCTGCTCACCAGTTACATAGTCACCGTTGCCATTGAAGAACTTTGTCTTACCATCTATTGTCTGCCAACCATAGTACTTATAGCTAGCTTCCTTGTAATAATATGTCTTACCCTTCTGGTAATCTGCTGCTGTAGCCTCTTTCTTACCCTCAGCATCAAGATAGAGCTGGTTGCCCTTTGAATCCTTGAGCTTCTCATTTGAGCCGCCTGTCATACCTGAAACTGTATAAGTTACTGCAAGAGAATTGTCTGTAGCACCATCTGAGAATGTTGCCACACCTGCAAGCTTGTAATCACCATTTGCTGTAGCTGTATATGTACCCTTACCATTTGAAAGAGTAACAGCTGCACCGTTAACAGTTACAGAACTTACATTACCAGAAGCGGAAATTGTAAATACACCCTTTGAATATGACATATCAAGTGTTGCTGTCTCTGTCTTTGTATTAGACTGGGCACGAGTAACATTTACATTGTGTCTAGCTAGAGTTCTTGTAGAATTTCTTCTTGCCTCAGTTGTTGTTGGCTGAGCTCCATCATCTGTCTGCTCACCGCCATTGTTATCTGTCTGGTCTTGATTGTTATTCTGCTCTGGTTGTTGCTCTTGCTGCTGATTATCTTGATTATTGTTATTCTGGTTATTGTCCTGATTCTGCTCCTGTGGCTGTTCCTGCTGCTTTTTCTTGTACTTAAATGTCACTTCTTTGTTGCCTGAATTTGCAGTTACAGCTGAGCTTTCGCAAGTATAATTTTCAATTGAAGGTGGATTGATTGTATCTCCATCCTTAACTGTTACCTTAGATGTCTTGATTGTTGAATTATCACCTGCGTCTACACATTTAATTGTAACTTCATAAGTCTTTGGAGCTTCTGGCTCAGCCTTATATGTGTATGTATAAGTAGCATTAGCTGTTGCGGGTGCAAATGCTGGATTAGGTCCAGACTGAAGCTTGTAAGTTACATTGTTGTATCCATATGTCTGATCAGCTGTAAATGAAGGTGCTGCATTAGCATTTACAGTTAAATCAGTCTTCTTTACAGTTGTAACTTCCTTGCCACTTGCATCCACAAGCTTGTAGTTGATTGTGATTGTGTACTGGCTAGGAGCAACTGCTACATCATGAGTAACCGATGTCTTGCCTTCTTTTTTAGTAGCAGTACTCTTGCTAGCATCTGTCTTTGGAGCAACTACGTCAGTTGTCTCTTTGAAAGAACCGCCTGTCTCTTCCTTCTTAGAATCAACATACTCAACTGTATTTGTAAGTGTCGCCTCTACAGGAGCTGCCTCTGCTGGCTGTCCATCCTCTTTGGCGTCATCCTTTTTAACCTGCTTGATAATTTCTTTTTCTACCTTGTACTCGACCTTGTCCTTTACATTGACCTCAGTCTCGTAGCTATCTGTATTGTAAGAAACACCATTATCGAGAGAATTAACGATACATGCAACGTAATCACCTGGCTCCACCTCTGTCTCAGTGATAACGCCATCCATATCCTCATCTGTATAAACAACACCCTCAGCATCATTAAGTGCTACAGTGTATGCCTGTACTGCTGTCTCTTTGTCCAAGTATAAAAGATAAAGTGGGTCAGATTCGATATCTCCGTTTACAGTCTCAACCACCTCATTATTCTCGTCAGTTACTGTCACAGGAACATTTCTTTCCTCGAGAATTGTAGCGATATTTACTGAGTCATCATAAGAAGCGGTATACTCGTTAATCTGTGAATCTATATCCTGAATTGCTGACACGTATGGCTGAAGTGTCTCCATTGCTTCAGGTGAAACCAGCTTTACCTGGAAAGGAACTCCAGTAACACAGCTTTCTCCTTCTTCTGTATCTGAAATATAGATTGTTAAATCCTTTTCAATTGATGAGCTGGTAAGAAATACCTTTTTAAACTCTGGGATATAAACATCAGCTGCTGATGCCGCTGCCTGCTGCTCCACCTCAACTGTTTCTAACTCAGGTTCTTCCCCCGGTCCCTTGAAAAACTTGTTGTAGGCTGCATAAGCACCGCCTCCAACTGCAGAAACACCTAATATACTTGCAAGTCCCAAACTTATAGCACGGTTTCTGCTTACAAGAAACGCTATATTCTTAAATAATCTAGACATTCGACTATTCTCCCAATAAACAATTATTTATAGTTTTCAATTGCATATAGCTCCTGAAAATCTATCTGTAGAACCCTTTATATCAACTTGTTTTAAACAAGTTATAAACTAATTAATACCATGCTCCTTGCAATATTCCTTGTATGAAGCATTTACCTTATCTTTGTCAGATAAAATCAAATCATCCTTTGTCATTCCCTCTGGAATTGGCCACTGAACATTAATATCTGGATCATCAAATGCAAGTCCGCCCTCATCATTTGGATGATAGAAATCAGTAACCTTGTAGCAGAATTCTGCATACTCACTTACAACTAAAAATCCATGAGCAAATCCCTTTGGAATCATGAACTGCTTTTTATTCTCAGCTGAAAGGAGGATACCATAGTGCTTACCAAATGTAGGTGAGCCCTCTCTCAAATCAACTGCCACATCATAAACCTCGCCAGATATAACTCTAACAAGCTTGTCCTGTGGAAAATTCTTCTGGAAATGAAGCCCACGAAGGACACCCTTTTTGCTTGCGGACTGATTATCCTGTACAAAAACATAATCAAGTCCTTCTGCCTTCATGTCATTCTCATTGTATGTCTCCATGAAGTAACCTCTGTCGTCACCAAAAACCTTAGGAGTGATAACGCAAAGGTCCTCAATACCATTTACATTTTTCTCAACTGTAATTGCCATTTTCTAAACCTCTATTCTTTGCTCAAAATGTTACGCTCACAAGCAATCCACTCTCTTCCAGTCACTACATGTTCCTTCCAGAGAGGAATTAGCTTGTTAGCTACATTTTGCTCATCACTTTAATTTGAAATCCATTTGCGATATCGCCGTATCACTGACACGCTTCCGCTCTTGTCGTGCTGGATTTCCACCACGTTTTTATAGTCCGTTGGCTACGTCTACAAGATACTGGCCGTAGGCTGTTTTCATAAGTGGCTCTGCAAGCTTAAGGAGCTGGTCCTTATTGATGAAGCCACGCTTGTATGCGATTTCTTCGATGCAAGAAATGTACATACCCTGGCGCTTCTGGAATGTGCTGACAAACTCAGCTGCCTGAAGAAGCATGTCATGGTTACCTGTATCCAGCCATGCAAATCCACGACCAAGTGTCTCTACATGTAAGTTACCACGGTTCAAATACTCGTTATTAACTGCTGTAATCTCAAGCTCACCACGAGCTGATGGCTTGATTGTCTTAGCGATTTCTACTACTGAGTTGTCGTAGAAGTAAAGACCTGGAACGGCGTAATTACTCTTTGGCTCAGCTGGCTTTTCCTCGATAGAAATTGCCACACCATTTTCATCAAATTCTACAACGCCATACTCTCTTGGGTCACGTACGTAATAACCAAAGATTGTTGCGCCTGGCTCAGACTCTGTTCTAGTTGCTGCTGAAAGAAGCACCTTTGAGAATGACTGACCATAGAAAATATTGTCGCCAAGTACAAGTGCTACAGCATCGCTTCCGATGAAATCTGCGCCAATAATAAATGCCTCAGCAAGTCCATTTGGAGCTTCCTGAACTGCATACTGAATATCCATACCAAGCTGCTTGCCATCACCTAAAAGCTCCTCGAATACAGGAAGATCTCTTGGTGTTGAAATGATAAGCACTTCTCTGATGCCTGCAAGCATAAGAGTAGAAAGTGGATAATAAATCATTGGCTTGTCATATATTGGCATAATCTGCTTACTAATAGCTTTTGTAAGTGGATACAATCTTGTGCCTGATCCACCTGCTAAAATAATACCCTTCATTTAAAATTCCTCCTCTACGCACTCAAGGGCTGCGGCTACCACCTTGTCCATGTCGTAGTACTTGTACTGACCCAGGCGTCCTCCAAAGATTACGTCCTTGTCAGATGCAGCCTTGTCTGCGTACTTCTGATATACTGCGTTGTTTTTGTCATTGTTGACAGGATAGTATGGCTCTACGCCAGGCTTCCACTCAGAAGAATACTCTCTTGAGATGATAGTTGTTGGCTGTGTGCCAAATTCAAAGTGCTTGTGCTCAATGATACGAGTGTATGGCACATCTGCCTCGGTATAATTTACAACTGCATTGCCCTGATAATTATCACAATCAAGCTTCTCTGTCTCGAAGCGAACTGAACGGTACTCAAGTGGACCGAAACAGCTATCATAGTACTCATCAATCTGGCCTGTGAAAAGTAGCTTATCCCAGCTTACCTCTGTGCCATCATTTAACTTTCCTTCTTTTGCAAGTTTGAAATAATCCTGCTCTAAAACAATATCAGCGCCCTTAAGCATCTTTTCAACAATCTGAGTGTATCCACCCATTGGGATGCCCTGGAATCTATCATTGAAATAGTTGTTGTCGTATGTAAATCTAAGTGGCAATCTCTTGATGATGAATGATGGAAGCTCTGTACATGGGCGTCCCCATTGCTTCTGTGTGTAGCCCTTTATAAGCTTTTCATATACATCTGTACCAACTAATGAAAGTGCCTGCTCCTCAAGATTCTTTGGCTCTGTAATGCCAAGCTCCTTAATCTGCTCTGCGATTTTAGCCTTAGCCTCAGCAGGTGTTTTGATTCCCCACATCTTTGAAAATGTATTCATGTTAAAAGGAAGATTGTAAAGCTCATCCTTGTAAATAGCCACTGGAGAATTTATGTAGTTATTGAACTCAGCAAACTGGTTCATGTACTCCCAAATCTTTTTGTCGCTAGTGTGGAAAATGTGGGCACCGTAAACGTGTACATTAATTCCATCTTCTTCTTTTGTGTAAATGTTGCCGGCAATGTGATTTCTCTTATCAATCACAAGAACTGACTTGCCACGCTTCATAGCCTCATAAGCAAATGTCGCTCCAAACAAGCCTGCCCCCACAACTAAATAATCGTATTTTTTCATTAAGTATTCTCCCGGCTGTTACGTACACAATCCCATGTAACACTCCGCTCATCTAACAGGATTCCCTTGAGTGTTCATGGAGATTGCTTTCGGTCAAATTGTAGCCAACAAGCTCTTTGCTCTCTGGAAGTGGCATCTAGTCACTGAAAGAGAATCTAAGGCTTGTTAGCGTAACAATTTGCACTCAGCCTAAATTAATTATTATTTATTAGAGTACATATCTGTGTAGTACTTCTGGTAATCGCCAGATGTTACGTTCTTCATCCACTCTTCATTTTCGAAGAACCATGCGATTGTCTTCTTGATACCCTCTTCGAAACATGTCTCTGGATACCAGCCGATATCTGCCTTAATCTTGTCAGGTGCGATAGCGTATCTTCTATCGTGACCCTTTCTATCTGTTACATACTTGATAAGCTTTTCAGAAACAAGTTCCTTACGAGGATCTCCCTCTGGAAGCATCTCCTGAAGTGTATCAAGAATGATGTGGATAATCTGGATATTCTGCTTCTCATTGTGTCCACCGATGTTGTATGTCTCGAAAAGCTTACCCTGCTCCTGAACCATATCGATTCCCTTAGCATGGTCTTCTACGTATAACCAGTCACGAACGTTCTTACCATCGCCATACACTGGAAGGTCCTTGCCCTGAAGTGCATTGTTGATGATAAGTGGAATAAGCTTCTCAGGGAACTGGTAAGGGCCATAGTTGTTTGAGCAGTTTGTAATGTTTGCTGGGAACTTATATGTATCCATGTAAGCCTTTACAATCATATCTGATGAAGCCTTTGATGCTGAATATGGTGAATGTGGATCATAAGGTGATGTCTCATAGAAAAATGCATTGTCATCATCTGGAAGTGATCCATATACTTCGTCTGTAGAAACGTGAAGGAACTTCTTGCCCTCCTTGAATGTGCCATCAGGAAGCTCCCATGCTTCCTTTGCACAGTTAAGCATTACTGCTGTACCAAGTACATTTGTCTGTACAAAAACCTCTGGGTTCTTGATTGAACGGTCAACGTGTGACTCAGCTGCAAAATGAACAACTCTATCGATGTCGTTCTCTGCAAATACCTTGCGGATAGCTTCCTTGTCACAGATGTCAGCCTTTACAAATGTATAGTTGTCTCTGTTCTCTACGTCCTTGAGGTTCTCAAGGTTACCAGCGTATGTAAGCTTATCTACGTTGATAATTCTGATTTCATTATCATATTTCTTAAACATGTAATGAATGTAATTTGAGCCGATGAAACCAGCTCCACCTGTTACTAAATATGTTCTCATTTTAATCTCCTTCTTATACGGCAATCTCCCGAGTTTTTTTTAATTGTATACTTCTCACATGTCATCATCGGGCACGCTTTCGCTACTAGAGCCTCGTAGCGGTACTAATCTCGACTTTGTCTCGATAAGTGCCGACGGGCTCTCAAGTACCCTTATGATGAAATATGAGAAGCATACAATCAATTTACTTTTTGTAGATTGCCTTGCTTTGAGTATATAAAAAATTATGTCACTCATATTTATATAAACGATAGGAGCGTGGCTCCATCGTCTATTAACGGTTTGTTAGTTGCAGAGATACTCTTTTAAAGCATCCTTCCAATCTGCCATCTTGTAACCTGATGTAAGGCGAAGCATATAGTTGTCAAGAATACTGTAGTGAGGTCTGTCTGCGCTAGCTGGATTCATTTTCTTGTACTCTTCGCTAGTTACACGGTTGACTTTGACGTTGATTCCCTTAAGTCTGAAAATCTCTGCTGTGAAATCTGCCCAGTTGGTATCACCCTCGCAAGTACCATGGAAAATACCATAGTTCTCTGTAGGCTCAAGGTGATGAATCATACGAGCAAGCTCTACTGCCGAAGTAGGTGAGCCAAGCTGGTCACATACAACTGAAAGCTCATCATGAGTCTCTGCTAGGCTAAGCATTGTCTTAACGAAATTTTTACCATCGCCATAAAGCCATGCAGTACGAACGATAAACCACTTGTCAGCGAACTGCTGAACAAATTTCTCGCCCTCGTACTTGGTCTTACCATAGGCACTGATTGGGCCTGGCTCATCAAACTCTGTAATTGGCTTTGTTGCATTGCCTGGGAAAACATAATCTGTGCTGACATGCACAAGCTTTGCCCCTACCTTAGTAGCTGCTATAGCCAAATTTCTAGGACCAAGAGCATTAAGCTTGTAAGCAAAGTCCCAGTCCTTCTCGCAACCATCTACATTAGTAGCTGCTGCGCAGTTGATGATAACATCTGGCTTTTTTGACTCAACGAAGCTAAGCACCTCGTCCAAATTCATAATATTAAGTGGCGAAATTTTTTCTCCCTCAACAACGTCAGTAAGAATAAACTCTACCTCATCGCCATACTCATTCTGAATTGCACGACCAAGCTGTCCATTGCAACCCGTAACTAAAATCTTTCTCATATTTACCTCTTTACCGTGGTTCAAAATGTGCCCCCGGTTTATTTATTTGTCAGCCAAACAGAAAACCTATGCTGGAAATTCAGGTTATATAATCAATCCAAATGACCTTGATGAGCCGTCGTTACTTGATGGTGCATAGCAGCATCTTGGTAACGTGACGAGCGAATAAGAGCGAAAGCGTGTCATTGGATGATTATATAAGCTGGATTGACTCACAGCCTAAATTTTTGGCTGCCTATTTTATACATAGTCCTTAGACTTTTTGATGAGTCTGTTGTATGCACTAAACATACCGCGGATAGATGCGCGTGTGATATTTGAGCTTACGCCAACTCCGAATGTTGTGTTGCCGTGGCGCTCATCACGCATCTCAATATAAGCAGCAGCCTTAGCACCTGAACCCTGAGCCTGTGCAAGTGTATGCTCTGTGTAGTCGATAAGTGTAAACTCAAGCTCTGGTACACACTGCTTGATTGCTAGCTTAACAGCATCGATAGGTCCGTTTCCTTCAGCCTCTGAATGGAACTTCTCTCCATTGTAGCTAAAGTCAAGGACTGCAACTGTATCGTCTGTATCCTTGTCATCTTTGATGACAACATACTCAAGTGTAAGTGGCTCTTTGTTCTCTAAGTACTGAGACTTGAATGCCTCCATAATGCGCTGTGGTGTAACCTCGCCGCCCTGCTTTTCAGAAATATACTGAACAACATCAGCAAACTCACGCTGCATCTTCTTTGGAAGCTTGTAGCCATAAACTGTATCCATAACAAATGCTACGCCACCCTTACCTGACTGGCTGTTGATACGAACAACTGGCTCGTACTTACGACCAATATCTGCAGGGTCAATTGGAAGATATGGAACCTCCCAGTACATATTCTGGCGCTCTCTCATTGCCTTGACACCCTTGTTGATTGCATCCTGATGAGAACCAGAGAATGCTGTAAACACAAGCTCACCTGCATATGGATGTCTTGCATCTGTAGGCATCTTTGTAACTCTCTCGCAAACTTCAACGATTTCCTTGATATCATCAAGATCAAGCTCTGGGTTAACACCCTGAGAGAACATATTATAAGCAATTGTAAGAATATCTACATTACCTGTACGCTCACCATTTCCGAGAAGAGTTCCCTCTACTCTGTCAGCGCCAGCAAGAAGTCCAAGCTCTGTAATAGCTACACCTGTACCTCTATCATTATGTGGATGGATTGAAAGAATAATATTCTCTCTGTCCTTGAAGTGTGTGCTCATCCACTCGATTTGATCCGCATATACGTTAGGAGTATTCATCTCAACAGTTGCTGGTAAGTTGAAAATGATTGGAGCATCTGTTGCATGATCCCAAGTATCCTGAACTGCTGTACAAATCTCAAGTGAGAAATCTACCTCAGTACCTGTAAATGATTCTGGAGAATACTCAAGCTGTAAATTGCCATTGTAACGGTCCAAACGGTCCTTGACCATCTGAGTACCCTTCTTTGCAATCTCAATAATCTCTTCCTTGTCTGCATTGAAAACTACATCTCTCTGAAGAGTTGATGTGGAATTGTAAATGTGGAAAATAACATTTGGAATTCCCTGAATAGCCTCAAATGTACGGTCAATTAACTCCTCACGGCACTGTGAAAGCACCTGTACCTTAACATCTGAAGGAATCTTATTTTCCTTAACTAACTGTCTTAAAAAGTCGAATTCAATCTGGCTTGCTGCTGGAAATCCGATTTCGATTTCCTTGAAACCTAGCTTTAGTAGGAGGTCAAATAGTTCCATTTTCTCGTCAACCGACATTGGTTCAACGAGAGCCTGGTTACCATCACGTAGGTCTACTGAACACCAAATTGGAGCTTTGGTGATCTGCTTGTCAGGCCAAGTACGCTCTGGAAACTTTAACACTGGGTTTGCCTTGTAACGCTTGTAATTCAACATTGTTCTTCCTCCTAGCTAACATCTCACTTTTTATTTTATCTTTTTTCTCGCCTTGTTACGCTCTCAAGCCTAAGATATTACTCCGGTTCACTACATGTGAAAATCATACCAAAAGTCGACTGCAAGGAAGACTTTTAGTATGTACACAAGCGAATGCTTGTGCTAAGAACCTACGCAACACTTAGAGCTTGATAGCTACAAGGCTATCGTCAGATATATAAAAAGCTATTCTTTGTCTATTTAAAAATCATGCAATGTTTCATTACACGATTTTTAGCTGATTTAGGGCGCTATTATTCGCCGAGACCTGCAGATATAGAATTAACCATATCTTCAAGAGCCTCTTCTTCATCTATGCCATCACAGATGATTTCAATTTCTTCGCCACTTTTTACGCATGCACCAAGTACACTTAAAACTGACTTGGCATTTGCCTCGTAATTATTATCTGTTTTGAAAGTAATTTTGCTTGTATATTTCATAGCAATCTCGCACAAAAGTCCTGCAGGGCGAAGGTGAAGGCCTGTGGCGTTTACTATCTGAACTTTTTTAGTAACCATAATGTATCTCCAAATCTATTACATTTTCGTAAAGATTTGCTCTGAAAATTATTAGAGCATTGTGTTAGTGATGAGCTCTGCTAGTGCCTTAGCATCACCCTCTATTTCTTCCTGATTCTTGCCCTCAATCATAACTCGAACTAGTGGCTCTGTACCTGAAGGACGGATGAGTACGCGGCCCTCGCCTGCGAACTTAGCCTCAAGATTCTTGATTGCCTCAGCAATCTCAGGATACTCCATGTAGCTTTCCTTCTTATGGTTAGGCACCTTGGCATTAACAAGTGCCTGTGGAAGTACCTCCATAATAGAAGCAAGCTCTGAAAGAGACTTTCCTGTCTCAACTAATACTCTAAGAAGGTGAAGAGCTGATAAAAGGCCATCACCTGTTGTATTATCATCTAAGAAAATAACGTGACCACTCTGCTCGCCGCCGATATTGTAACCATTTGCAAGCATGTTCTCGAGAACGTATCTATCACCAACCTTTGTTGACTCAACATTGATTCCCTGTTCCTTAGCCATGAGAGTAAAGCCAAGATTGGTCATTACTGTAACTACACATGTATTCTTCTTAAGGATTCCCTTGTCCTTCATGTGCTTAGCGCAGATTGCCATAATCTGGTCGCCGTCAACAAGGCGTCCCTTCTCATCAACTGCAAGCATTCTATCTGCATCACCGTCAAAAGCAAGACCTAGCTTTGCATTTTCAGCAACAACGCGAGCCTTAAGCTCGTCCATGTGTGTACTGCCACAGTTGCTGTTGATGTTTGTTCCGTCTGGATTGTTGTGAATTGTAATAAGCTCAGCACCCATCTCAGAGAGACAAGCAACTGAAGTTCTGTATGAAGCACCCTCAGCACAGTCGATAACAATCTTCATTCCTGATAAATCCATAGGGACTGTGTTCTTGAGGAAGTCTACATACTCTCTACCAAGATCAAATCTGAAATCAATCTTACCAATCTCAGCACCTGTTGGGAGATTTACCCCCTTCATATCGCTTTCGATAAGCTCTTGAATCTCATCCTCAAGCTCATCAGAAAGCTTGAATCCATCGCCGTTAAAAAACTTGATTCCGTTGAACTCCATTGGGTTGTGGCTGGCAGAAATAACGACGCCGGCGTCAACCTTGTGCTTTCTAGTTAAATAAGCAATAGCTGGTGTTGGTAATACTCCAACATAAACTGCATTAGCTCCAACTGAGCAGATACCACTCATAAGAGCAGATGCAAGCATTGTACCTGAAATACGTGTGTCGCAACCAACGATGATTGTTGGCTGATGACTAGCCTCTTTTGTGAGTACGTATGCGCCAGCCTGTCCAAGCTGTCTAGCAAGGTCTATTGTAAGTTCTGAGCCAGCTACACCTCTGACTCCATCTGTTCCAAATAATCTTCCCATTTTCTAATAATCCTCTTTTGTTTAATTTTCAGCCGCCTCGTCTGAATCTTCTTTTTTCTCCTCAACCACATTTACTGTGACAGAGGTATTCTGGACTGTGATTCCATCTGGATTTTCAAACTGTAGGACAACGTTTTGACCGTCTCCTGCAGATAATCCTGAACAATCAATATAGCCCTTGATATCTGAAGCATTCAAAGCATCAATAGCTGACTGTGTACCGTAAACATTGACTGTAATCTTGTCAGTAGTCAATGTAGCGCTAAGGCCTTCCGGTACATCTCTAAGCTCAATATTGTCAGTGGCCACATGAGCTGTGCTGGCAACCTCTTCCTCCATCAATACATAGATGGTAACCTTTGATGATGTGCCCTCTGTAAGCTCTACACCCTCTGGTAGATATGAGCTAATATCAACTGTGGTCATAAATGATCCAGTAATATTTGATAGATTAATAACACTGTCTGGAATGGTTATGTTGGCAACGTTGTTAAGGGCGCTAGCCTCTCCAATAACCATCACCGATGACGGATCTGTCTTAATAGAGCCAAGCTTCAAATCAGCTGACAGTGTACCGCTTGTCTTGACAACAATATCAACTGTCTTCGTATTTACGAAGTGAACACTGACACCTACAGTTGAAACTGATAGAGTCAGTTCCTTAGCATCTACCAATTCTCCATCCTTGTCATAGAACTTAGGTATTACGCTCTCTGTAAAGTCCCCTGTAACTCCAGTAATATTTGCAGTAGCAACTACCTTTTCAATACTGTTGACGATTTCCTCTGGACCTGTAACAGTAAGAACTGTTGGACTGCATGTCACAGTCTCTACCTCTAGGTCTGTATCGGACTTGCCTGTTGTCTCTGCGTTAATTACAAATCTCTCTGTTATCTCATCCTCAAGCTCTACATATAGGTAGTTCTGCTTGCTCGAAATGGATACGCTGTTTGCGTATGACTTTGCGGAGATAGTAACAGGAATTCTCTCCTCGTTCTCTAAGTCCTTCATGTCTGCAACAGCATTAAAATCTGATGGCGAAAGCTTCTCAATAATGGAACGCTTAGCAGTAACTCTAAAGCTAACTGTGTTGACACCATCTTTTATCTCGTAAAGCTTACCAGCGTTTTTCAATACATCCGCATTAGTAACTGTAACAACCGAAGTAAATGTCCTAGTCTGTGTAGGATCGTCAATATTTACAACAACCAGCCAAAGTAAGAAGGCGAAGACAAAAGCTAAAATCTTCAGTCCTACGTCCTTGGTGAGGGCTTTTAATATTTTCTGCTTCATAACTATCCCTCCCTCTTTTCTGGCTCGATAACATTCTCTTCCTCATCTGGATTCTGGATGCGCTTTAACTCAGCAATAAGCTCATCTTCCTTAACATCTCGAACGATGCGTCCCTCACGAGCATAGGAAACAGTACCAGTCTCCTCAGAAACAACAATTGTAAGAGAATCAGAAACCTCGCTGATACCAACGGCGGCTCTATGTCTTGTTCCCAAATCCTTAGATAGTCCCATGTTGTCAGAAAGCGGTAAATAGCAGGTAGCAGATACCACTCTATCTCCTCTGACAATTACAGCACCATCATGAAGAGGTGTGTTCTTTTCAAATATGTTAATCAGAAGCTGTCTGGTAACAAGCGCATCAATGCTAATACCAGTGCGCTCAAACTCAGTCAGCTGCATGTCATTTTCTACTACAATAAGTGCTCCTGTTTTAACCGCACCCATCTCATAGCAGGCAGTAACCATGCTGACGATAGTGGTGTCGTCAAACTTCTTGGCACCCGTCTTCAGTAAATTCCACGTGAATATGGACTTAATCTTCCTGCGACCTATTTGTTCTAGGGCTCGTCTAAGCTCCGGCTGGAACACAACTATCAACACAGTGACAGCTACAGAGACCAGCTTTTCACCCAACCACAGGATGGTATTCATTTCAAAAATAGCGGCGAACACAAAAAAGATAAGGATGAAAATAACACCCCTTATCAGCATCCACACTCTACTATTTTTAATCCAAACTAGCAGGTGGTACATGAAATATGAAATTATAACAATCTCAATTATGTCTGTGATGTTAACATCTGGAAGCTTTACATTGAAATAATCATCGATGAAGGCATCAACAGCATTGACAAATTCGACCACTTATTCACTTCCTCACTACCCTTTCGGGTCATTGTTATATTTTTTTGATTTCTTTATCTTCCTCAACGATTCTAATCTTAGGAACTGCTGTTACATAGTAATAGTAGTCATCATCCTCGAACTGAACCTTTTCAATTCTAGAATAATCCAAATCAAGTACGAAGTAATTTAAAATCACTCCAACTATCAATACTAAAATGTTGCCTAAAATCAATCCTGGAATCTCTCCCTTTTGGCTGGTGAGAAGATAACCTGCAAGCATGATGACAAACTCAACAGCTACGCCAGTAACGTTTGCAATAATCCATGACATATTGATACTAGACTGACGCAAGAAATAGACAACCAAAAACATGGCTGCCATAGCTGCTAGGAAGAACCAAAACATTTTATTTTGGATCATCTGCTCTTTTATAAGTGAAATAGAATCAACCTCAACAGTCTCATCTATAATCGCTGTTACATTTGATTTGATTACATGCAAATAAAATGCCACTACTGAGCCGCAAATGATAGATGTAATCTCTGTGATATTTGACATAAGTCCTGCACCAAGTGACATAACGTATGGCGCGCCAAATGAATAGCAAATAGGAACTACTACCATATTGTAGGTATTCTTGCTTCTAAAATATGCACAAACGAGATATCCAATCACAATCAAGCCTAGTGCAACAAGTGCAATTCCTAAATCAAGAGACACCAAATCCACGAAAAGTACGGCCGAAAGCACAAAGGCTACGCCCTGGATTGGAAAGAAAGCACATACAATTGAAATTATAATTGAAACCCATAATTGACTAATAGGTTTATAGTGCCCGAAATTGTTGCTAATACATATAAGACCAACAAACGCCACAAGGGCATTCCATATTTTTACAAAAAGCATCTCTCGAGAAAGTACAAATCTTCTAATATCATCACGTATTCTAATAAAAGCGTTCATATATTCTTCCTTTAATCTATTCTTCGTAATCTCTTGCAAGTAACGGTTTGGTCTGCTGAGCCTCATCCTCATACAGATAGTTGAGCTTGTTGTATTTGGCTCCCAGTTCCTTAATCAATCGTCGTCCACGTCTGTAGTGTCTCTCTGCTCTCCTACGAACATTGTGAACATGTAAAATAATATAAGCTGCATATCCTAATAATCCTGCCAAAGCAATTATCAGCATATACATAGTGTTAAGATTCTCAATAGCATCGCTTATCAAATAGATAACGATAAGAGCAAATACAATACCGTAAATCAAAGTGCCAGCTAAGAATCCGCCCCAACCGTGAAGGGCTATGTACTCCTTCTTTGTGTACTTAAGCATCGGCTGATACTCTGGCCCCATTTCCTTCTCGAAAATAGCCATAGCAGTCATATGCCTAACTCTTTCTTCATTTATCATAATTATTATTCCCTTTTGTCTATACCTGTTGCAAATAGAAACATAGTTAATCAGACTGAGTATAGCATAAAATCAAGACAAAATAAAATACCTGTCGTAAGTAGCGACAGGTATTTGTAATTATCTCTATTTTTCCAAGAATCTCATTCTGTTTTCGCGCTTTGGCTTCTCTCTTGGAGCCTCTGGCATCTTTGGTTTTTCGATAGATTTTGCTAAGGCAGCTGCTGTGTTATTCTTGCAGCTCTCGCAATATTTACCAGTTTTGATTGTAGTTCCACAAATCTCGCATTCGATACCTACAGGAGAATCATCTGCAAACTGCAATCTCTCCTCACGGATCCACTGCTTAATCTGAGATGTAGTAACATTATTAGCCTCAGCAATTTCCGGAATATTTGAGCGAGGATTCTCACGAATGTATTCTTTTACCTCCTGAAACTTCTTCTCTACCTCTTCCCTACATGCCGGGCAGATATTTGGTCCTCCAAGGTAATTAAAAAGTCTTCCGCAGTTTCTACAGTTACGAACTTCCATAGGTGATACCTCCTGTTAATCAATCACATTCTTCCGATGCAAATGCAAAGACTGTATATTTCAGTTATGCCCCCACCTTTTAATGCTTTTGATACTTCGTCAATTGTTGTGCCAGTTGTATAAATATCATCAACTACTAACACTTTTCTAAATTGTACAATATTTTCCGGCACTTTGAAAGCATTTAACAGATTTTTCTTTCTTTTTGCGCCCCTCAGCTGCTTCATCGCCACAGTATCTCTTTCACGTCTAATAATATCCCTTGAAACCGGAATTCCTAATAGCTTGCCTAGCTCTGTCGCAAACACTTCCGCCTGATTATATCCACGCCTTTTCATCTTCTGTTTGTACATTGGCACAGGAACAATTGCTTCTATTTCATTATTTTTTATCCATTTGCCATATTTCTTTGCTGCATACTTTGCAAAAAGCTTTCCGCTGCACCTTTTATTACCATATTTGAATAGGTACATACTCTTCTTAATTGGGCCTTCATACACAAATACTCCCTTATTCTGCGTAAAATAATGATTCTGACCTACACATTGTTCACATAATTCTTCAACCCCGTCCTCTATGGGTTTTCCGCATTTTAAGCAGGAATTATCGTCAACCAGTTTCACTCCCTTTAGACAACCACGGCAAAAGCCCAATTCTTTTTCTATTTTCAATAAAACTTTACCGCAGGACATACATTGTTTTGGGTACAATAACCCTACGGCTGAGTTTATAATTATCTTTAAAAGCCTAGTCATTTATACTCCTTATTTGACTTATTAATGGTTTATTAATAAAATTGATTTCTAATAAAGAAGGAAAATAAAAGGATTATTATGAAAAAAAGAATAATAAGTGTTCTTTTGGTAGGGCTACTAGCCGTAGGACTTATCGCCTGCCAAAACAACTCTAATAAAGAACCTGAAAATGATAATAACGAAGAGTCTACATCTGAAGACTTCGTATATAATATAGCAGCATGTCTTTCAGAAGACAATGACTACAACAGAAATCTTTTAAAAGGTTTCGAAGATTGTGTAGGTGATTACCTTGGTGCAGACCATATCAATGTAACTGTTTACACCACTTCAGAGGATATGGCCAGCGATGATGTTGTTAAAAAGGCTTTAGCAACTAATCCTGATATGATTTTTACAGCCGGCAAGGCTACACTCACTTCAGCCACTACAGCTACTGAGGCTATTCCGATTGTTGCTACAGGCATTGTTGATTTCAAGGGAACCCTTAGAATCACAAGTCTCGATGGCAAGTCATGGGATAAGACCACAGGACGCAATGTTACTGGTGTCAGCAGTAAGCCTTCTATCGTAGATCAAGTTTCACTTATGATTGAATCCACTAAGGATTTACAGACAGTTGGTATTTTATTCTCACCGGAAGACACAGATGCCATCTATCAGAATGAGATTTTTGAATCATACTTAGATCAGGCCGGCATCCCATGGAAGGAATATTTAATTCCAGCCAGCGACAGTGCAATCGGAGGCGCTGAGGATCAGAACTCCACAGCACTTACACCTAGCAAGTACACTGCATATTCGGCTAAGACTGGTATTGACGATACAGTAATAACACTTGGAGATGACTCTATTTTAGGACTTAATTCACCTTCTTCTACTAGAGTTGCCGAGCAGTCTGCCTTCTGGACAGGTGGCAAGACCACAGCAGGACGTACTTTAGCCGATGAGGCAGAGATTGCTGAGGAAGAGGAGCCAGAAGAATCTGAAGAAAGTGAATCTGAGGAGGAACCTACACTTGAGAGCCGTATTCAGGAGGCTTGCGATGAGTGTTCTGTCATCTACATTCCTTTCGGCAGCATTCTCACCGACCAGATGGACGTCATCGGTTCCATCACTACCGAATCTCAGGTAGTTGTTGTAGCAGGCGATACCACAATCGCTGACAATGCATTGGTCACACTTTTCACTGATCCATATTCACTTGGATATCAGGCAGGTAAAAAGGCCGTTAGAGTATTTAACGGAGATGATATTGCAACCATCAAGATTTCCAACGGAGATTCTGATGATGATGTAAAGCTTTACAACGGAGATATTGCTGAGAAATATGGAATTGAGTTCCCTAAGTCATTCAGCGAGTTAAAAGATTTTCTTAGTACATATGAATACGGAAGCTCTACCACCCGTCATTCAGAATCTGAAGAGGAATAGACATGATTTTACATGTTATCAAATCAAATATTTACTCTGGTGCCGAAAATGTAGTGTGCCAGATTATAAAGGGTCTCTCAGGACGTGAGGAGTTTGTGTATATGGCTCCCCATGGTCCCATCGAGGACAAGCTTAGATCTATAGGGCTTATCAATTGTTATCGTGGCATTGATAAGCTTTCTGTTTATGAAATTAAAAAGGCCGTAGAAGAGTTGCACCCAGATGTTGTTCACGCACACGATTTTACAGCCAGTGTGCTCTGTGGCATCGCCCTAAAGGGTAAGGTTCCTGTTATTTCACATTTACACTGCAACCCGCTTTGGCTTAAAAACCCACTTCACCCTAAGTCATTTTCATATTATTTCGCTAATAAATGGTACGCACATATTATTACAGTATCAGACTCTATAGCAGAGGAATACTGCTATGCCAGCAAGTTAAAATGTCCTATTACTACAATGGGTAATCCATTTTCCACTGAGGCAGTATTAAAGGCTGCATCAGAAGAACCGGACAGTGATATAAATTCCGACTTATTATATGTAGGCCGTTTTAATCAAGCTAAGAACCCACTTGGCGCAATCAAGATATTCGAGAGCCTCCCAGACAAGGATTCTCTCATATTTAGGATGGTTGGTAACGGAGAGCTTCTTGATGAATGCAAGGAGTATGTTTCTTCCCATGGTCTTTCAGACCAGATCATTTTTGAGGGCTACCAGGAAAATGTTTATAAATACATGAATAAAACAAAAGTACTTCTTATGCCATCTATCTTCGAGGGATTCGGACTTGTAGCCTTAGAGGCAATGACCTTGGGTAAGCCTGTTGTCTGCTCAGGTGTGGGAGGACTTACCGATATAGTAAATGATTCCTGCGGTTATATATGTAATGATATTAAATCCTATGGAGATTCCATTTCAGAGCTTCTTAGGGATGCATCAATTTATTCATCAAAATCTGATGGCGCTATCAGACAGGCTCAGGCCTTTGATAATAGCAATGCATACTGTGACCAGCTTTATGGCATATATCAGAACTTAAAATAGTATCTTTTTGCCAGTCCTTTATGGGCTGGCTTTTTTTCGCTTTTAAGACCTTTGTCGCAACTTATTGTGCAATTATCAGATAATATCTCTAAATCTAGTGGGTTTTCAAACACCTTGACATGTGGTATTATTATTATAACTATAAGTATAACTTAAGCTATCTATGTCCCGGATTAGACAAAGGATTGTCGAACGTTTTAAAATTCATGGAAGAAAGGAGGGGCGTCTTATGTCACGCATAGATACTGCGTATAATTACTTTATGACCACCTATGGCGACAACATAGGTTCAAGGTACGAATCCCATAAGAAGAGTGAATTACGCGATACCTACAACAAAATAGTGAAAGCCAACAAAGAATCCCCTCTGTACAAGATCAAGGATTCCGAGGATATAGGCCAGTTTGCGATTGATATCAAGGAGCATGCTAATTCCATTGCATTGTCAATCTCTAACTTGACTGCCAATGGCGAGGATATCTCTTCTGTTTTAGATAAGAGGATTGCTAATTCTTCTCAGCCAGAGTCAGTTGATGTAGTTTATGTTGGAGATTCTTCTGATGATGCGGAGGATTTTGAAATCCAGGTTAATAATCTAGCTCAGCCACAGATTAACCGTGGCAATTACCTACCACCTGATGGTCATAGCTTCGAAGAGGGCCAGTATTCATTTGATTTGGATATTCGCAATCATTCTTACGAGTTCCAGTTCAATGTCAATCGAGGCGAGACAAATTTATCAGTCCAGGATAAGATTATCAGATTGTTAAATACATCAGACGTTGGCCTTAAGGCCAGCCTGATTACCAATAGCCAAAAGGCCAACGCTATTGAGATTTCATCTAAGGCCACCGGACTTAATGATGACAAGGAATTATTGTTTGATATTTCCTCTAACATCTCATGGCGCGAGCTTAACACACTTGGAATCGACAATATACTTCAGAAGCCATCTAATTCTGACTTTAAATTAAACGGAGTATCTCATCAGTCGGTTTCCAATACATTCACAGTCAATAAGACCTATGAGTTGACCATGAAAAAGCCTAGCAATGGACCTGTCAATATAGGACTTATGAACGACACAGAGGCTCTTTCAACAGGTGTTAACCAGCTTCTATTTAGCTACAATGGCATGATAGATGTAGGACTTAGATATACTAGCGGACATCAGAATCGCGCACTTTTCAATGAGATTTCTTCTATTGGCCGCAACATGGCAGGACGACTTGCTGTAATTGGAATAGACGCCGATTCACTTGGCCATCTGTCACTTGATAGTTCTACACTTACTGATGCTATCAACAGTGGTAATCGTGAGGAAGCATTTGCCACTCTCAACGAGTTCAAGGCAGTCATCCGTAGTGCAGCCACCAAGGCATCTATCAACCCGATGCAGTACGTTGACAAGGCTATTGTAGAATACAAAAATCCTGGCAAGACCCTAGCAGCACCTTACGCTACCAGCGCCTACTCAGGAATGATGTGTAATTACGGATTATAAACATATATAAAGAAAAGAGGAACGACGTAAGTCATTCCTCTTTTTTATTTCATACTATCTAGAGCCTTTTTAATATTTTCCATTGTAATCTCATCTACCGTCTGTGCTAAGGATTCAGATAACTCACTATCTTCGTAAAAATAGCCTTCCATACTTTCATCGCCAGTTTCATAATGGAATATCAAAACATTATCTTCACCTTTATGGTCCGTTCCAACTATTATTAAATCTGTGGTCCCATCCGAATTATAATCATATGCTTCCATATCCCTTACTTTATATATATCATTTATAATTTCGTTGTCATCTGTATATTCATGGAGTAATAATCTGTCGAATTTCTTTCCACTATTAACGACATATATAAATGACTCATTAGGGAAATCTTCCAAATTATCATAAACATAAAAATTTGTAGTGCCTTTAAGCTCAGGCATATCCACCTCATATGCCACATCTAAATTACTTCCTGAGGCCCAATCAAATATGTTTGAAACAAACTTATAGCTATCTTTTTCCTTTTTGAATGTAACATCTCTAGGTGGAAAAACAACCTCAGACCAGTTATCACCTTCAACTACCTCTACATGAACCTTGTACAAATCGCCTTCCTTTGTGCCTGAAACACATTTGTATTTACCGCACAAGCTCTTAATCTCTGATGGATCATCTTTTATAAATTCTATAGTTTCTTCAATATCTTTAATTTCACTTTCAGTATCAAATTCAGAGTTTAAATACTCTATGTAGAAATTCGGCTGATACTCATTAAAATCATTTTCTATGCTTGCTAGCTCTTCCTTAGAAAGCTCAACTGTTGTTTCATTATCTTTTGCAGTGGTAGGAGTATTGCCACAACCAATCAAAGACAACAACAACCCAATTACCACAATTACTTTTTTCTTCATAACTACTATTCCCTTTCTTGTAAAACTAAATGATGCCTCTATATTGATCTAAAGCCAAAGTAAATTCGAAATTGTCCATTACACATCATTATAAGGATTATCTTTTAAAATTATATCTTCTTTTTCAAAATCTTCCCCGAACTGTGAAAAACCCTCTATTTCTTTTGCAAATAAAGCTCTATATTTTATATTATCTAAAACCTTAACACGATAACCCCATATCCATTGCGATTATCGTGTCCACTTTTATAGGGTAGCACCATTATACAATCTAGTATTTCTTAATCAGTTCCCTAATTTTTGCTTCTTTTTCTTCATTACTATATTTCATCCATTTTTTGTGTGTTATTTCTGGAAGATCTACTTCAATTATAGATTCTGGTTCAGCCAAAACTTTTTCGAATGAATGCTCGCCGCATAAATCGCATTTTCTCTTTCCATTAAATATTACTGGCGTTCCATCTATTTCATCACAAGCTATATAAAAAATAGAATCAACGATATCATATAAATCGGTATTAACAAGCTTTTCGGATTCAATAACATTCTTTGTTAAATCAACAAATTCTGTATACGCCTCATCTTCCAACATATTTATATAGGCATATTTCTTGCCATAACTGTACAATACTAACCGCTCGCCATAAGCAAAGTCATCTAAATACAAAAAAGCATTTCTTGTTTCGCATGTAATACACTTTACAATTTCTCTTCTGATTTTTTTCAATTGTCCTACTCCCATATAAAATAGATGTACTTAGGTGCTAGTTCAGAATCCACGAAAATCCCAGCGTGATTTCATTAATTTGTTTTGCTTTATAAAGAAAAACCAACTATTCCACAGCTATTTCTCGAAATGACATTCCAGTACAATTATTTAGCTCAATAGTTTTCTTGAAAGTTTCGGATACAAAAATCGGAACCTGTTGCCAATTATCAAGTTTAAATATATCTGCGCCATCAGTTTTATCTTCATATATTCCATACTTACTTACACTATATATCATACCCTTTCCTTCAATATAAGTCTCAAAATAATCAGATTTATCAAGACATAGAGCATCCACAACTTTAATTATATTTGCAATACAATACTTTTTCTCAGTATTCACTCCTTTAATATCATATATGCTAACATCAATAAACTGAATATCAGAGTTCATTTTTTGTAACAAAGACTTGAATCTTTCTGATACGATAAACCATCCTTTATCATTTGCAAGATAATCAGTCCAAACACTACCTTCCTCTTCATCATAATAAAAGGTAATATTTGATATTTCGGAATAAAATTCTCCTGTTACAAAAGTATTCAACCCAATCTCAGAGCAGTTCTTACAATGAAGAACCACATCATTTTCTCTGGTCATATCCATGCCTAATTTATAGTAATGCATTAGTGTTCTCCTTTTCTCCAATATTCTTTATATAGCATATCTGGATTATCTATTATTTCTGTTTTCATTTGCTCATATAATTTAAGAAAAACATCCTTATCCCCTTGAGCTACAATATCATATTGACGCATTCTGTCTAACACATAATCATGATATTCGTTAGGATGCCGACCTTGATGCGGCATATACTCCTTGTTCCATGCATCATCTAAATCTAATCCATATTTTTTTGCTATCTCCTCAAACTGTGGTGTGTAAGTCTTATTTTTGTTTGTAGCAAAATGATGTAGTTGTTCTGGCTTCGTACCGCCTCCACCTTCAACACCATTCACCACTTCTCCAGTCTCTTCAACAACCACTTCCGGACTATCGACAGCAGCCAATTCCGCATTCTCATTAGCCACAACCTCTGCTGTATTACGAGATGCTGCTGCAGCTTGCATATAATAAGCTCCTGCAATGAAGGCTCCTGCTATTCATGCATTGATTAATGCTTGTTTGTAGTCAATATCATATGCAGCCTCATCATTTAAGATATTAGCACGAATAGCTAGCTTTACAATGTTCTATTTATAAAAGGCACTCTTAACAAATCTGCCAGGAGTGCCTCTATATAATATCTTTCTAAGTGATTGTATTAAGTTTGATTAAATAATTAAAAACATACGAAATCATTCATTAGTGATTCATCAAATTATTTCCACCGTTTATATATTTCTGCTAATTCTAATAATCCCAGACCTAATTCATCAGTAAAATCCCAAGAATCAACTATTATTCTAGGATAGTTCAATGGTAAACATTTATTATTCATCATTTTTTCAAGTTCTTCTAATATATTTCTTAATTGTGTATAATCCTTTGTACTCTTTCCATTTTTAGCATTTTCCATTTCCTTTTTAATTTGTTGTTGAATATCCATATTTTTTTTCTTATACT
>NZ_FMUY01000003.1:0-256399 GCF_900101325.1 Pseudobutyrivibrio sp. AR14
GTAAACGTTAAATAGTGGGTACCTCGTACCCGTTCATATAGTTTGAGATAATCCTGTATATAAACTATGGGGTGTTTACATAGTATGTAGACTATGTATAGTGCCCGACATACAGGAGGTATCTTTATGAATAAGTCGGCTCAACTTAAGAAAGAGCTTCGTTATCAACAATGGTTTGCTGAGGTTCAAGAATACAACTCAAGACCTGAAGGTATGTCTGTTAAAGACTGGTGTTCTTTAAAAGGTATTAAACCACCAACTTTTTATGATCATCTTCGTAAAGTTCAAGAGGTATATGTAGATGAACTTCAACAGTCAAAAAAACTTCAAACGATAGAATTACCGCAGCCCCAATTGCCGGTGCAATCGTTTGTTGAATTACCTGAACCAGTAACAGTTCCAAAACCTATAGCTCATGGTGTAGCTTCAATCATCTGTGGTAATGCTAGGATTGAAATATCAGAAGATATTTCAGAAGCATTTCTATTAAAACTGATAGGAGCCATAAGCCATGCTCAATGATACCACCAGTTTTAAGAAAATTTACATCGCAACAGGTTACACTGACCTTCGTCAGGGTATTGATGGGTTGGCATCATTTGTAAAGCTGAGATTCAATCTCGATCCTTTTGACAAGGATACCCTGTTTTTGTTTTGTGGTAGAAAAGCAACCAAGATAAAAGGCCTTGTGTGGGAAGGTGATGGTTTTCTCCTTCTTTATAAAAGACTTGAGGTTGGTGCTTTTGCCTGGCCTAGGACTGAGTCAGAAGCTCTGGCAATTTCAGCTGAACAGTATCAAAGGTTAATGAGTGGTTTTACTATAGTCGCTAAACATCCGATTTCAGAACTCAAAGAGCCTAAAGAAATCGTTTAGTTTTGTATAAAACAGAGAATTTTTAAGCGCCCAAGAAACGCTAATTTTAAGCGATTTTCTTCTTGTTTAAAGCCTTAAATAAGGCTCATTTGTGGGCATATTTTCTCTGGAAATACCATTAAATCAATTGAAATGGCTAATTCATAGCCTTTCATATATAAGCTCTGTGAAGCGTACAAATATAGGCATTATGACGAATGCCAAGGTGCTGCAAATTAGCTTAAATACGGCATTTCAGCTATAATAGTTCCATAAGAAATGGAGCGATTATGTCAGTTAAATTCACAGAGGAACAACTGAATAACTTTGACAAAGCGATGCTAATACAGCTGTTTTTAAATCAGCAGGAGCAACTTGAATCCATCGATAACAAGATGCAGCTTCTGCTTGAACAGATGGCTGATATGAATCGTCAGCGCTTTGGTCGTTCATCTGAAAAAGCTGATGAATCTAACCAACTGTCATTTACCATCGAGGATGGTGAAATCATTTTCAATGAGGCTGAAGCCTTTGTAGATGATTACTTCGATGATGACGATGAAGAAACGGTTACCATCACTCGTAAGAAATCTAAAGGCAAAAAGGAAGAAGATATCAAAGGTCTTCCTGTTGAAGAAATCCCTCATGAAATGACTGAGGAAGAACTTAAGAGCTTCTTTGGTGATGAAACTTGGAAGCGTCTTCCTGACGAAGTCTATACAAGGTATAAATACACACCTGCTTCTGTTTCAGTTGAGGAACACCACGTGGCTGTTTATTCTGGTTCTAAATCAGAGCGAATGGTTAAAGCTAATCATCCAAAGCAGCTACTAAGAAATAGCCTTGCTTCAGCGAGTACTGTTGCTGGTGTTTATAATGCTAAATACGTAAATGCGATGCCGCTATATCGTATTGAAGCTGAGTACAACAGAGTTGGTATTAATATTTCACGCCAGACAATGTCTAACTGGGTTATCCAATGTGCTGACAGATATTTAGCAGTCTTTTATGATTATCTTCATGAGCATTTGTATGACTATCACGTAATACAAGCTGATGAAACTCCTTGTCTAGTTAACAAGGATGGTCGTGATGCTGGTTCAAAGAGTTACATGTGGGTTTACCGTACAGGCAAGATGTACAAGGATAAACCGATTGTAATTTATGATTACCAACGGACTAGAAAGTCCGATCATCCAAGAGAATTTCTCAAGGATTTCAAAGGCATCTGTGTTACAGATGGCTATCAGGTTTATCACTCGATTGAAAAGGAGCGTGATGACCTGACAATCGCGGGATGCTGGGCGCACGCAAGACGCCGATTCGATGAAGCCTTAAAGGCTACATCGAAGGATAAACAAAGATCCTGCACTGCGAATAAAGCATTGAAGATGATTCAGGCTATCTATCGCGAGGAGAAAAAGTTAAGTGACCTTTCTACAGCAGAGAGATATGAACATCGACAGCTAACTGTCAAGCCTCTAGTTGAGGCCTACTTTGCGTGGGTTCATAAAGTTGAACCAAATGTATTAGCTAACAGTAAAACTCATAAAGGATTACAGTATTCAATCAACCAGGAACAGTATCTTAAAGTTTTTCTTGAAGATGGTGAAGTCCCTATGGATAACAACGCTGCTGAGCAGTCAATCCGCGGATTCTGCATCGGAAAGAAAAACTGGGTGATGATTGATACAATCTCCGGAGCTAAAGCAAGTGCTATAGCTTATAGCATTGCCGAAACAGCAAAAGCTAATAACCTAAAACCTTATGAGTATTTCAAATATCTTCTTACTGTAATCCCAGAGCATCTGGATGATACAGATAGAAGTTTTATGGATAAACTACTTCCTTGGTCAGATGAACTTCCAAGTGAATGTAGAAAACCAGTGAAGTAATTGTCGCGCCTGCGGGCGCGGCTAAATTTTAGAAAGGTACGGATGATTTACCGTTTACTAAAGAAATATGAACTGGATACTATTATAATAATAAAAGGAGGTTAAAGTATGGTAACTCACACGATTTGCGAATATGATAAATTGTTAATTAAATTATTCGAAAAAAAGAACTATGAAATTCATGTGTTAAATATTATGAATTTGTCGAGGAAAATATTTAAAGAGAAATATGAAAGAGTGACTGAACAATCGGAAGGACAGTGTGATTACATAGCGCTTGAATCGAAGATTAAATTTGATGCTAAACTACCGTTTGAACCATGGCAAATCGAACTTTTGACAAACGGAAAAAAACATGAAGCTGATGTAATGGGATGGTTAAATGTTCTCAAAGAGGAATCAATATACGAACCTTTAGAGCATCGGTGCAATCGCAACTATATAAAAGAGAAAAAGTTATATCAAATAATGAAAATGCAAATAGAAAAAGACAGGCCAGACGAAAATATAATATTTTTTATTCCTTATCCAATAGTATATAGTGAAAGCACAAGTGTTTTTGGCCAGTTTGCAAGTGATTACTTGGATGCTTTATATGAAGCATTAGAGAAGGAAGTTAATTTAGAAAGCAGAGAAATATTTATTATTTATCCGGCGTCAGAGAAAAATCAATTTGCGATAAGAACCATGAAAAAGACAATTGTTGAATATGTTTATTATGAAGGCATGGAAGAATATTTTTCTTATGAAACTATGATAAGAGTAGAGTAAACTAAATATTAAATATGTAATGTATGGTTATCAAAGGGGATTTTATGAATATGAATTTACAAGATATATTAAATATGGAATCTAAGGAAATTTCGTTATCTTTTGAAAAAACACGATTGGAGGGAAAGGGGACTCCGCAAGAGGTGGCTGACAGAAGCGAAGGATATGTACGCGATTTTTTTAGAAAGTATTTTCCGTTTCCGAATCGTATTGTTAAAGGGAATATTGTAGATACAAGAGGAATACGAAGCAATTCAATCGATTGTATTATTCTTAATCCATCGCATCCATATACAGTGGATTCTAAGAATAATAGTGCTTCAATAATTCTTGCGGATGGTGTGGATTTTGCTATTGAGGTTAAGTCGAAGCTAAAATCCAAGAGTGAAATAGAAAGAACACTTGAGCAGATACGTAGCGTAAAAAAATTAAGACGATTACGTAATGGTATTATTTTTCCAAATAGAGTAAAAGCAGAAGAAATAGAGTGCGCAAATACTATCCCTGCGATTATTTTTGTGGATGAAACATATAAAAATTTGTTATCGCTAATAAGTAAAATTGCTGATTATTATATACAAAATAAGGTGCCATACATTGAACAATTTGATCTCCTATTGGTTAATAATCGAGTGCTGATATATAATTACAGGCCAGACATGTATATATCGTGGAGTGATGAGAGGGCTATTGTTTTTTATGAAGGAGGCGAGAAGTGTCTTGCATCAATGTTACTATACATGAATAGAATGCCACGATGTATTCCAGAAATTAGTGTAAATATTATGTCGCTCTACTTAAAGGATGCTAACCCTAAACAATTAACTGGATTTAAAGATGTAAATAAAAAGTTGCAAGAAGCTAATGTATAAAAGAAATATGATTGGTTATAAAAACATCGGCTCCGCCGATTACAATCCCTCCTTGCTCGCATCAGCGAGTGGTCGCGGGAGTCGGGGAGATCTGGCCGCGGAGCGGGCTGCTTGGAATGGTAGAATGACCCACGTTCACATTTATATAACAACTACCTCCTATAATGTTGCGTACTAACTACACGGAGGTGGTTGAGATGAATCGAGCAAAGATGTTTTGTGCTGTAATCTTTTCGCTGGTATTCATTGTGGCGTTTAATCCGCCTTTGCCGGTGAGTGCGGCCGATGGGACGACGGTTGTTTATGTGACCAAGACCGGGGAGAAGTACCATGTGGACGGTTGCAAATATCTGAAGAAGAGCAAGATAGAGAAGAGTTTGGAGGATGCGGTTGCTGAGGGATATGAGCCTTGCAGCAAGTGTAGTCCGCCGGAGTTGTAGAATTGAATATGTGATTTGAGCGGTGGCTGTGGGCTGCCGCTTTTTTGTTTTGGGAAAAGTTATAGAAAGTTATAGAGAGTTATAGAAGAAATAAAAAGTTATAGAGAGTTATAGAAGGCACCTATTATTTTTTGTGCAAAAAGATTGCATAAAAAATAATAGGTGCTATAATTATGTTGAGGGAGTTGAAAGTGGAGGAATATGCGATGATTATTGAAGTAAGAGCAAAGAATTGTTATGCATTTGATGAACAGGTTTCGCTTTCTATGAAGGCTGATATGCGTAATAAGAAATTTGCATCAAATGTACATAGAGAAAATAATTTTAATGTTTTAAAGACGGTAGGTATTTACGGTCCAAATAATTCTGGAAAAACTTGTCTTATAAGATGTATTAGGGCAATGAAAAGTGTTTTACTCAACGGAGGTAATACATTAATGTCCAATATATTTACAGATAATGAGATATGTGAGTTAGGAATAACATTTCTCGATTTAGGAAGAAAGTTTGCATATGATTTTAAATATGATACTGAAAAAAAAGAGTATATATATGAATCATTTAGCGAAATACTTAAGGATCAGTATAACAATGAAAAAGAGATTTGTTGGTTAAAGAGAGATACATTAAAGGATGAGTATAGTTGTATAGATACTGACTTAGAGCAGATGATGCCTGTTGTAGCTAAAAATAATGTGCTTTTCCATCTGATTGATACAAGTAAGTTCGCAAGTGTTGATGAGATGAAACAAATTCTTACAGGATTTGCTGAGAAGATAGATATTATTAACATGAATAATATCCCAATGGAGCATACTATCGAATTAATGAAGAATAAAAATGGTTTGCAAGATAAGGTTGTAGAATTTATCAAGAATGCAGATCTTTATATGGATAATTTCGAGTATGTAGAGATGAATGATATAAAGGTAAATGCAGGTGATAATGAAAAACCTGATGAGGATGTACTTGTATTTGCTGATAAGGTTATGGAGCAAATAAGACTTGTATCTACATATAAGGGTGTTCATGTACCTAGTATGTTATTTGATTCTACTGGCACAAAGAAGATAGCCGCTATTGCTAGTTATGTAATAGAAGCTTTGGAGAAAGGGCGTATTCTTATTGTAGACGAGCTAGATAGTAGTATTCACTTTAAGCTTACTAGAGCAACTGTTGCAATGTTTAATAATGAGTTGAATGATGATGCTCAAATGATATTTACTGTACATGATATCAATTTGATGGATTGCAAGCGCTTGTTTAGAAAGGAACAAATCTGGTTTGTAGATAAGGATGATGACGGTGTATATGTATATTCTCTTGCAGACTTTACTGCTGAAAATGGGGTGAGAGATACATCTGATATCATTGAAAAATATCGTAAAGGTGCTTTTGCCGCATTGCCTGATCCAGAGTTAATAAAAACATTGCTGAGTATTAAGGGAAATACTAAGGAGGCTGCATTAGATGGTGAATAGACTACCAAGTATTTCTAACAAGCATAAGATATGTATAATATGCGAAGGTAATGAAGAATACAAATACCTGGAACGTTTAAAAAATTTGCACGTATGGAATGATATTTATGATATTTCACTCGTTAATGCCGAGGGAAATGGAAATATCCCAGCTCGCTATCAGGACAGATATCAGAATGGTTCATATGAGGTGGTGTTAGTATTCTGCGATACTGAGAAGAAGCCTTATGAGCAATATGAGGATATTAAGCACAAGATAAATGAGTTTCATGGTATTGATAATGCCGCTGATGAAGTAGTCATTTTTGCTAATCCCTGCACGTTGCAAATTGTAGCTAAGCACTGGACTGATGAGTTGATAAAGTCTCCTGCAAAACCTGTTAATGCACCGTTGATTGAGAAATATACGGGAGTAAAGGGGTATAAAGGTCGTGCGGATCAGATAGAGCAGGTGATGGCAATCATAACTTCTGATAATTACAAAGCTATGCGCGATAGAGTGCAAGGTATGAATCCTGATGATCATCTGAATGGGGCTAGTAATTTTGCAAAAATTGTAAATAGATTTGAAGCAGATGATATTCAGTGGATTTGTGCAATAAACGAAAAGTTGGGCGACTAATATTTATGATTATAAGAAAGTTGATGATATTGAAGGTATGACAATTGAAGAGTAGATACGTAAGCTGATTTGTTGAATTTGATTCGATTATATACGGTTAACTTAATAATTGTGATGAGTGAAATATTAGGGGGCTAGGGAAATGTTTATTGGATTTCAAAATAAAACAGGAAATATTCCAATAAAAAAACATGTGAATTTGCCACTGATTATGACAGGCGAGTTTAACTTTTATAGATGTATTGAGTTTAATCCAAATATGTATGGAAAAACTATAAGTGAATTACATGCTGGAAATCTTAGGTTAAGTAGAGAAGATAATAGATATTCAACATTATTTCCAGGGCAAAAGTTGTCATATTGGGCAGATAGCCCTGCAACAGGACGAGCTGAGATAAAGAAATGGGGTGCAGGAAAAAATATTTTAACATTTTGGGCATATGATGATGGAAGCAGTTTTTTGCCTACTGTTTATCCCCGTAAAGAATTACAAATAATTGATGGAAACCAAATAGAGTTTAATCATATCCTGAAGAAACTAGATAGAAATATAGAGCTATCAAAAGGTGAAAGAGAATTAATAGACGATATCGCATATCAAGAACCAGATTGTTTGGTGTATGAATCTGAGGCGAGAAGGGGGCATTCAAATTTTTTGTTTTTTGAACATGGTTTTCGAAAGCTATCACTAAGAGAAGTTAAAATAAATCTTGGTGAAAGAGGTGGAAGGAATCATAATAGGATAATTTGTGCCGAATCTAGTGACTATTCGCCAATTTTATTTTCTTATGGTAAAACCTTTTTACCAATAGCTAAGATTGGTAACGTGGAAGAATATAATAAGACAGACGAGTTCAAATTACGGCTTCAGGTGTATTTAGATAGCGCATTGAGGATTGCGGAGAGACGATAAAAATAGGACATTTAAATCTCGTATTAGCGAGTGGTTTATAGCTACGTTCAGTTGGCTATGCATGTATTTGCATTTACAGACTTGGGATTTGATGATTATGTGGATGATATTTTGGTCACAGCATTCAATGCAATCATCATTATCGAGTTTATCCGAATGTTGATTAAGCACTCCATGAACACCATTGTGGAGGTGTTGATTTTTGCAATCGCTAGAGCGCTGGTTGTGGGACATGAGGAGCCGATTAGTGCATTGATTAGAATAGTTTGCATTGCAATTCTGCTTTTGTGTCGAAAGGTTCTATTCCATGAGTTCGATTTCCAGGAAGAAGAATAATTAAATTTTATCACATTGGTGCCTGACCCCATTACGGAAATGTTACAAAATAGGTGGAGACAAAAGTGTTGACACCTATTTTATTAGGTGTTAGAATACGTAAAATAGTACTATTCGAAGAATACGAATAGTATTTAAGAACTGATTACTTATTCTTTCGAAATGCGAGGGGGATTTGTATGACAGCAAGTGAGCGTATACTTCAGATTTTAGATGAGAGGAAGATATCTCAAAAGGACTTTTCGGAGTGGACAGGAATTCCACAGAGTACAATTAGTGATTGGCGAAAGAAAAAGACAAATCCAGGCACAGATAAGATCATGATTATCTGTAAGGTACTTAACATAACACCAGAGTGGCTTCTTTCTGGTATTGAGGAAGATGGAAACAGAGGGAAAAAGACTAATTATTACGTAATAGATAAACAATCGGAATTGGGCGAGTTGATGGTTGCTTATAATAGTATGGAGCCAAAGCAACGTGAGAGAATAATGGGATACGCAAAAGCGCTTCTTGATTTATAGGGGCGCATATATTTTTGAAAAGCAATCCGTAAAATAGGATATATATTGATTTTATACTAAAGACGGATGCATAAATTCATGAGAAATCAATTGGGAGAGTATTGACTATGCGTATTATATGCGTATAATAATATATGTAATATAATATGCATTTTTAAGAAGTAACAAAAATGAAATTACAAATATTACTTAAAACTCTTGAAAATGCTGGATTTTACTTTGTAAGGCATGGTGGTAATCATGATGTTTATTCAAATGGTGATATCACAATTGCAATTCCTAGACATAGGGAGATTAATGAGATACTAGCTAAGAAAATTTTAAAAGAGGCGGGGCTATAGAGCCTGTAATTTTTTATTTGCTGTAGATTTAATAGGAGGGACGACTATGAAAGGTGCATATCCAACATTTATTAAGCAAGTCGGGAAAGATTTTCTTGTTTATGTTCCAGACTGGGATAATTGCACATCAGGAGAAAGTTTGGAAGATGCCATTAGCATGGGAAGGGATATGATAGGTGTTTTAGGAATTACATATGAGGATGAGGGCAAAGAATTCCCAAAACCTTCCGATTATAAAATGGCGCTGGAAAAAGCAAAAAAAGATAAAGAGGTAATGGATTTTTCTGATGGTATTTTAACGATGATTGATGTTGATTTTACAGAATATCGCAGGCAGATGGATAATAGAGCTGTTAGAAAAAATTGTACTGTTCCATATTGGATGACTGTTGAGGCAGATAAGGTGGGATTAAATTATTCTAAAGTTCTGCAAGATGCAATAGCAAGACTTTTGAATCTTAATTACAATGTCGGTAAATAAAAGAGATATTACATCGGCGTTAGCCGATTACAATCCTACCCTGCTCGCACTAGCGAGAGGCTGTGGAGTCGGGCAGCCTGGCCGCGGAGCGGGCGGATAGGGATGGTCCAAGAAATATCTAATTTGCAAAAAGTTATAGAAAGTTATAGAAGGAAACCCACCATGAAAAAACTACTTATTATCGGCGCCGGCGAGTACGGCCGTCTTATAAAGGACCTAGCACTAGAGTCAGGATATGACGATGCTGATTTTCTAGATGATAACAGCCGGCTTGCAATTGGAAAAATTGCAGACTACAAAAAGTTTGTAGGAGAATATGATGAATTCATCGTAGCCATAGGCAATCCTCAGGTGCGAAAGAAATGTGTGGAGATGCTGTCAGCTGATTTTAAGCTTGCTACTATCATTCATCCTAGAGCCTATGTGAGTGGTGATGCAGCTATCGGGGCGGGCTCCATTGTAGAGCCAGGCTGCGTAGTGTATCGAGCATGCACTATTGGCCAGTCATGCCTTATTAATGCAGGCGCTGTGCTTAATCATGACAGCACAGTAGGAGACTTTTGCCAGATTGGATGCAACGCAGTGGTTACGGCCAGAGCTGTTGTGGCTGCTGGGACCAAGGTGGAGCATGGGAGCGTAGTTCATTCCGCTATTTAATTAAATGTGTGTAACTGCACCTAATCCGTGCTACAATCAAACAAATATTATTTAACACAATTTAAGGAGGGTTTTACTATGTTTGAACAGATTAAATTACCATACGCAACAGATGCCCTTGAGCCATTTATCGACCAGCTCACAGTGGAGACACACCATAGCAAGCACCATGCTACATACACTAAGACTTTCAACGAGTTAGCTGAGAAGGCAGGCATGGCAGATTTATCTGCAGAGGAGTTGCTTGCATCCCTTGATAAGGTTGGCGACGCTACACTTCGCCAGGGCCTTAAGAATCAGGGCGGCGGCTTCTACAATCACAATCTTTATTTTGAAATGTTTTCACCTAGCCCAGCTAAGGCGCCTACAGGCAAGCTGGCTCAGGCGATTGACGATACATTCGGTGGACTTGACGCTCTTAAGGAGCAGCTTACCACAGCAGCCACTACACAGTTTGGTTCTGGATGGGCTTGGTTTTCTACTGACAAGTCAGGCAAGCTCGCAGTTTCTAAGACAGCCAATCAGGACAACCCGATTTCTGAGGGCACAGGTATGATTCCACTTGTAGCCCTTGATGTGTGGGAGCATGCTTATTACTTAAAATACAAGAATCTCCGCCCAGACTATATCAAGGCATTCTTTGAGGTGCTTGATTGGGCAAAGGTAAGTGCTAGATATGAGGAGATTGTAGGCTAATAGAATTGATCTGCAAAAGGGGGACCCATGACCAGACGAGAACGAGAAATCACAGATACAAATGAAATCAACCGAATCCTAGACACCTGCAAGTATTTGCATCTAGGTCTAGTGGACGACGGTAAGCCATACGTGGTGCCTATGAATTACGGCATAGACCATGACGATGCAGACGGGCATTTGATTGTCTACCTTCACGGTGCTAACACTGGCCGCAAGCTAGACATCATTAAAAAGAACTCTGACTGTTGCTTCACAATGGAGTGCAATATCACACCATTCGAGGGTAAGATGGCATGCCAGTACGGTGTGGCCTATGAGTGTGTTATGGGCACAGGCCAGATTCATCTCATAGACGACCCTACTGAGAAGGACCGTGCACTTCAGGCTATCATGAAGACTCAGACTGGCCACGACCATTTCCAGTTTGATGAGAGAATGGTTTCCATCGTCAGCGTCATGCGTATTGATGTGGATGAACTTTCGGCAAAGCATCGCCCACTTCCTGCAGCCATGACTGAGAGCTAGAGAAATCCACTTATTGATTAAAATGCTTCTATATCTTATAATCCTAGAGGGCTATGCACTAAAGTGTAGCCCTCATAATAATATAGAAGGAACTAGGTATTAAAATGAATAAAGCATTTGATTTATTAGATATAATTGTTAAGAAGATTTTTGGATTCATATTCAAAATAATGCATAAGGAATACACTGACGGGATTCATGAGGCTACTTTACAGTTCGTTAAGTTTGGCATTGTGGGTGTCACTAATACAGTAGTATCATATGTTATTTATGTTGGTACTTTATTAGGGCTTCAGAAGGCAGGACTTTTTCCAAAGGTAGACTATCAGATAGCTACATTTGTTGCCTTTGTGCTCAGCGTTCTTTGGTCATTCTACTGGAATAACAAAATGGTATTCGTAGTAGAGGAGGGTCAGTCTAGAAACATGTGGAAGACTCTTCTTAAGACATATGTTTCATACTCTTTTACAGGACTTTTCCTTAACTGGTTACTTGGATTTTTCTGGGTAGATATTGTAGGTATATCTAAAATGCTTTCGCCAATCATTAATCTTTTGGTAAGTGTTCCTATTAATTTCCTTATCAATAAGTTCTGGGCTTTTAAAACTAAATAGACCATTTAAGTAAAAATTATAAGGCTAAAAATAACGAATAAATAAGCGCTCCGGAGGTACTGGACCATTTAAGTGGACAGTATTTTCTGGAGCGTTTTTCGTAAAATTGTACAAAAATTATTATTTTACTACTTTTTTACAAAAAACTATTGACAGGGGACAACAAAATAAATAATATGTGTACAATACCACTAAGGTATTAACACGATACCTAATCATCAAAAATAATTACAAAACAAAGAAAATTCACAGTTTAACAGCATGTTTTGAAATAATTATGAAATATTTATGAATAAACTATGTACAATATAGTTTCGAATTGTTACAATCTATAATGATGTGCGTTACAAGATGAAACTGAAATAATAAATTTTTTTATAGAGAGAAATATAGTGAGGTATGTTATGGAGACTATAACAAGGGATGAGTTAAAAGAATTAGAAGGAAGAACACTTCGAATAGTTACTATGAATGGCGGCTTACTTAGAAATAGAGACAGTGCTTTTTTTGCAGCACTTAATGATGAGGAGGCACAAGCTTTCTGTGAAACAGTTAGAAGTGAATTGCCGGAAGGAGAATACGAGTTTTCAACAGTTGGTTTTGAAGTACCGGACATATCATATTTTAGTTTACTGTTTGATAATAACTATCCGGGTTTTGAAATTGTAAATTTGGGATTCTTTGCAGCGGCGGATCTTTTATACGAGAAAAGAAGAGATGTGGTTGCAAAAATTCAGAGAATGTACGATGGAAGTAAATGCCTATATGTAGCACTCACCGAAGAAGGCAAGGCAATAAGTCAGCCAGTTGGCAATACTCACGCGACAATATCATTTTTTACCAAGGAGGAAGATGCTAGAGCCATTGCAGAAGCGGGAGTTGGCGAGCATACAATTGAAAGATGGATTACTAATCCACCTCTTGATACAACAGTTTTCACAATCGACGGCGAGGTTGTATATGGTTGGGAGATTATAGAAGCTGCCAATAATGTATGGAAGCAGTTCCTAGTTGGAACAGAGAAGCTTAAGAGTCTGGTTGGTGGAAAGGAACTTCATATTCTGGCAGCTGATGATGACTCTGGAGCCATCATGAGATGCCAGGGATTGCCAATTTTGTTTGCTACAGAAAAAGCTCTAAAGGAATTCGCAGATTTGAACAAAGCCCAGATGACACATGAGTTTTTCGATATGACAGTGTCAAATGCCGATGGAATTCAAATGGTAGTTGATAACAGTAAATACACATTCATCGACAACGATGAGGGCAGATTTGTTTGTCACAGCGATGATTTAATCAAGATGTTAGCGTAGCTGAGTTATGAAAAAGGCGGGTGAGAAGTTATGAATGAATCAATGGCAAACCAGGCGTATGCTACACAAGGACCACGTATTACAAATATAGGTTTAGATAAATCGTACGCAGGGCATGACAGATTTCAAAATGGAGTATTAGATAGAAATCAAAAAGTTACACTGTATGCTGCAGGTTGGACAGAAGACTGGGCGAGTCAAGAAAACGCTAGTGGATTTTTTACAGATAAAGCGACAATTGATAGTTGTTTACATAATGGTGTGTTAAATACAAATGAATTAGATGGAAAGCTTCAGACAAAATTGTCTAAGTTTAACGCTAATTCAGGAAAGATACAGGCTCATTCACATGTTTCAGCTTATGATGTTGATTTCAATAAGCTTGATTCGTTAAAAACAGATAATCCAAAACTATATGAAAAGTTAACTGCCCCAGATGGAAAACCATCAGGAGAAATAAAGGTTGCTTACGGTGAAGTATATGGAAATGAGCAGCATGGCCCAGGCGGAGGACATCAATATTATCTTAATCCGAATACTTTCAGAGAGGCTATAAAAGCTGGGGTATTTAAACATAACCCTGATGAGTCATATAGTGTTGAGCGAGGTAAGGGATATAATGAAATCTCGCGAAAGGATATGACACCACAAGAATATAAACAATTGCAAAAATCACGAAGATATGAAGCTACAGAAAGATGGAATAGCATAAATCAGCAATTGAAAAAGGAGCGGGATGCCAATGGAGTTAATGTTGCAGACCAAAATAATCAATTTGAGAATAAGCCGAATAGGGGCTTTGTAGCAAGGCCAGATCTTACATATGGTTATTCGAAGCAAACAATTCAAGAAGCGACAGTGATTCAAGACAGTGCAGATATTAATACAGCTATTTCTAATACAGAACCTAAAACTGTTGTTGGAAAAGAAATAGTACGGCAGAATACAGCAGTACAAACCGTTGAGGCAAGAAAACCAGCAGCTGGGAGAACGCAGAAACGTTGAGGAGGTTAAAATGAATATATCAAAAAAAGAAATTGTTTTTGATAATGGCTTAACCATTGATATAGATGATTCTTTTGAAACATTATTAAATAAATTCAGAAAAATAGAAGCACTGGATGTAGAGGAAAGTAAATACATTAGTTTCGAATCTGATGATATGGTAAGCAATTATCTTGCTGATGTAACTATTTATTATTTCAAAGGGAAAATCGATGAGGTAGAAATTGATTTTGATTTACATGAATATGCCAATAAAGAGTTTAAAGATTATGCAGAATTCATGGAAAGCAATAAAAGATTTTTAAATGAATTGAAGGAGTATGTTTTACGGCAGTTTTCTGGATGTACAGTAATAGGTGATAATGATAATTCAATCACAATTGCAGTAGACAGCCTGTTATTAGGTGTTACAACAGGACGTGAATTTGAAGATGTTGTTATGCACATTACGTCAAAAGACAATCCTTCTATTGAATATTAAATTTTTCCATAGTAGGAGAAAGCAATGAAGCTATCAGGTAAAACAATAGAATTTGATAATGGCTTAGCATTTTCAATTGATGATACTTTTGCAGAAACTCTTAAAAAAGTTGAATCGTTGGAACATGATTATGAGGAGCGTGTATTTATAAGCTTTAAATGCCATGATGCAGTGAAAAATATTCCGACTAACGTAGCTTTATGTTTCTACGATGATGTGGATGGTATCACAGAAATAGATATGAGATTTGAATCATCCGAATATGCAGGTAAGAAATTTAATGATTTTAATGAAGCAGTTGGATTTAACAAAAAACTGTACCAGGAAGTAAGAGCTTATTTGCTCGAGCAAAAACTGGGAAATATTACAGAGGATGATGAAAAGTATTTAGGAATAAAAACAGACACATTATTCATTGGCCTAGCAGCAGGCCGAAGCTTTGAACAGGTAAAACTGAATATTAGTTTAATATAAAAAACGGGCAGAAATGATTAAATAAACGTCACAATCGTGACACACGGGTGAGCATAAAAAATACTAGGGGATTGAAGTTAATGAAGTTATGAACAAATTGGTTTAAGAAAGGATAATTGTAATGGGAGTTTACTCAGAAAAATCAACAAGCAGGGGAGCGGGGTTTGATAATTCTGATGTAGCATATAGTGCTATCGGTATGGAAAATGTCATAGAGGCAAATGAGCAGGTTAGAAGAATGTACGATGAGGTTGAAACTATCGTTTACTTTACTTGCGCAAATGTTGCAGCTGCCCGTATTCGTGATAAGTCAAGTCTATACAACACATTTAGTAGAGATGAGTTAGATGCATTATTGTTCTACTGCATGGATGCTTATAGAAAGCTGAAAGACAGAAGACCATTTGATGGTTCATCACCATTTGAAGTGTATGTAACAAAGTTTGTATTGCCAACTGGTAGACAGCTTTATGCAAAAAGTAAGCAGACTGACAATGATCACTTAGTATCTACATCCACAAGAAAAAGCGGAGAAAAAAGCTATTACGGTACAAATGGTAAGATGGTTCAGTTTACATCTTATGAATATTTAGAGGATGTAAATGAAGGCAATAGCTTTGTCGATGAGAGCTCAAGGGGATTCGAGGACATGATCATCAATAAAGTTGATGCTGAAAATGTTAATCTCGACAAGAATTTGATTTCAAAGCTAGACAAGATTCATCCATTATTAAAAATCGTATTCAATATCTGGATGGAAGATTGCTCAAATGGATTTGTGCCATTTTATAAATATCTTTCCGATGTTCGTGTTTTAAAATGCGCATCTAAGGATGAAAAATGTGCGAAGTACGTGCTGACTAATCCAGAGGGTGAAAAATATATTAATCCTAGTACAGCATCTAAATTGCTTTATAAATTCCAAAAATTGTTGTCTAGAGACGATATTTCTGAAATAATCAGATTTGGATATAGTGCACAGGTTAATCCGTATTTACGATACATGATTGGCTAATGCGATTAAGCATAAATTGGAGAGGTTATTTATGAGTTTATTTAAAAGCCATAAACTAAATGAAAGACAGTGTGAGATTTTAGCATGCAAGAATCTTCCTACAAAATGGGGTAAGCTATCATTTACTCAGAGAGAAGCGATTGCAGCAATCGAGGAGATGCTGCAGTATGTGGAGGCAAAATATAATAAAAAGTTTTGCTACAACGGATATACTGCCAAGAATGCATTGTTTGGAGATGAGGAAGCTCTATTCACCTATGCTGAGGGAGATGACCCAGCCACATCTACATTTTCAGTGGAAAGAACAGAAGATGGATTTACAGATGGCTATGCATGGGTAACTCAGGCCCCTATAGTTCAGGCAGATATTGAAAAGCGTTTTGGAAAAATATTTGCTGGGGAGACCTACAAGATATTTGCTGAAATTACAGGTGTTGCAGATGACGGACATGTGAAAGCAGTAGATATATGTATGTATATCGAAAATACAAGCGAAGAGAAAATTGAAAAATCAATGGATTTAGTTGTGAAAGAAATAGATGGTGACAAAATCGACTATGACTTTTTACTGTATTGGCTAAAGGATGATATTCTGCCAAAGATGGACAAGAAAAATCATCAAGATTGTTTTGAAGGAGAAGATATCAATGGTATGTATTCGAGCAACAGAATATATATCAGGGATGCAGAACGCGGGTGGGTAAAATATGACAGATGAAAAATTAGCGGTATTAGACCACGTTCCATATATAGATAAATATGTGCTACAAGCAGCTGGTATAAATCGAGAAATATTACCCCTGCGTAATAATAGGCCATTAGGCGAGAGTATGCTTGTTTTCGATGATAAAGCAATCCAAAACCTCAGGGATGTGGGAGATAAAAATGTCCAGGGAGCCTACATCTCTGGTAATGAATGGGCTGATATTATCGAGGGGATAAAAAATGATCCAGAGTTAAGTAAGTTAGAAATTATCGGCAGCCAGCAGTTAGAGACCTCTGACCATAGAAGGTACAATTTAAATATTGCCTACGAAGATCCACAGACAAATCAATGTATTATTTCATATAAGGGAACATCAGGTAAAAATGAATGGGAAGACAACGTACATGGGCTAGTTGAATCAGACACACAGTCCCAGACAGAGGCGTTGGCTTTTTTTGATAAATATGCCAGTAAGGAAAAATATAAAGATGTTATAGTGACTGGACATTCAAAAGGAGCCAACAAGGCAATGTACTCAACCATTGTTTCGGAGAATGCGGGCAAGATATCAAAGTGTGTTGCATTTGATGGTCAGGGTTTTTCTAATTACTTTATGGATAAATACGCAGATAAGATAGATGATAATGGTTCCAAAATAACAAATTATTTTGCAAAAAATGATTTTGTAAATGTTTTGATGAAGCAGGTTGATAATTCTAAACAGATTCCATGTGAGCAATATGGAATTTCTAGTCCGGGCGAATTTCATAGCCCAAATTCCATTTTTATGCGAGATGAAAAAGGCAGGATTCCGGTAGATGAAAACAATAATAAGGTATTTTCATTTAAGCAGCTGGACCAGAAAAATGAAAACATGGAATTAATTAGAGATTTCATATCATACACAATGGACCATGCTGATAAAAAGGAATTGCAGAGAATATCAGACTACATTGCGCCATTGGCTGGCGAAGCAATTGGCGTGGAAAATCCTAGCAAATTGAAAGTAGGACTCAATGCAATAAAAGATCCTGGGGCAGTTCTAAAATTCAGAAAGATAATGAGTGACTTTGCAAAAGAGAATAACGTTTCCAAGGCCCAGTTTGATGCAGTCCTTGACCAGTTCAAAGTCGATGAAAAAGGAGCACAGACAATCGATAAGGCAAAAAATATTGTTCACGGAGTAGACTTTATTGCAACACCTTTTGTCCAGATGACACCGTATGAAAAGGCTGATAATAGGCCGGCGCGGGAAAAGGCAAAAGTAAAGAATGATGAGCAACCAACCAGTTCTACCAAACTTGGTGAACGAAATGCCGCTTCCACTAGCAAGCAGGCTAGCGAAATATCCAATAAAAATGAATCTGGTTACAGAACTACACCAATGAGTAGTGGTGATAAAGTAAGCAAAGAATCATATTCGGATATTAAGAGCATATCGAATGGTAAAGAAAAACAAAAGAATGATTCAAATATAAATGTGCAAGGTCAAAAGAGAAGAATGGCACAATAAATATTTTTTAAATAAAAGAAGAATGAAATGATAATGAAAGAAGCGTTTGATATATTCTTTGAAAAATTGAATAGAGTATATGAAGAGGAGTTTGGGACCAAACCTATGATACCTTACTCAGAAAAATGGAACAGGGATTTATTAGTATCGGAACCTGACGATGAGGGATATGTTGAATGGGAGCCAAAGCTTCAGACAGAAACTATTGGTTGGGCTAGTATAGAAGATGGCTTGGGCTTTAAAATCTGCGAAGAATTAAAAGCGTTTTATTCTACATACTCGTTTGCTCAGTTAGATGGCGATTATAAGAAAATATCTCTGTGTTTTGACTCGGTAAATTTGGAGGAAAATGTTACTGAAACTATATTGGGAGCATATGAAACAGCTCAGTATTTATTTTCGGGTGAAGAAGTTTTTGTATTGGGTATGGCTGAATTAAATGGCGATGATGGTTATACCATATATTTTGATAATAAAAATAGAAAATTGTTTTGCTATGAAGATGACACCTATAAAACAATAGAATTTAATGAATCGCTTACCGAAGTTATAGGAGGAATGGAGGCGACAATATAATAAGTGAAAAAATGGAGGAAAAATGAGGCTATGATAAATAATGCTTTAGAGAGTTATTTTAAAAAATTAAATGTTTTTTTTGAGAATGAGTTTGGTTCATTGCCAACTGTGAGCTATACAGATAGGTTAAACAAGAAATTGGTTGTTTCAGAGCCAGATGAGGATTATGAAGTGGAATGGCAACCTAAGGAACAAGCAGAAAATATAGATTGGAATGAAGTTGAGGAAAAATTAGGTTTCACTTTATGTGAAGAATTGAAAAACTATTATTCCGCATATTCATTTTTGATGATGGCGGGAGATTATAAAAAAGCATATTTGGATTTTACACCAATAGATGCAACTGAATCCGTGGTTGATACTATAAAAAAAGCGTATAGGGATGGTAGCTTTTATTTCCCAAATAAGCAGGTGCTGTTAATTGGTGGCGCTGAAATAGGAAATAATGATGATTATTTTATCTTCTATGATAATGAAACAGGTAAAGTGTTTTGTCTTGACGATGATACTAAAAAAGAAGTGGCTTTAGCAGATACATTGGAAGAGATAATAGCTGAAATGGAAGCGGGAATTTAGTTATGAAAATTGAAGTATATGAAAATATTTCGGATAAAGAAATAAACGCAGTTCGTACAACAAAAGATGGTGAAAAATTTAGACTTAATCATTCAGAAGAACTCGTTAAAGACATGAAATATAAGGGGCCCCAAAAATCAAATACTAATTCGCAGGGCTGGGAAAGAAATCCCAATTATTATTTTAAGCAATTATTAAAGGATCATCCGGAATATTTCAACAAGAAAAACAAGTATAGAATAGAACACAATAAGGTGCCTAGAGTGAATAGCAAATGGATTGAGCACTTCCCAGAACATAAAGATTTTGATGGACAACAGCTAATTCATCATCACATAGGTGGAGATGGACAAGCTGTGGCTCTGCCCAAAGGACTGCATAAAGGTAGTGGTGGCATCCATGTAGATGAAAGAAAACTTGGCATTACAGCTAACGCCAAGGAATACTCCAGCCTCTGCGCTGATATCACAAAGAATCATCCAGAGATGGAAGGAAAAACAAGTAAAGAGTTTAGGCAGTACATAAAAGACAATAAGATTATAGCTAAAGAAGGCCAAGGAGTGACATCCAAGCCATATGAACCTATTAGTGATAAGAATAGCAGGGCGAATGATAAACGAATTAGACCACAGATACAGGCGCGGGAACAGCATGCTAAGCAAACGCTTAATATGAGGAGAGGACGCACTATTAGTTAGAAACGGCAAGAGGAAAACTTTATTCAAAACTTCAATAACAATAGCATATACCCTATTGCTGTTATGTGAAAAAATGTAATATAATATTTGCTATAAACAAAGAGGGGCGGCATAATGAGTTATTACTATAAGGGATTATCTAAAGACGAGTTTCTAGCAAATCTATACATACATGTTAATAAAAAATCACCATCTTCGCAGGGGTTGTCTAATTTAGCAACTATAGACTTCTATCAATATACAGGGCTGTTTTATTACTATAACGCCTACCAACGATTTGACATATCAAAAGATATCATGGAATATTTTGATCTTACAATAGAAGAGATGCTTATGGCGGTTAATGACAATACTGCTGATGATTTTGTGCTTATTCCTATGGATAAGTATGGTGCATATCAGCTGATAGATAAAAATGGTGACAGTGTAGAGCGTATCCTTGTTAATGCTCAAAAACTTGATACGTATTTACGTACTATTGATCAGGGATTTGGCATCGAGTTATATCCAGTGAAATATAACAAATGGATTGTCATACCTGCATCTGTCTCAGAGGATGATGAATTTGTAAATGAGTATAGAAGCTTCATCAGAGATTTGAGCTCTGATCAGATTAAGCATTTTTATTTCATTGATTCAACAGGAGAAATAGAAGAATCACAATTTTAATTTTGATACATAATTGAATATGTACTGTAGACCATGGATTTGTCCATGGTCTTTTTTTGTCCAAAAAATATTAAAAGTTGCTTTATTCAATAGATGAGAAAAATAATAGTTGCAAAATGCAACGACTATGTGTAGAATTGGTTTAACAATTTAAAGGAGGAAAGTAAAAATGGAAGAAATTAAAAAGAAACAAGAAGAATTAATGGCTGAAGTGTTTGAGAGCACAAAACTCAGTGACAAGGAAAAAGCACTTATTTCATTAACAGTATCAATCCTTAGTAATGATAATGACGCATATAAAAATGCGTGTATGCTTGCAAAACAAAGTGAGTATACTAATTGCCAAATCGAGTATGTTTCTTATTTGGTATCAATGCTTCAAACGGGTAGAAACATTAAGATGGTAGCCAAAAAGGAGAGCTGCTGTTCTTCAGAAAGGTGCTGTTAAGCAATGGAACTAGTATAGGAGGTCAAAGTTGAAAGAAGCGCTTGTCTTTGTAGGTTATTTAGAAGAAGTATTTTCTGAATGTAAGAATTTTGATGAATTTGAAATTATACTAATCGCAGAGAAACAACCTCAGATAAAAGCAGATATTAAGCTAGATAAAGTTTTTATTGTTTCTGACTATACCTGTAAGGAATGTATTTCAGAGGTAATAGACAAGATTAATAAAGAATTCAAAATTAGATCAATATATGCAAATGTTGAATGGGCTGTTAATGTCTGTGGGTATATAAGAGATAAGTATAACATTGAAGGTATAGATGAAGATACGGCTATTCTAACTCGAGATAAATATAAGATGAAGCAGAGATTCCACGAAGGAGGAATTAAAACTGCTGAAGTAAGTCTATTACAAGAAAAAGAAGATGCTAGAAAATTCGCAGAGGCTTATGATTTTCCAGTTGTTGTTAAACCAAGAAACGGATCTGCTACGGTAAACACATTTTTAATTAAAAATGAATCGGAGTTGGATGCTTCTCTAGACAGAATTGGAGATGCACTGGAAAAGTTTATTATTGAATCATTTAACCCAGGAGAAGAATATCATTGTGATTCAATTGTGGTTAATGGAGAGGTGTGCTTTTCATCTGTTGGTAAATACTATACTAATTGCATAGATACTGTTACTACAGAAAAGCCTGTAGCTGCCGTTATATTTCCTGACACATCAAACAATCATATAGTGGACAAAATTAAAGAGCTAAACAGAAAAGTTATAAAGGTTTTGGGAATAAAGACAAGCGTATGCCATCTGGAGGTGTTTGAAAATAATGGAGATTTAGTTGTAGGCGAAATAGCATCTCGTTTAGGCGGTGGACCTCTGATAGGACGTGCTATTGAGAGTGCATATGGAATTAATATGTACAAGAAATTTATTGAACTTGGGCTGTCAGAAGATTTAGATGTTGATATTTCAAAACATCAGTATAGTGGTTATGTAGCGCTTCCATATAAAAAAGGAACTATTCGTAAGATTTCCCAAGCGGAAGATTTTGATGAAATAAAGCTTGATACCATTCGTATTAATTATAAGGAAGGAGATGTTATTTCTCAAAACAGAAATACTGCTTGTAGAACTGGATATGCAATAGTACATGGTGATTCTTATGATGAAGTAAAGGATGAGTTAATACATATTTACACAACATTTGACCTTCAGATGGAAGAACCAAAGATAAATCTATTTAGCATATTTTAGAGAAGACAGTTTTGAGACTATGACTAAATTATGGGGATATGAGTTACATAATTATTGTTAAGCCATTGTTTGAAGGAAGAGAAATTTTGGCTGCCAATGAAATTGGATATAAGACTATTGTAATTGGCGACAATCTAAATATAGAGCATGTCATGAATGCTGATGTGCCTATTGAAATGGATATGTCAAATATAGAATCTGTAGTAAAGAAAATCAGAGAGCTAGAAAGTAAATATTCAATAGAAGGAATAATTACATTAGCCGAAGATTACATAGAACGAGTTGCATATATTAGGAGCAAGGAAAATATAGGTAACGGCCCTAGTTATGAGGCTATTCAAAAGTGTAAACATAAAGAACAACTTAGAGAGGCTTTATGTGGGTATCCCTCTTTAGCTCTGAAATATGCAGTCATAAAACAAGGCGAGGTTAATTACAATATTGACCAGCTTGAATATCCAATAATCATTAAGCCTTCCTCTGATACAGGAAGTAGGAATATTTATTTATGTAATAATGAGGATGAAGCAAGAAAAGCAATTGAGCACATTCAAAACAGAGTAGAGCAATTTGATATTTTAGTTGAAGAATTCGTTGATGGTAACGAATATAGCGCAGAAGTGTACATCACAACTGGAGAAGTAAATATTGTAGCTTTGACAGAAAAAAAGGTACTTTCGGTTGATAATCCTGTTGAGATAAGTCATACAATACCGGCTGCTATCGATAACGAACAATTTGATGAAATACAACAAATGATAAAAGAAGTTGTAAAGATAATCAATATTGACGATGCTGTAATACATGTAGAGTTCAAATTGTCTACAAAAGGACCAAAAATAATAGAGGTAAATGGAAGACCTGGTGGTGATAACATATGTAGCTTGGTCAAATATTCTACAGGAATGGATTTAGTGTATATTGCAGTTTGTTTATCCCTCGGAAGATATGATTTATGTAAAAAGACTTCGGAACCAATGGCTGAGACGGTGGGCATTAATTTCTTTTATTCACAGAAGGATGGCACGGTTAAGGCCTTTGATGAGGAAAAACTTAAACATAATAACAAGGTTCTCACATACAAAATGTACCAAGATGCGGGAGATTGTATTAAAAGGACAGTAGATAGTTTTTCCAGATTAGGTTATTTTATATCGCTAGATATGGATGCTGAAGAGCGTAATAAAATAATGAAAATGGTAGAGGTAATTTGATGAGAAAATTACTTGGCAGGTTAATGAATTGCTGCATTAATATTTGAAAAGGACTAAATGTATTTATTATATCGTTCACTTGTTTGGCAAGTATGATATTGGCTATAATCAAGTGTATTAAAACAAATTGTAGCTTAAGAATTGCACAAGGAGAAGAGGTATGAATTATACAAAAAAATTTAGAGAAAATGTTAGGCAATTAGAATTTCTTTTAGACGGTGTCAATGAAGAGGATTGTTGCTGCTGTAGCGTGAATAAACAGCAGTGCTTTGCTTTGGTTGAAATAGGAAGAGCTCCAGGTATATCTTTGAAAGAACTGGCGGATAAAATTCGCACTGATAAAAGTGCGGTTAGTCGAACTGTTGATGATTTAGTAAGAAATGGGTATGTGGTTCGCAAACCATCAGAGATTGATAGAAGATATGTGGAATTAAGCCTTACTGAGATTGGCAGTGCTCAATTTGAAAAAATTGAAAAGTCTATGGATGAAAAGTTTTCAAATATCTGCAGTAACATACCGAGCGACAAGCAAGAACAAGTATTAGAATCATTGGAGCTAATCAATTTAGCTTTAGAAGCATCTAAGAACCTCTAAGTAACAGAGTAGATATTAAAAAGGTAAAAAGGGTATTTCTTATGATTAGAGAGATGAGATGTGAAGACTGGAACAGAGTTAAGGACATATACCAGCAGGCATTAGACAGAGGAATTTCTACATTTAATACTCAGTGCCCATCATTTGAAGAATGGGATGTAGCCCATTGTAAAGAATGCAGATATGTGTACGAGGAAGATGGCATCGTATGTGGATGGATAACTATAGCACCTATATCAGGCAGATGTGTCTATAAAGGAGCGGTGGAAGTCAGTGTTTATGTAGATGAAGCATGGCAGAATAAGGGAATAGGAACAGCTCTTTTATCTCATCTATGTTCTGAAAGTGAAAAGAATGGTTATTGGAGTCTATATTCCGCTATTTTCTCAATAAATGAGAGTAGCATTAAATTACATGAAAAATGCGGCTTTAGAGTTATTGGCACCAGAGAAAAAATAGCAAAAGATAAATATGGAATTTGGCAAGATACAACTTTAATGGAAAAAAGAAGTCAAAAGATAGTATAAGGGTTGTTCTTGTAATAAAAGTATTATTGCTATGCTAACTTCCGATGGTTACTAGATTAAGGAGAAGAAAATGATTGCAGGAAGATGTTTAGTATGTGGCGGTAAACTTATCGATCATGTAAATAGTATAGAAGTCAAATGTGAAAAATGTAATAAAATCGCAAGAACCAATATTGTTTGTGAAAACAATCATTACTTGTGTGACAGATGTGCACATGAAGAGGTGCTGTCAAAAATTAATAAAATGGTTCCTACCATGACATCCGCAAATCCTATTGATATAGGTGAAGAATTGATGATGAAATGCGGTATCAGCGGAAACTCTCCGCATGTTATTGTTACAGCGGCATTTCTAACAGCTATTAAGAATCTAAACGGTAGTGTTACAGATGATGAGGTTCTAGAAGGAATTTTCAGGGCAACACAAATTCCGGGAGGATGGTGTGGATACTATGGGGCTTGCGGAGCTGGAATAGCTTTAGGAACAGCTTTTAGCATAATAAAAAAAGCTACTCCTATGAGCGATAAGGAAAGAAGTTTTGCAAACGAAGTTACTTCTGGAGCATTAAAATGTGTGGCTGAATTGGGAGGACCAAGATGCTGTGCATCTTCCGTAAGAAGAGTTTTATCTTACGGTGTTGAAATTGCAAAAGAAGAATTGGGAATTGAATTTCCAAAGGCCGAATCCGATTTGACAGATTGTTGGACTAGAAAGTTCAATCCTGACTGTAAGGGTATTAAGTGTATATATAACCCAATTCATAAAACGGATAAAAATCTGGAGATGGCTTAAATTAGACTAGAACTGGCAAAGGACAAAAGGAAAGGAAAAAGTGTTGAGAAACACTATGTAAAGGGAGAATGAACAACATTATTGAAGTAGCAAAGGAAAAGGCACTTAACAAAAAACCACTTAGCAGAGAAGAGATAATTGAATTATTAAGCATTGATGAAAATAGTGAAGAATGGGATTTATTAGGAAAGGCAGCATTTGAAGTCGCTCAAAAAGTTTCCGATGGAAAGGCATATCTTTGGGGAGCTATGGGTGTAGACTATAAGCCTTGCAATATGAACTGTGATTTTTGTTCACTTGGAGAAGCTTGGAATCTAGTAACTGAGGAAAAGGAATATACAGATGAAGAGATAATTGAAGAAGTTCGAGCATATGTTGAAGAAGGTGTAAGATGGATAGTTCTCAGAACTACTGAGTTTTACAGCCTTGATGTTTTAGCTGAATTAATTAAGAGAATCAGAAGAGAAGTTCCAGGAAATTATGAAATCGGTCTTAATGTAGGAGAGTTCGGAGATGAAAAGGCTAATACATTAAGTCAAATGGGGGTTAACTTTATTTATCATTCTCTCAGATTAGGTGAAGGAAAGGCTACAAGATTTAACCCTCAGGATCGTTTGAATACACTTGGAGCAATAAAAAGATCACCTCTAGATTTGGTTTATCTTGTGGAACCAATCGGTATCGAGCATACCAATGAGGAGATTGCTGATATCTGCCTTAACGCGATTGAACATGATGCAATTGTTACAGGTGCTATGGCAAGAATACCTGTTGAGGGAACCCCACTTGGAAAATATCCTCAGATTTCAGAAAAGAGACTTGCACAGGTAATTGCTGTTACACGTCTAGCATCTGCATATAAGGGAAAAGATATTTGTGTACATCCATTTACAGAAATGGCTGTTCAATTTGGAGCAAATGTAACTGTTATAGAGACTGGCTCAGTTCCAAGAGATAAGTGTGCATGCTTTAGTCAGAAATGGCACAACTTTGATGCCTTCAAAGCAAAATCAATTTTTGAAAGAAATTCATATGTAATGTGTGCATCAAGGTAGTGACAGGAGGTAGAAAAGTTGAAAAAGAAAATTATTGCTCTTATTTTATGTATGGTAATGCTTGTTCCGGTAGGATGTGGTAACAATGGTCGACAACAAAATGCGGATGCTCAAGAGTCAAGCAGTGTTGAATTAAATGTAGGGACATGGAAAACAGCACAGACAATTCAACCCTTTTTGTATGGCGATTACATTGATGATAAATATAGTGTAAATGTTATGCCTTTTACAAATCCTGGAGATATGAAAACAGCATTGTTGGCTGGTAGTTTAGATATGTGTGGAACAACACTGGTTACTGCCATAATGGCAGAGGCTAATGGCGAGCCGGTTAAGATTGTTTGTGGATTATGTAATAAGTGTTCTGCTGTAGTAGTAGGAAAAGATTCAGGCATAGAAACAGAGGCAGATCTCGCGGGAAAGAAGATAGCGTATGTTCCAGGGACAATGCATCATATTCTACTTTTAGATATTCTGAAAAGAAACGGTTTGGATCCTAATAAAGATGTTACATTGGTAAGAATAGATTTCTTTGATATGGGACAGGCTTTAGCAGACGGAACAATAGATGCATTTTGTAGTGGAGAACCATATCCTTCCCAGGCTGTGCTTAACGGAAGCGGAACAATTCTAGAGTATCCATATTTTAAAGAAGGTATAGGTGCTATTAACGCTGTAATGATTACAACAGAGGATAAAATAAAAAATAATCCTGAAATGATTAAAGCTGCAGTTGATGCTCATGTTAAGGCGACAGATATGTTAATGAATGATACTGATGCATGGATAGAAAAGTCTGTTGAATTTGGAAATGATAAGGCGACTTTAGACTATGCGGTTGATAACATGGAATTGTTTTATGAGATTGATGATGAGTTTATAGAACATACAAAAAATCTTGCACAAAAAATGTATGAATTGGGATTGATTGATAATGTTCCTGATGTAGAGCAGATGTTTGATACATCGTTTATTAATGCTGGAAAGTAAAATATGGAAAGACAATGTGTGATAGAACGAATTGCTAGAACAATAAAGGAAAACTGGATCGGGTATATTATTCCAATTAGCATTGTAGTATTATGTACGCTTGTTTCACTTTTTAGCTTTATTCCTGATTATAAATTGCCTTCGATACAAACACTGTTTTATGCCTTTAAGGATTTCTCAGTGGGTTTAGTAAATGATACATCATATTCAAGACAATTATGGCCGAATCTCATTGCCAGTATCGGACGTATATTCAGAGCGTTTATTCTGGCGATGATATTAGGCGTTACTCTAGGGTTTATATCAGGAAGAAATAAGATAATAAGAAAAATGATAGATCCAACTTTGAATGCAATCAGATCTATTCCTGGAGTAGGATGGTTACCTATAGCTATAGTATGGTTTGGAGTTGGAGAAAATAATACATTATTTCTTATGACGTTAGCTACTTTTTTTCCTATTTATCTAAATACTCAATCGGGTGTTCAACAGATTCCAAGGAAAATAGAAAATGCAGGAAAAATGTTAGGGGCAAAAGGAATATCTTTATATAAGGATATTCTATTGCCTGCTGCTTTTCCGTCTATTTTGGTTGGGCTTAGATTGGGGTTTGGAATCTCCTGGTCCTATCTGGTATTAGGTGAAATAACCGGAGTTAATTATGGAATGGGAGCGGTTATGAGCGATGCTAGAATGTTGGGACGAGTCGATATGATAATAGTTTGTATGCTAATTATCGCTTTATTGGGAAAGATTAGTGATGTGTTTTTAGTGAAGTTTGCGAAGGCTATATATCCTAACATGGAATTATCAGTTAAGAAGAGCTAGACAGTATTAATGGAGATTGATAATGAATGATAAACGATTACTATTGTTAAACGATATTAAGTTATCATATTGCGATGTTAATAATTGTCAACTAGATATAATCGATAATATATCATTTTCTCTTTATGAAAACGAAATTATTTCCTTGATTGGTCCAAGCGGATGTGGAAAATCTTCTCTATTGAGGATTGTTTCGGGAGAAGAAAAAAATTATACCGGAATATGTGACTGTAATTTTTCGAATGCGGAAAACAATATGTGCAATTGCGGGTTTCTTTATCAGGATGCGGCATGTTTTGACTGGATGACAGTAAAACAAAATGTAGAATTCGGTCTAAAAATGCGAAAAATGAATAAAAAGGAACGAGAAATAATTGCAAAAAAGTATATTGATTCTGTTGGATTATCAGGTTTTGAAAACTATTATCCTGGAGATTTGTCCGGTGGAATGAAACAGAGAGTTTCTTTAGCTAGATTACTTGTTTTGAATCCGAAATTATTATTAATGGATGAACCGTTTGCCGCATTGGATGCTATGCTCAGGAAAAAGATGCAGCAGTTAACCATGCAACTGTGTAAGAAATACGGACAGTCTATTATTTTTGTGACCCATGATATTGATGAGGCAATCACCGTAGCAGACCGTATTTACGTACTATCGAAAAGACCGACACAGGTACTTAAGGAAATAAAAGTGCCTAAGGAATTAAAAGAAACAGACGGTTATGAAAATGATTTTGCATTCAATAAACTAAAAATGGAAATCATGAATTATATTGATGAATCTACAGAAGTGTATAAAAAATGCATAGCTGAAAATTGTTGTGATGTAAGGAGCAATATAGGCTAGAGCTGAGAGAAGATAATCAATGCTGCTGGGTATATTATCTTTAAATTAGGGAGGCATAATGGGAAAAATACTTAAATTTTTGCAAGATGAATTGTTAGGAATGGAATGGTTAGCTACATGTACCGGCAGATTTCTTACAATGATTGGAGTTGATATTGAAAGCAAGCTGGGAGGAAGCATACATTTTTTTGTTTATGACACAATTAAGATTATGCTTTTGCTTTTTAGCCTGATTTCAATCTTTGGATATATTGATACGTATATTCCTCCTGAAAAGACGAGAGCTGTTTTAAACAAACTTAGCGGCTTATGGGCAAATGTTGTAGCTGCATTATTTGGTACTGTTACATCTTTTTGTTCCTGTTCATCTATTCCTATATTTATAGGTTTTACTAATGCGGGATTACCTGTGGGAGTAACATTCTCCTTTTTGATTTCTTCACCAATGGTTGATATTGCCTCATGTGTATTGTTAGCAAGCGTTTTTGGGTGGAAGGTTGCTGCCGTCTACATTGTTACAGGATTGATAATTGCAATTGTAGGTGGATGGATTATTGGAGCCCTTCATATGGAGAATGAAGTAGAAGAGTTTGTTAGAAAAAAGGCGAAATCTACTGAAGTTCAAATTATGAATCAGACCCAGATGGATAGAATAAAAATCGGGCTTGGAGATGCTTTTAATACTATTAAGAACATTTGGATTTTCATAATTATTGGAGTAGGTGTAGGAGCATTTATCCATAACTGGATTCCTCAAGAGCTGGTTGTGAGAATTCTTGGTGAGGGAAATCCTTTTGCTGTATTAATAGCGACTGTATTAGGTGCACCTGTATATGCGGATATATTTCAGACCATTGCAATTGCAGAAGCTTTATTGGAAAAGGGAGCATATCTTGGAGTGATTTTGGCATTTATGATGTCCATCACTACACTTTCTTTGCCATCATTGATAATGCTGAAAAAAATAGTAAAAGGAAAGTTATTTTTTGCCTTCCTAGCAATATGCTTAGTGGGAATTATGATAGTGGGATACACGTTTAACATAATACAAAATATATTATTGATTTGAGGATGGGGAAATGAATTTATTTAATCTATGGAACAAGCAAACAGAGAATAGTAGTAATGATAATGAATTTGTAAATATTGTAGAGGGCTGCGAATTAAAGAATGTTACTGTTGTGGGAAGCAGCTGCTGCAAGAGCGGTTACAATTTATATGAGCAATTAAAAGAAATTATTAAAGAATCAAATGTTGCTGTAAAACTTACATACACGGACAGCATTGAATATGCAAGTGAATATGGAATAATTAGTAAACCTGCTATTGTTATAGATGATACTGTCATTGCCTGCAATAATGGTATTGATGAGAATAGATTAAAAGAATTGTTGGTTTGTTAATTTATTAAGGGTCTGACTTGATAGTCAGATCCTTTTTTATTGAGTAATGGACCACTAACCCCGTCCCCTAGGTCCATTACTCTTTTTTTTTATAAAAAGGAAAAAAGCAATATTTTTTATTGAAGTACAAATAGAGTTGTAAAAAAGTATTTTTTAGAAGAGGTTTTAATATGTCGGAATTGAACTATATTCCAAGTGCTCCAAAGGAGCATGTATTAGAGTCAAGTACATATGAGGTTGAGTCAGCTTATAACGATACAGAGATGATGGATATATATAAGCACTTAAAGGCGAACATTATTGATATCAATGTCTCTAGAATCGTAAAGACGGTTCAAGGAACAGAGCAGGATTTCCTAGAGCTTATGAATAGAGCTAAAAATTATCTGGACTTTGAATTTAATGACCTAAATGAGGAAATAAAAAGAAAGATTCTGAGTATGTTTCAGAATGCGGTGTTTGGCTACTATGTTTTGACTCCACTTTTAAATGCCCAGGATGTGTCGGATATAAAGGTCTTGGCTTGGAACAGAATAGTATGCAAGGCATCTGGTAGAAGATATGAAACCAATGTTTCATTTATGTCAGAGCAGGATTACAACGATTGGTACGACAGATTAAGACGTATTCATAGAATCAAAAATAATATAAATACAATCGCTACATATTGTACAGATAGAAAATGTGATGATGCCTACTACTTGAGAATTGACTGGCAGGATAGAAGACTTGTTTCTACTGATGACAACAATATTCATATAAGAAAGATTCCTACAGAAAAATACTCATGGGAGTATCTAAAAGAGGCGGGAATGGTTGATGATGATATGGTTGAATATTTCCGCGACCGAATCAATAACAAGTATGGATTTTTGATTTCCGGTTCCGGTGGTTCTGGTAAGACTTCATTGCTTAACAAGCTTTTAGACTGGATACCATTTAACGAGTCAGTATTGATTTCTCAGGAGTCGGATGAGTTGTATTCAGATGTGCATCCACAGATGCAGTTTGAGCACACCATGGCATTTGACCAGGGAGAAAGTCACAAGGAATATTCACTTGAGGATGAGCTGAGGCTTGGACTTTTGCAGGATATTGACAACTTTGTAATCGGTGAGATTAAGGGTGCCGAAGCCCTCTATGTATTTACAACCGCCCTTAATACAGGTGCTAGATTCTTGGGAACAATACATAGTAATGACGCCGCAAGTTCGGTAACTCGTCTTGCGCAGTGTGCCAGATATAAATCTGATTATCCAATGGAAACACTGCAGGAAATGTTGACAGTTGTTCCATTTGTTCTTGTTCATATGAGTCATTTTGGAGTAAGGGAGATACTTGAAATAGACGGCTATGACTACGATATGAACAGACTGAAATTCAGAAGAGTATATAAAGATGTAGTTAAGTCGAAATAGAAAGGATGCGTATAGAGATGAGCGATAACTTTTATTTAAAGGATGATGAGAGAGAAATTGCTGAGCCAATTCAGCTTAATGAGCATGAGAGCGATATTGAAGTAAAGAAAATAGAGGCGCCACAAGCGGAGGGACCTGTTAGACGTTCTGATGGTTTAGTGGTTTATGAAAATGATGGCTCTGGAGAAACTGTTAAGTTAGATGAGTTTGCATTTGTAGGCGGACTTGTTACAGGTGATGATGAATCTGATGATAACGGTAAAAAGAAAAAAGCCAAGAAGAAGAAAAAGAGAAGCGTCAACCCTGCAGCAGATGGAAGACGCTTTAAGAAAAAGGAAGAAAAAATAGAGAGCCGTCAGCAGAGAAAGCAAGAAAAGGAAATTAGAAAAGCTAAGAAGATTAATGAGAAGCTTCATAGAAAAGAAGTTGAAAAGCTAAATAGAAGACTTCGTCCTGTAAGTAGAAATACTTTTAATGCACTTGGAATCGTGGCTTTCGATACAAAGGCAGGAACAATCAGAAAGAATGAAAATCACTGGATTAAGACATATAAGCTTGAGGGATTGAATCCAGATAACAGAAATCAATTCATTGATGAGCTTACAAGATTCTTGTCAATTAGAGCGCGAATCACAACAAATCTAAATATGGCAGAGTCAGGAAAGCTTGTCCGCACAGATTACATCACTTTCTTTGTAGATGGAGAAGATTACGAAAGCGTAAAGAATCAGTTAGGTGTTGAAGTTAAGACCCTTAATAGTATTTCAAATGAGGTAAATATTGTTCCAGTTTCTTTAAATGCATTTATGAACCAGGTTAGAAGAAATTTCTTATATGAAGGTGCAGAGGTAGACTTCGAGAATCTAACTAAGAAAAAGTCGAACTGGAAAATGGATGCCTTTGGTGACATCGTTGTAAAGGATGATTATTTCACATCAAATGAAAAAATGGGAGCCTGCCTTCAGGTAATTCAGTTCCCTAGTGAAATAAATGAAGAACTTCTGAGCGAGCTTTTAAAAATCAACAAGCCAATCATGATGGTTACAGATATTCAACCTATTGATGATGAGACAAATGATGATTTTAAGCGAGTAATAGAAAGACGCTATAACACAGAAATAGAAGGATTTGAGAATTGCTTCATCAATGTAGGATTTACCGTTGTAGTTATTACAGAAAATGCGGAGCTGAATAATAAAGTTATCGATGCAGTTCAGCGATTATTCTGTGATAGAAATATGGTTATTTCACCTGTTTATGGTAATACCGCAGATGTGTTAGAAAGTAGCTTCTCATACGGAATTAGAGATTACCACTCAATGAGAAATATTCCGGTGGGACAAGTAAAGAAACTGGTTTTATAAGTTGGAGGATGTCCAAATGATAATGACAGAATATGCACGAACAAAGCAAAAAGATAAACCTTTGCATGAAAAGTTCGAATATGCACAGCAGCTTTTTTCAATTGTAAGTGTAGATGATACAGGTATTTTTGAGTTACCAAATTCATATTTTTCAAAACAGTTTAGGCTTTCAGATATAAATTTCATGGGCGTGACAAATAGTGAACAGGCAGAAATCATTAACTGGTTTTCAAAAGTTCTTGAGTCTGTACCATGTAGATTTTCCTATATCGTAGCCAATGAGTATGTGGATGAGACAGAGTTCAAAAAAGAAGTTTTGTATCCGCTTGCAGGTGACAAGCTAGATACTTTAAGACATGCTTTTAACGATGTGATTTCCAACAAGCTTACAGATGCAAAGCAGGGATTGTACCAGAGTATTTATTTTACTCTCACATGCAAGGCTGATGATATGAAGGATGCCAGGTCTATGTTTGCCAGCATGGATACAGCCATTAGAACAGCATTTATTGACCAGGCTGCAGAGGGAATTGCAGGTTCAGTAATGACACCTATTTCCACAAATGAGAGAATGCAGCTTCTTTATAATTTTACACATATTGGTCTTCATACAAACTTCAAGTTTGATTTAGATGAAGAGATTAAATATAGAAGAGATTGGTTAAATACAATTTCGCCGGGGTCGCTGAGATTTGAAAATGAGTTATTCCATATGAATGGAAAGGTTGGAAAAGTCATTTATATTCATGACTATCCAAAGGTTCTTGAAGCAGATATTATTAGTAAACTTTCGCAGATTAATTGTACTTCTTATATTTCTGTTAATAATGAGCTTTTACCTACAGACGTTCTCAAGAAGGAATTACAGAGAAAACATATGAAGGTAGGTATGAAAATCGAAAATGAGAAGACAAGAAACCGTAATCAAAATGATTATTTGGCGGAAGCTTCTGCAACACTTCTAGAATCAAATAGAAAGATTGAAGAGTTTGAAAAAGAAATTAATGATGAGGACCAGCACTATTTCAATACTACAATCACCATGCTTTTCATGGCGGATGATATGGAACACCTAGAGAGTATTGAAAAAAAGGTCATTTCGTCGGCAAGTTTAAAATCAATTGAGTTCCAGAATTGCTTTGCCATGCAAAAAGAGGGCATCAATACATGTTTGGGACTTGGAATACAGGAATTCAAGCATGTTTGCAATATGTCTTCCACATCGGTAGCTATGTTTATGCCATATAAAACCCAAGAGCTTAATGACAAGGGTGGTGTATATTATGGCATCAACCAGCTTTCCAAGAACGCTATTTTTGCCAATAAGAAAAAGTTAAAAAATAGAAATAGTCTTATTCTTGGTCAGTCAGGTTCTGGTAAATCAGTTGCAGCTAAGCTGGAGACTATTTGCTCATTTACCGTATATAAGGATGACCAGTTTATCATGATTGATCCTAACGCGGATTACTATGAGTTAGCTGGAATTGTTGGCGGCACAGTTATTTCATTTGACCCTCAGAAGCAGCTTTTTGTAAATCCTCTTGATGTTGATTTTACAGGTGTGGAGTACAGCGAGTTAGAGGGCGTAATTTATGAAAAAGCCGACTTTATTCAGACACTTATAAGCTCATGCATCCGAAGAGATCTAAATGAGGATGAGCTTCCTGTATTAAATAAAGCTATTGAGCGAGTCTACAATGATAATTATGCCACACGTAGACAGCTTAATGGTCTTGGAAATGCGGAGTCTGAATTTGTCATTCCAAAGCATATGCGAAGCGATATGGTATTTGGAAATGAGTCATATACATCTCTTTCTAGAGAGGAGCAGGTAAGACAGTATTCTCCTACATTGCAGGATATTTACCAGTGCTTGTTGGATATGAACGATATGCATGCTACTCATGTTGCTAAGATGATGGACACATTTGTAAATGGTTCCCTTTCATTATTCAATCATCGTACAAATGTGGACTTGGACAGTAGATTTATTTCCTTTGATTTATCTCATACCCAGGAAAATATCCGTGTAAGTGCCATGGTAGTTATGATGGAAATGGTAAGAAATACAATCAGACGAAATGGTCATGATGGTAAATGGACTCACGTATATATTGATGAGTTCCACGAGCTCCTAGGAATTGAGTGTGTAGCTAAATTCGTACTGAAGCTGTGGAAAGAGGTTCGAAAGATGAGTGGTCTTATGACTGGAATTACTCAGAACATGAGTGATTTGATTCGTTCCGATAATGACGCAAATCTTTCTCAGATTTTCTCAAATACAGAGAGTTTCTTCCTTTTATCGCAGTCAACACAGGACAAAGAAATGCTTATGAGATTTTTACCTAGCATTTCACCAGCTATGTTTGCTTATGTTGATAATGCAGTAAGTGGTACAGGTCTTCTTAAAATGGGACCAGTCACAGTTCCTTTTGACATGATTGTTAAAAAGGAAAGTGAAATCTATAAGATTATTAATACCGATGCAGGTGTTAAGAAAACGAAGGACGTTGTTAAGGATGCAGTAGATAGAAAAGAGGCATAATCATGGGAGATAGAGGTCTCATAGATAAAGCGAAAAAAGCATCTGTTATGACCTATCATGGCTATAAAAAGGCCGTGGGATGGTCAAAAAAACCGGCCGACTGGATAGTAAAAGAACACGGTTCGGACCCATATAACAGTTTAAAACAAGGATTAACCGAAGACCAACAGACTGTGCTTCCAGATATGCGAAATGCAGAGTCGAGTCTGTATAAATATCCTATTGAAATACTTACAAAATCTAAGCAGAAATACAAAAAGAAAGCTGAAGAGGCTTATAAAAACTATAAGGAAGAGACTAAGGATTATAAAGAACTACGCAAAGAAATTTGCAAGAAATATGATTTAAAAAAGAAGGATGTTAAAAATCTAAGCAAGCATTATAAGGAGAATCGTCAGCTATATAGCGATAGAATAGGTCCGCGTACGGAGCGAGAAAATTACTTTCTTGACTTGGTTGATAAAAAGAATGCTGCAAAAGAGGCACTTGCCAAGCAAAATGCTTTAAAAAGGAAAGCTACAAAGAAGCAAGCTGCTATAACAGCTCTTAAGAAGGTGGATGCTGCGAGAAATGATTTAAGAACTGGCTCAAGTCTTAGTTCGGATGATTTATATGCTGCTGGAAATAAGAGCTTAGTTGGTAATGTGAATAACTCTGTTAAAGCTGCAGCAAAAAAGAAGGCTATGAAGCTGGCTGATAAACTAACAAAAAATTTAGCTAGCAAACTATTAAATCCACTTGAACAATTAAAAAGATACATAATTGGGTTGATAACATCCGCTATAGCTAACGTATTGACATATATATTTCCATTTTTGATGTTACTTGTCGCAGTTATAGCTGGAGTAGCAGCCATTACAGGTATAGCTAGAAGTATATTAAGTTTCTTTGGTATTGGCGGCGATGATGACGACAATTCAAATAGTACCAGAGAGAGCGCCACCTTTTCTGAAGATAAAATAGATGAATTGGTTGCAGAGCGAGAAGGACTTACAGACGACCAGGAGAAACTTATTAGATATGCATTAGAGAAAGTTGGTAAAGAATATACTACTGTTGATGAGGTGAATGACGGAATGTCAAGAACAGGCCCTGATTCCTATGACTGTTCTGGACTGGCATATGATGTTGAAAAACATATTGGAAAAGATATAACTGCTAGTACTGCAGCAGGTCAAGCTGAGATGTTGATGAATCAGGGTAAATATCTGCAGGATACATCTAAACCACCTCAAGTAGGCGACCTTATATATTATGCTGATCCACCAGATGAAGTTAGAGATAAGAACAAAGATAAATGGAACTATATCTATCACGTAGCTATATACGTGGGAAATGGATATGTTGTGGAGGCATTTGACAATGATGAGGGAGTTATTTACGGACCCCTCCGAAGTAAAAATGCATTTGCTATATGCACACCGTAAATAATAAGAATGAGTGTTATGAATTTATTTGATTTAGATAGAAAAGATGATAGCTACTCTTTGATGGAACAAATAGATAAGGAAAAAAAGAAAATTCTTAGAGACGAAATCGAAGATAGAGTAAATGAGGAGAATGCAAAAGGAGCAAAAGAAAATGCTGAAGCTGATTCCCTCAAAGGTAAGCATAAGTTTTTTTAGAAGGAGAAGATGTTATGAGCCAGATAAGAAAGGCCCAAAAAAAAGACCCGAAGTCTATATTATTAACATGGCTTGCGGTTACATTATTACTTACATATCTAGGTATGATGTTTGGTGCTGTATGGGATGAAGATGGAGGTATAGGTACACTTTTTCCAAATTTCATTGAGTACTATACAGCGTCGCCACTTAATTTAATAGTTAAATATACAGAGCACGCTCCAATATTTATTGGAATATTTGTATTTACCTGGACACTTTTTTATATTTTCCAGCAGACACAATTTTCATACGACTTCCAGGGGGAGGAGTATGGTTCTGCTTCATGGGCAACTGCAAAAGCTTTTACCAATGAATTTGCAAATCATGACAATAATAATTTGGTAGAGGTTAATTTTGGTGATAAAGAAGAGGAAGTTAGAAAGAAATTCCCAAGATTGCAGTTTCCATATAGAGTTAATACCAAGAATTATTGGCTTGCAGAAGGCGTATATGTAAATATCGATAACGAAAAAACTTCTAACCTAAATGCCCTTGTTATAGGACCTCCTGGAACAGGTAAATCATTTAGATTAGCTAGACCAGTATTATCACAGCTGGCTGGAAATTACGTTGTTACTGACCCTAAGGCTGAGCTTTTTCATCAGACTGCCCAGTATTTTGAGGACAATGGTTATGAGGTAATGGTTTTGAATGTTGAGTCCGAGGATTCAATGTCAATGTCGGTACACTTTAATCCTTTCAGATATATAAGAAATGAGTCTGAGATTATGTCGATGGCACAGATTCTTATGAAGGCCACAACAGCGCCAGGTGCTGAAAGTGGTTCTAACCAGTTCTTTGAGGATTCTGCGGAAATCCTTTTGACCTGCTTACTTTATATCATTCACTATGATAGACCACCTGAAAAACAAAACTGGAAAGAGTTTGTTAAGCTTCTTGAGGCTACAGCTGTTCATCAGACTGGAACAGGTCAGATTGAAAACTATGGTATGCCAAAATACAACCAGGATGGTACCATGGCCACAGATCATAATGGAAATCCTGAATTGGTCGGTGGACCTGACTGTGAACCGGGTATTCTTAGAATTGTAACTGACTGTGATAAGAGATGGAGAGAATCTCCAGAGCACAAGGGTGATGGCACTCATTTCCCAGGTTTTGTGGATATTGAAAAATACTATAATGGTGCACCTGAGACTACATCTTCAATTGTAGCTTCCCTTGATGCCCACTGTAGATATATGAAACTTAGATGCGTTCAGGAACTTTTGAGTGAAGATGAAATCGATATTTCGAAAAACTTTGGATACAGTCAGCCAGACGAGAACTCAAGTACAGGAAAGAGAATTCTCTATCTTGTAACATCTGAGAATCAGCATTACTTTGACTGGATTGTTTCAGTTATTTATTCATTATTCTTTGATGAACTTTACCATCTTACAATGGCAGATCCATGGTTCCATGAAACATTGCCACAGCATTTGACATTCTTGATGGATGAGTTTGCCAATGTAACTCTGCCGGACTCATTCGTAGAGAGACTTTCTACTATGCGAAGCAGAAATATGTCTGCATTTATGATTGTACAGAACTTAATTCAGCTTAAGAGAAAGTTCCCTAAGTATGATATGGACCACGATTTGATTGGTAACTGTTCTATTATTGAAATTCTAGGTGCTCCAGATCAGGATTCCTGCGAGTACTTAAGTAAGATGTTTGGAAATCAGACTATTCATAAAAGATCTATTGGTAATACATATGGAATGCAGGGTTCAACTAGTCACACAGATGACATTATGGAGAAGCCATTGTTCTCTGCACAGGAGATGTATTCTATGAAGAAGGATGGTCCTGCGGCAATTATTGTTAAGGGTTCTAATCCACTTTATGAGCCAAAGGTTCAGTTCCAGAATAGTCCTCTTATGCCACTTCTTTGTAGAAAGGATTATTATGTGCCTAAAAATTTACGAAAGGCAGCAAATAGCCCTGCTATTGGACCAGATGGCAGTGAATACTATGATGAAGAGGCGGATGATGTAGTTGTTGATTTTGAAAAATATGGTGATAGACAATTAATGGTTAAGAAGTTAATGGATAAAGGCTTTAAACCACATCAGATTGATGTTATGGAAGACGTAATATTAAATGTTAATGTTCGTATGGATGACATCACTGCATATATTAATCCAACTATGAGCATAGAGGAGATTGAAGAAATTCTTTACGCAAATTAATAAAAAATGGAAAAAAAGAAAATAGTTCTTTGAACTAAATATGGACGACATAAAACAAAACTTAAAATAAGAGAGGAGAAATGTAATGAGTCTTTTACCAATTCAAAAATTATATCTTTTAGCAGGTTATGTAGACAAAATTAATAAATTGAAAGACGTGCTTACAAACATAGCTGGAGCAATTGGTGGATTAGTTATTATCTACGGAGGAATCAAGTTTGCACTTGCATTCCAGAAGCTGGATCAGCAGGGTGAACATCAGGCCGTATTTACAATTGTGGCAGGTGCAGTATTGCTTGGTTTGACAGCTATTGTAGGTCTCTTTGGTGTTTAGTAGGAAGGAAAAAAGCATAGGTGTCTTCAATATAAAGGCACTTATGCTTTTTTAAACGAGGGAATGAATTATGAAAGAAGCGATGAAGGCTCTTTTTAAAGCTGGTTATAAAATATGGAATGCTATGATAGGTCTGTCATGCGATATGTTTGCTGATTCCTATAGAAGTGGTCAGTCATCTCAATTGTACGATACGGCGCATAGTATATTTAATACGATTTCAGCTTGTACTGTGCCACTGGCTACTTTGTTTTTTATAATTGCTATTTACAAAACGGTATGTAGTACGCCCCCAGAGCAACAAGCTAAGAAGTTCTTACTTGATGCTTTGAAGTATGCAATTATTTTATATTTATCCGCCCATTTATGGGATATCACAGGCTATGTAATAGATTTTGCATCGGAAATAACAAGTGCGATTAAAACTGGCGGAGCATATGGACAGATTGATGCAGACAATAATGCAGTGGTAAACGCGATAGATCATTTGGATTTGAGCGTAAAAGGTCATGGATTAAATATTGGAGAATATATTTTGGACGCCTTATCTTTAGTAGTTACTATTCTTATATATTTTATTGGAGGTTTGGCATCTATTATAATACTTGGTGCTACAGGCCTTACAGTTATAGGTGTAGCCTTCGAAAGGATTATAAAGCCACTTGTAATACTACCATTTTCTGCGATTGTGTTGGGAATAGGAGCATGTTCTGGGGAAGGTGAGAGGATGATGTGGCATTATGGTAAATCGTTGTTAGGTCTGGCTATAGCTGGAGCTTTTATGATTACGGCTATAAGACTGGGAAATGCACTGTTTGCTACATTTAATTTTGGTAATATGTTTATGAAAAATCCTAATGCGACTGGTAACGATATAGTTTTTGCTCTTGTAACGATAGTGCAAGTGGATATGACAGCCATAATTATAGCTGGATTATTAAAATCAATGGATAGTTTAGTTGCAAAGGTGTTTGGTTAGTTAGGAGAAAAAAGTGGCAGTACAATTTGAAAGAAATATAAATTTAGAAGAAATAGATAGTGATGCCTTATTTGGAATTCAATATTTAGCCCATCAAACAATGGCACAAAAGGTTATTTTGTGGGGAAACGTAATTATTGGTGTGGCCTGTTTTGTTGTTACACAGATAATTTATCAGGCTCCTTTTTTACTTTCTTTTTTTGCATCACTTATATTCGTAGGATTGGGGTTTTTGTTTGGAGCTAATCAGAACGAGCATATGACCGTTGGTGCTTATCTAAAGTTAGTTTTTTTTAAGCCTATTAAATATGTTAATTTTAGGTCTACTGAAGATGTGTCCCTGATGAAAGAAGAGGCTGGCAAGCTAAAAGTAGAGGAACAGCGAGAGGAGAGGAAAAAAGCTGTATCCACACCAGAGGGACAGAGGAGAAGCCTCATTCTGGTTGTGGTATTAATGGCATTCATTCTTATATTTGCTTTTGTTATTTTTGGCTTGAAGTCATATAAGGAAAATCATATGACTCATCATACCGTAGGTTATATCATGGAGCAGGAAAATAGTTAGGAGATCATCCATGCAAATTGATTATGTAAGTGTTTTTGAACGATTAAGAAAAAGAGACATCTTGTATGGTGGAAATAATAATTTTGCAGTAAGAAGAGAAATTGAGCCTTTTATAAATTTTGAAGATAAAAATGAATTATTGGCATATAAATATTTGTTAGTGCAGTATGAGTTTTATGTATTCCATTCCTTGCATTGTATGGATGCGCTTAGGGCTGGTGGCAATGAGATGAATCTTTCTGAAAGAGGATTTACAAGTTATGAAATTGCAACAGCGAGGACTCTGCTAAAGCGATATGGGAATGGATTCAAGCGAAAAAGATATTTGTATGAGGCAAATATAAAGATAGAACTTATTGCACATACAATCTGTTTGATATTAGAGAATAAATCTCTTAGTTCTATACCAGAAGATATAGTTCAATCAGCTAGGCGTAGAATGAAATATTCAAACGAAGTTTTGAAAATGGTGTAAACCTTTAGGAGTTAGAGATGAAAAATAAGATTCTAATTGGAATAATAGCAGTAGTATCATTGCTTTTAATTGCAAGTATTGTTTTATCGAAACTTGGAATAATAGATGGAGGCGAAGCTTCTGCAAAAGAAAAAGATGTAGAAATCATTAATAGTGTAGAAGATTTAGAAGATGGACATCTATACATTTGGAAAAATTGTGAAGGTAAAAAGATTACTGCAGAGGACAATGAATTTATTCTTTGTCCAAAGGGCAATAGCAATCTTAAAAATAAAGATAAGGATTCCTCTGAAGCTAATTATACTGTTTGGATAGATACAAAGGATGACAAGTTGATTCCTACTGTGACTCGAGCTGATAAAATTATATATGTAAGTAAGAAAGAAGTGCCAGATACTTACGATTTTCTTCGAATGTATGAAAATGGTTACTCCATTGGAGTGACATCATTAAAACCAGATGCTGCAGGTCATTATTATTTAACCTATATGCAGACTAATGCTAAGGATTTTAAGCAATATGTTAATACAGATAGTGATGCAGGAGATTTAGCTGGACTTAGTGTACAAAAACTGTATCTAGAAAAGGTTGGCAAAGCAAGTCTTACTGAAGATAATGTGACAGAAAGTGGAATTGTTACTGGACTAAAAAAGAATGAGCAATATGTTTGTGAGTTTTATACGGGCACGTATTTTCAGGATTATATGTTGACTGCAAATCAGCATACATTTACGGAGTTTGAGGATTTTGAGTGCCATGGATATGATTTTTTGCATTCAAATTGTATATCTGTAGATATTCCAGAATGGTTATGCAGTGGATACTATTACCTAAATGGCGAAGCACTTTTTAGATTTGTAGATGACGAGGATGTAGAAGCCTATAATGGCATGCCATATGATGAAAATATCGACTGGAATGTTCCATTGCTTCAGTATGATGAGTATGGAAAAGTCATCTATGATCCATCAAAGCCAGAGTTTAATGAAGAGGGCGAGGAAGTTGATGCGGAAGATACTGAAGAATTGGAAGAGGAAGTACCAGAGGTAGCTTCTCCATCTACGGCAGAGTGGAAATACACTATTGATAGTACAGATCCATTCTGTGCTGTAATAAAGCTTACCCCACTTGAGAATGCTGGACCTGCGACTCTCATGTTTACAGATTCAGAGGGCAATGTAGAGATGATAGAAGAAAAAGATAATGAGATTACATTGAATCTAGAGGAAGCTGTTGCAGGTGAATGTCAATTTGCACTAGAAAATATTTCAGGTCGTACTTTCTCAGTTCTGTATTCGACAGGTGATACATACTATGGACCAGAAGAAGTTCTTATGGAAAAGGAACCTGAGGGAAACTAATGTTGTAAAGTGTATTTGTTCAGTTTACTAAAGGAGAGGACTTGTTATGAAAAATATTAAGAAGCTTTTAGGAATTATGATGGCAGCAACTGTTTTAGTTGGTTGTGGTAAATCAAGTGATGACTCAGTAAAGGATTCTTCACCAGAAGCTGGTCAGACAGTTGAGGAATCTAAGGAAGAAGATGCAGCAGCCTTTGGAGAAAAAACTGCATCAGAGAATCCACTTTCAGATGATACTAAGGCAAAAATAGATGCTTTAGATACTAATTATAAAAAGGTAAATTGGGATGTAGTTTATAGTGCACCAGATAATGATGGTATAGTTATTTCAGAAACAGCGTATTTTGATAAGCAGGATAGCCTACACAATATCTTGGTAGTAGCTTATACAAATGTTTCGGACCAAGCAGTAAAGTTTTCTTGTGAAGGATATATAGAAAATGCATCGGGAGATGTGGTTGCTGATATATTTGAATCTGATGTGGAATTGGGACCAAATAATACAATTGCCATAAAATATGATAGTGAATATGATGAGCCGTCGGGAAATGTCAGATGGAATAATTTTTCAGTAGAACCATCAGATAAAGAGTATGTACCTTATGAAATCAATACGGAATTGACAAAAAAAGATCAGTTTTACTATATTGAGGCAACATATTCTTCGGACAGTGAAATAGATTCTATGTTTATGCCAATGGGATATGGCTATGTACTAGATAAAGATGGTCATATTATTGGCGGTGGAGAGGAAGAGAATATTCCTGGTGATACAGTTAATACTTGGGCGGAGACTTATGAAGGAGAGAACGCGGATACTGTTTTCTTTAAAAACATATATAATCATTAATAGTGTAATTGAGAAATACCAGGGATGATTATTCCTGGTATTTTTCCTATAATGATAAATATATGAAATGATTGTTTTATATTAAAGATAATAAATGATATGAAAAATTATTTATTAGAGCGGAGGATATAGGAAATGTATAAAGAAATGATGGTATCAGAGAATAATGAATTAAAGGATGTAATTGAGGAGTTACTTGAGTACTGCGATATAAAAGAAGAAGCCGGTGAGTTGGGCAGAACTAATTTTTCTGACCCAGTAAGTGAAGATGAGATTTTGGAATGGGAGAAGGAAAATGGCATTAGTATTCCAGAATCATATAAACAGTGGCTAAGATTTTCAGGTGACTGCACAATTGATGGCACAACTGCGTCATTTTTCTCGCCAAAGAATTTTAGAACAGAGTATGTACCAGATGACTTGATCATCATCGGAGAGCAAATTGGTGATGGCGAAGTTGTATGCTTTTCAAAAGAGACTGGGGATATTGTGAGCTTTTTTGAAGGAAGCATCAATTACGAATATGGCACTTTTGATAAAGCGCTAAAAGAAATAATTCGTTTGATGGGAAAGCCTGAGGAGGTTAAAGAGGAAAGCGAACTAGAAAGATTAAAAAGATTAAGAGAAAACATAAAATCAAATATGGATGGAACAGATAGAGATAAGAGAAGACTTCAAAGAATAAAAGAGTTTGATGAGAAAATAAAGGCTTTGGAGGGATAAGAACTTATGAATCTAGACGTATTTGAACAACGGTTCTTTGATAGTGAATTTAAATCAAAGAAAGAAATGACAAAAGCCTTTAATGAGCTATCAGTAGATGATAGACTGGATTTCCTTGATGAATTATCAAAAGAAGAGAAGACAAAGTTCATTTCCGATATCCGTACCCAAGCTGTCAAAGATTTCTGGACCCACGAACAATCCCTCATAAAAGAAGGAAAGTGTACTAGAGACTGGACTCCGAATCAGGTAGAAGATATTTTAAATATTTCTGAGAAGACAGGAATGGAGAGTATCAATGGCGATGCAGCTATTGATATTAATGGAAAGAAATACTTTGGACATCACATGATGAATGTAGCAGAGTATCCGGAGTATGCAGGTGATTGGAGGAATATCCAAGCGTTAGATTACAACGAGCACTACCAAGGGGCTCATGCAGGTAATACAAAGAATCCAACCAGAGCTTACTATGAACCAGAAACGGGAAAAAATATTCCTGTGGATTTATCAAAATTAGAAAAAGGTGCAGATGTTAAATCTGGTCAGGGATATATTCCGGAGAAAAAATGTATTTTTAAATCTGATACAGAAATAAATAATAGTTATTCAAAATATGGAAGCATTAATTCTGGCGAAAGCTTAGCACTAAAAAATATTGAATTGTCCAAGAGTTCAAAAGGTTCACAAGAAGATTTCTTTAGAGGGCATGATGTAGCTAAACGTTATGGGTGTAAAGACTTCGCAAATAAATTTGGCGTAGATGTACTTCCAACAAATGTAGCTGAAAAAAGTAATATAATAGACAGAAATGATAGTTATTCAAATGAACCAGTGAAGAATAACAAGTCTAAGATGCGGATAAATAATGCCCAACACATAAGTAGAACACAGAAACAGAATATGAGAAGACAGATTTCTTTATAAAAATTTATATAGAATAAGTTGATTTAGAATACCAGGATTAAAAGTCCTGGTATTTTTTGCTTATATTTAATAAAAAATAAATTTTAATTTTATTTTTGGAAAAAACCAGCTGATTTTTATTGAATTAAAAATAGTGTTAAAAATACATAGAAAAGGAGATGGGATAATGGCTAGTTTATTTGGGAAGATTAGAAAGAGATTAAGAAGAAGGCGCGCTGCAAGGAGGCCAGAGGCAAGAGTAGAAGCAAGACCAGAGGCAAGACCAGAAGCAAGGCCAGAAGAAGAGAGTAACATAAGCCTGCGGCGAAGACTTAATGAAAGATTGAATATGTACATTAGAGCAGCAGATGTTATAAGAGAAAACTATGACTTAAATCCGAATGAAGCAGATAGAATTCTTGAACAATATGATAACGCCATAGACATTTTGAATATATGTAATCGAGAAAACGAATTAGGTATAGTAAGCGCATTCCCTGTAAATGATAATGATATTAATGATATCACTTATAATTATTTGTACAGTAATGGGGTGGATCCTAATACTATGCAGTTTTACAGAGCGGAAGAATGGTATTCTCCAGATACTATGGCTAGAATGAGAAACACCAATCCTCCACTGAATCCGCAACAAGAACGCGCAAGGCAGAGAGCCATATATAGTAACATGCCGTTACCACGCACCCCTGAAGAATATGCGGAACAGCGCGCGAGATATAGAAACGAGCCGTTGCCACTAACTCCTGAAGAAGCAGAACAGCGCGCGAGACAATTGAATCCAGATAATCAGAGAAATAGTAATGTCCGACATCGACGTAATCCTGTGGCGCGAGGAAATATGAATAGACCACTTTCTACGATAATAGAGGAAGGGAGTGAAAATAATCAACCCACCAATCAACTAAAAGTAGAGGCAGCTCGAGGGCAGCACAGGCAAGAACAAGGGCAGGGGGAAGCAATAAGACGTATAGGTAATAGTTCTACAGTCGAAGAAATTCATATTCCGCCACGCGGGGCTAGTCTTAACACTAGATATAATATAAATACAAGATTAAATGTTGTATCTCCGGCAAATGGTTATAGGAATGCTGAGCATACACCAACACCTAATGCGAGTGAGAGTAATTCAACAGGCCCAGAGGATCCCCCACGAGTGGATAGTCTTAACTATAATGGAGCTGAAAGTGGAAGACCAATACAAGCAGAGGCAGCTCGAGAGCAACAGAGGCAAGAACAAGGAGAGATTGCACAACCTGACACAGGCATAGCTAGGAATTCTACACAAGGTGACCACAGAAATTCTCCTAGGGTAGCTAGAGTTCAGCATGGTAATGCTAGAAGACCTGAACAGAGAATATCTACTGTAGAACCAAATGTAATGGATAATAACTCCAATAATAATATAGATATTCAAGAGGCAGAAAATAATAATATTGCAGCAGCTTCTGCTCATGAGAGTGAGCGTAATTCGGAAGCCCATGGGGAAAGGTATCATGGGGATGAGATTTTCTCGCATTACTTAGCAGATAGCGAGAGTGAGAACAATTCAGTACACGAAGAAGTACAAGACGGTAATAGTACAGATGAAAGTTCGATAGTGGAGAATCCCCAACGAGTGGATAGTCTTAACAATGATACGGATGTAAGACCATTAGCTGCTAGTAATATATCAAGTGAAACACCACCTGCACTACCCAAACGAGTATCTAGCCATCCTGTTGTCAGAGCTTTTGATGATAGATTGAACCAAGATAAACTTGAGCCGTACCTTAAAAGAGCAGATATAGATGTGACGGTAAGTAATGAAACCAATGTAGATACTGAGTCCATACATGTAGAAGTTGGATACGAAACAACTGAAGGGTCAGAGATTGGAGAAGCAGAAAATAATAATAATGCAGCAGCTTCTGTTCATGAGAGTGAGAGTAATTCAGCTGCCCAAGAGGAAGAGGTTAATGAGAGTGTTGCGAATTCGGTACACGAAGAAGTTCCATACGGTAATAGTACAGATGAAAGTTCGATAGTGGAGGATCCCCAACGAGGAGAAAGTCTTAACAATGATACGGATGTAAGAGCTGATAATTCTTCTATCGAAGCTGGTAGTGATAACGCGCATAATTCAGGCTATTTTTCTTCTGATATAAGTCATAATCGCGGTACTTATGATCGAATAAGTTCTGATAGTAATTCTAAAAGAAGAAATAGCGGTCAACTTGTCAAAGATGATTCTAATCAGCAGACAAATAATCAAAATAATCAAAGAAGGAATAGTCAGTCAATTGGATAAAGGAGGTGAATAAATGGCTAATTTATTTAAAAAAATTAAAGAAAAACTAAGAGGGAATTCTAAAAGAAAGTTGAATGAGAGACCAGAAGAAAGACTGGTGAGAGGAGGAACTGTACGTTTCTGGGAGGTCAATCCAGATAAAAGAGAGGCCGAAATTCAAAATGCAGCAATAGATTCTGCTCTTGAGAACACTGGAATTTTGAGTGATAATCAAGAAGCTATTGTGAATGATATTCTTTCTGCTTACGGTGCTGGACAAAACGAAAGTATACGACAAAAATTTCCGCCACGATGGGCTAGCCTTCACCGTGATGGAAAGGATAGACGATTGCGGAACGCATCTACTGCAGAAGCGAATGGAATGGAAAATAATAATACAGATAAAAGAAAGTCAGAAAACTATAATAGACCAACGGCAGACACGGTTCAAATGTCATATATTTCTCCAGATAAAAGACAAGCAGCTACTTATAATTCTGCAACTAATCCACTACGATGGGCTAGTTTAAACTATACTAGAAATCATGGTGCAATGGCTCAATCAGCGGGAATGGTTTATTCCTCATATATTCATCCAGATAAAGGAGAGGCAGAAAGCTATAATTTCTCCACTGATTCTGTTATTGCAAGCAATAATATTTCAGACTACCATAGTGATAGAAGTACAAATTCTGAAATAGGAAATGGAAGGAGCGCACAGGCAAAAGGTAAGGGAAAAGAAGTAGCCTCAGAAGAGACAATAAGTTCAAGAAGAAGTAGTAGTACGGATATTAATGATTTAATATATAGAGAATTAGGGCAAGGAGGAATTAGTAGTAACGCTAGATCTGCTTCTAGTGGGCGTGATGCAGGAACATCCTCAGCCCCAAATAAAAAGCAACTTGTCAGAAATGATTCTTATCAGCAGACAAATAATCAAAGAAGGCATAATCAGTCAATTGGAGCAAGGAAGAATTAGAATAAACCAACAGGCCCTGTGCTACGTGTGCACAGGGCCTGTTCATTATATGCTATCTTAGTTCTTAACCTCGCCCTCATGCTCCATGAGAGTAGCAGATATTACACTGCCAAGGCTGACAAGTTCATTTACCATGTCGCTGCCAGATTTTGTCTTCACCTCGATGATGAGAGTCACAGCTGAGCTTGTTGCTGACTTTGAGTCTACCTTGAAGCTAGATGCATTTTTCTTAACAACATCCATTGCCTGCTTTTCTGCAGCAGAATCATTTAATTTTAAAATCAAAAGCTGTGGTGCTGAAAATGCTGGAACAAGATTTAAAAGCACGATTCCGATTGTAACAAATACAGCGATAAGTACGCCTAGTGAGAAAAGGCCTGCGCCGCAAATGATACCAGTGCCGATTGACCAGAACAGGAAGAGCAAATCCATTGGCTCTTTGATGGCTGTTCTAAATCTTACGATAGAAAGAGCACCGACCATACCAAGAGAAATAACAAGATTTGACTGCATCGCTAAGATGATGCCGGCTGTAATCTCTGAAATGATTGCCATTGAGATGGCGTAGTTCTTATTGTAGAAGCTGCTTCGGGTGATGAAGCGATACACCATGAAAATGTAAAGTGCAATTAGGAATGTCTCTATTAAAACAACTGAAACATATTTTGCTGACATATCAGCTGTAGAAAAACTCTCAAGAACTGATTTCTTAATAATATCTGAAAAACTCATGATAATACCTCTCTTACTATTGCGTATTTTGAAAATGATTGTCGCTGTAAATTATTAATATCAACTAGCTGTAAAATGTGTCGTGGTAAAAACTCGTCGTATTTTACCTCAAGTATGTGCATGCCAGGATTCATAACTGGCAGGGCAAATTCCTCATCGTTGTCCAGGAAGCGCTCCACCTCGGTGCTGCCGCGCAAGTTCATGTCAAATGTGATTCGTACATTTCCCGCTGGCTCAACAAATGCACATCTGTCATATTCTACAATGCATTTTGGCTGCATTCCCGATTTTAGGTTGGCAGCTAAAAGTTCTGTGGTGAGACGTCCATTTGTCTCATCATAACCACCTGCCAGATAGCTTTTAACCTGGTTAATATCAAGGCTCTCTGACTTTTTTTTAGTCATGCCCCGCTTTTTATATTTTTTCTCCAGATTAATGTAGTCTAAATTGCCACGGTAAAAACGGATTCTATATTTAAATCGATCGTCGGTGCCCGCTAGATTTTCACCTAAACAGCTATCAAAATAATCATCGAAATAAAGGCTTCTAATGGTGTAAAAATCACCCTGCTGATGTTCGTCATTTTCCATAAATGGCGCCAGCCTGTATCTCAGTTTTTCGATAGTTAAATCAGACACCATAAATTTCAATTCATGGCGATATTCCAATTTTACTTCCTCGCTATTAGTTATTGTTTCAAAACTCGATATTGCTATAATAATACATAAGTATTTTGAAAGGCAAACTATTTAGATAAATGACAAAGAAAAAATTAACCTCAATAGTGATTATTGGGATTTCATTGATAATAGCAGCAGTGGTTTTGGTTACTCACAAAAGCGATATTGCAGTGACTCATTCCGCTGATTTATACATAGATGATGCTGCCTATGAGAGCATTGTCACTAGCCGTATGCCAAGTGAGCTGCCCCTGACTATCAATATTTCTTTTGATGGGCAGAGCCTTATCTATGACAGCGATACCAATAGTTTTTACTATTCTGTTGTGGAGAATTCTGACACTGCTTTTTGCCCGGAGGTACTCACCGATGAGGGGCTGACTGTATCCCTCCACGGCCCTGAGATTTCTCCGGAGATTATTGCGGCTAATCAACCTATAGAACTTGTTATTTATAATAAGGAAAGTTTTAGCATAGCAAATCTTGTTTGCACCACTCTTCCTGTGATGAACGTGGCAATTGATGAGGCTACTGTGGCAGAGCAGGGCCTTGATGATACATTTGACATCATTTCTTATACGGGAAGCTCTATTTATGTTTTTGACAACCGGGCTGATTTTGACGACGTGAGCCGCACCACTATTTCCGATGCAAAAATCAGACGTCACGGTCAGTCTACTGCAGGCTACCCATTAAAGGGCTATCGCTTCAGCCTTCTTTCAGATAAAAATGATTTCGAGGGAGAAAAAAGAAAAGAGAATCTCCTGGGCCTTCGAAAAGATGACGACTGGGTGCTGTCCGCATCATATCGTGATTACGAAAAGGTGAGAAATGTTTTCTCCATGAATCTCTGGTATGAGTCCTGCACTGACCATAATGAGTGGAAGGTAAATAATTCTACCCAGTACAAATACATCGAGCTGTTTTTCAATGGTCACTACCATGGCCTATACGCCCTATGCTACAGGATTGATGCCAAGGAGCTTGGCACCGGCGAGGGTGAGAGTACCTTTAAGAAAAAGGACTGGACCATGAGTGAGTACGACCTGGATCTTACATATGAGGAGTATCCTGATGGCTCAGGTGGCGCATACGTGTTGCCGGGATATTCTATAAAAGATGGTGATGCAGCCGACTACAACACTTTGCTTCAGCTCTATATAAATATGAATTATTCTCCTGACCCTAATGTTGTCAGGATGACCACTGACATGGACAATGCCATCGACCTTTGGCTCCTTTATAAATTGACTCAGGCGGTTGACAATGTCTACGGTGGCAATGTTAAAAATATGTACGTGACCATCAAAAATTCAGACCAGGGTATCGAGGGCCATGAGCTTCTTTTTACACCTTGGGATATGGATCAGACTTGGAGATATGTTTCTGAGGCTGCCGAGGGTCAGTACAGCAGGCCAGATTATGATTTGCCTCTAGAGTGGGGTACTGTTTATCGCCTTATTGCAATTGGCGATGCTACTATCAATTCCGAGATAAAGGAGCGATATCAAGAACTTCGCGCAGATGCTTGGTCTGATGAAAATATTTTGGCAATGCTTGATGAATACGAGGCTGACATTTATGGCTCGGGCGCATTTGCCCGTACACAGGCAAAATATATGGCAGGCTCCTACAACGACCCAAGTGTTGGTCTATCAGAATTTAAATCTTATGTGTTAGCAAGGCTTGCTTGCATGGATGCATATATCCAGTCACTTTGACATAGGCTATCAGTGTCCTTAGACTATCCGGTAAGGAAGATTAGCATTACCGTATAGACGATATAAATTCTATGAATTAATTATGGAGTTACACCATAATGGATTTTTTTACGATATAATTAATAGGGATAATTTAATAATTGATTAGTGTTTGAATTGGAGTTATGGACACATTTATTGAGTGATAACTGAGAGGGGAAGGTTATGGCAGGTTCAAAGATTAAGGGGCAAACACGAAAGACAAATGAGCGTTTCTTCGACGAGTACAAGATATTTGACGAGATACTTTGCGAGCGTTTTAATGTACCGGAGCACGGTGTTACTGAATACATTAAGCGCATGAAAGAGGCGGTGACGGAGGCTAGAGAGGCAATCCCAGAGTGGGATGTGACCTATCAGCGTCTTAATAATATAAAAAAGCGTTCCGATGGCTTGAAGAGTCAGGAGCTGACCTTTGATGATTTTCAGGGCAAGGACGAGGATGTGGTCTGGATGAATATCTTCTGCGAGAAGATGGATGCAAATGCAGATCCACTTTCAAAATATTCTACCATGAGCTTTACCTATAAGAGACGCAGCAAGACTTTATTGCAGCGTATAATGGAGGCGCTGAATTTGGGGTAGATTAAAAACGTAGTAACATTAAAACAAGTATGCCGGGGGTGTACTTGTTTTTTTATTGTGCTATAATTATACAGATTATGTGCGCCTATATTTATTTGGCGCTATGACAGGAGAGAAAAATTGAAGATTCTGATTACCGGTGCAGCCGGATTTGTTGGGAAAAATTTAGTAGAGACTCTTAAGTGCGTAGCTGACGGCAGAGACCGTTTCCACGGCATCGACGCTGATGAGCTAGTTGTTTACGAGTATGATATGGATTCCACCCCAGAGGAGCTTGACCGCTACTGCAGCGACTGCGATTTTGTTTTTAATCTTGCAGGTGTCAATCGTCCAAAGGATAATAGTGAGTTCATGGCTGGCAATTTTGGATTCGCTAGCACACTTTTAGATACACTTAAAAAGCATGGTAATACATGCCCTGTTATGCTTTCATCTTCTATCCAGGCCACACTTCTTGGCCGCTACGCTGGTAGCGAGTACGGACAGAGCAAGCTTGCAGGCGAGGAGCTTTTCTTTAAATATGAGCAGGAGACAGGAGCCAAGGTTCTTGTGTACCGTTTCCCTAATCTTTTTGGTAAGTGGTGCAGACCTAATTACAACTCGGCAGTTGCTACTTTTTGCAACAACAAGGCTAACGACCTTGAGATTACTGTCAATGATCCGACTACAGAGCTTGAGCTTGTATATATAGATGATTTGGTAAATGAGATGGTGGACGCTCTTAGAGGCGACGAGCATCGCTGTGATTTTGATGGTGAGGGACAGGTGGTTCCTGACACAGCTGGCAAATATTGCTTCGTTCCAGTTACTCACCATGTTACTTTGGGAGAGATTGTTGAGCTCCTTGATAGCTTTGTGGCTCAGCCTAAGACACTTCAGATGCCAGCCATTCCAAATGGCTCATTTGCGAAAAAGCTTTACAGCACATATCTTAGCTACCTTCCAAAGGACAAGGCATGCTTTGATTTGAAAATGAATGTAGACAATAGAGGCTCATTTACAGAGCTTTTAAAGACAGCTGACCACGGTCAGTTCTCGGTTAATATTTCAAAGCCTGGCATTACAAAGGGCCAGCATTGGCATCATACTAAGTGGGAATTTTTTATCGTAGTTTCAGGCCACGGCTTGATTCAGCAGCGCCGTGTAGGCCTTGATGCTGATGGCAATCCATTCCCAGTTATCGAGTATGAGGTTTCTGGTGAGAAGATTCAGGCGATTCACATGCTTCCTGGATACACTCACAACATTATCAATCTTTCAGATACACAGGATTTGGTTACACTTATGTGGGCTAACGAGCAGTTAGAGCAAAACCGCCCAGATACCTACTATGAGGAAGTATAGTGTATTTAATAATTTTAATGAGCTGGTAAGCATCAAGCTCTGAGATTTCTTGAGCGAGACGTGTTAGTCGAGCGGAGAAATACTCAGGCTTGTAGCTGTAACCAGCGGATTTGGAGTATTGAATGTTTAAAAATAATGGAAAACTTAAGCTACTAATAATAGTAGGGACACGTCCTGAGATTATTAGACTTGCGGCAGTTATTAAAAAGTGCCGAAAGTATTTTGACTGTGTGCTTGCTCATACCGGCCAGAATTATGATTACAATCTTAACGGAGTATTCTTCAAGGATTTGCAGCTAGATGACCCTGAGGTTTACATGGACGCAGTAGGTGACAATCTAGGCCAGACAATCGGCAATATCATTGCAAAGTCTTATGAGTTAATGGTGGAGATTCAGCCTGATGCACTTTTAGTTTTAGGCGATACTAATTCATGCCTCGCTGCTATTTCTGCAAAGCGTCTTCACATTCCAATCTTCCACATGGAAGCTGGAAATAGATGCAAGGACGAGTGCCTTCCAGAAGAGACAAACCGTCGTATAGTAGATATTATTTCTGATGTTAACTTGGCATACTCAGAGCACGCTCGTCGCTACTTGGCAGAGTGTGGACTTCCTAAGGAGCGCACCTATGTTACAGGTTCTCCAATGGCAGAGGTCCTTCACGAGAATCTTGAGTCAATCGAGGCATCGGGAGTCCTTACAAAGCTTGGACTTGAGCCAAAAAAATACATGCTTCTTTCCGCACACCGCGAGGAGAATATTGATACAGAAAAGAATTTCACCAGCCTGTTTACAGCTATTAATAAGCTGGCTGAGAAATACGATATGCCAATCCTTTACAGTTGCCATCCACGCTCTAGAAAGCGTCTTGAGGCATCGGGATTCAAGCTTGACCCTAGAGTTAAGATGCATGAGCCACTTGGCTTCCACGATTACAATCATTTGCAGATGAATGCTTTTGCAGTAATCTCAGATTCTGGAACACTTCCAGAGGAATCAAGCTTCTTTACAAGCATTGGCAGACCATTCCCAGCTGTGTGCATCCGCACATCAACTGAGCGCCCAGAGGCACTTGATAAGGCATGCTTCGTGCTTGCTGGCATCGATGAAAAGTCCCTCTTACAGGCGGTCACCACAGCAGTGGAGATGAACGAAAACGGCGACTACGGCATTACAGTACCTGACTACGTAGAAGAAAATGTTTCCACAAAGGTAGTCAAAATCATTCAAAGCTACACCAACGTAGTCAACAGAATGGTATGGCGCAAATCCGACGACTAGTGGCGCTGTACCGATGGTTAGAATGATGTTTAAAACAATTTTAATTAAATGAGTGAAATTTGAACTACTACATACTTGCAAATGAACCCTTGATGAGCCATCCCTACTTAGATGGTGCAAAGCAGCATCTTATGTAGGGCAATGAGCGAATAAGAGCGAAAGCGTGGTGAATTGCAAGGTATGTAGTATGTGAAAATCACGGATTAGGAGATAAGAAGATGAATTGTGAATTATTTAAAGACAAGACTCTTATGATAACAGGAGGTACAGGTTCTTTTGGTTCTACTGTACTCAAGCATTTTTTGGATTCTGATTTAAAGGAAATCCGTATTTTCTCTAGAGATGAGAAGAAGCAGGATGATATGAGACATCAGCTTCAGGCTGAGCACCCAGACCTTGCAGGCAAGGTAAAGTTCTACATCGGTGATGTTAGAAACATGCGTTCAGTTCAGGATGCTATGCCAGGTGTTGATTTCATTTTCCATGCAGCAGCACTTAAGCAGGTTCCTTCATGCGAGTTCTTCCCAATGGAGGCTGTTCGCACAAATGTAGAGGGTACTGACAACGTGCTTCACGCAGCTGTTGACGCTGGTGTTCAGAGAGTTGTTTGTCTTTCAACTGACAAGGCTGCATACCCAATCAATGCAATGGGTATTTCAAAGGCTATGATGGAGAAAGTTATCGGAGCAAATGCTCGTGTAGCTGCAGGTAAGACAACAATCTGCTGTACACGTTATGGAAATGTTATGTGCTCTCGTGGTTCAGTTATTCCTCTTTTCATCGACCAGATTAAGGCAGGAAATCCTATCACAATCACAGATCCTAACATGACACGTTTCCTTATGAACCTTGATGAGGCTGTTGCACTTGTTATGTTTGCATTTGAGCATGGCGAGCCAGGTGACCTTTTCGTTCAGAAGGCAGACGCTTCTACAATTGGAGACCTTGCTAAGGCTGTTCAGCAGCTCTTTGGTGATACAGGCACAAAAATCATCGGTACTCGTCACGGCGAGAAGCTATTCGAGACACTTATGACAAACGAAGAGTGCGTTCGCTCAGTGGATATGGGCAACTACTACCGCGTTCTTCCAGATGGACGTGACCTCAACTATGACAAGTTCTTCGTTGACGGCCAGGTTAACACTATGGCAAATGATGCATATACTTCTCACAACACAAACCGTCTTGATATCCAGGGCACAGTAGATAAGATCATGACTACTGACTATGTTCGCGAGATGTTAGAGAAGTGGGATAAATAATTTAATACATGAAGTTTTAGGGGTGCGACATAGCAATGTGGCATCCCCTTTTTATTTATAGAAGATTTATGCAGCTATCTATCAAGGAATACTATTTGGAACTACTGCCTAAAAAGGAAAAATCAAAATAAACAGTAGCTCAAAAGAGAAATACTACTGCCTGAAAAGGAAAAAAAGAAATAAGCAGTAGCTCAAAAGAAAAATACTACTGCCTAAAAAGGAAAAATCAAAATAGGCAGTAGCCCAAGAGAAAAATGTTACTGCCTAAAAAGGAAAAATTAAAATAGGCAGTAGTCCAAGAGAAAAATGCTACTGCCTAGAATAGAAAAAACGAAATAAGCAGTAGTCCAGGAGAAAAATGCTACTGCCTAAAAAAGAAAAAACGAAATAAGCAGTAGTCCAAGAGAAAAACACTACTGCCTGAAAAGAAAAAATCGAAATAGGCAGTAGTATATCACACAGAGCTCGTGGTATTTGATAATAAACTAGCTTTTCAGAGATTCAAGAGTTATACTTATATGGCTTATGAAGGAAAAGAATAGGTAGAGAATATGAGTAAACAAACAAAAAGTATCGTGAGTACCACACTGGTGGTTTCCATACTTACTTTGTGCTTTAAGTTACTTGGCTTTGTCAAACAGATGGTAATAGCCAAGGTCTTCGGCACAGTATTTGAAACAGATGCATATAATGTGGCATTCAATTTTGTGGGGATGCTTAGCTCTGCGTTTATAAGGGCTATAACTATTTCATTGGTGAGTATATACACTCATTGCTTGGTGCAAAAGGGCAAGGACGCAGCATCCCGTCTGATGTCCGCTTGCCTTGAGATATTGGTACCTGTTGTATTGATGGTGCTTCTAGTGGTATATATGATTACCCCATTTATTGCTGGAGTGTTAGCGCCTAAATACACGCCGGATCAGTCTTTGGTTTTGCAATCCTATTTGAGAATATGTTATCCATTCTTTTTATTTGCAGTGGTGACGCTTGTGTGGACATCACTTATGGATGCTAACAAAGATTTTGTGGTGAGTCGTACAGAATCATTTGTTACTAGCGTTACAACAATTGGATGTTGTATTTTCTTAAATTCGATTTTAGCTGTTAAATCCCTTGTGGTGGCGCAGTATTTAAGCTACATCATCTTCGGAACTCTTCTATTGATTAGGGGACGAAGATATTTTAAATTTACACTTGTAAATATTTTTGAGGTACCGGAAATACGATTTGTACTTGCGACAGCCCTTCCGCTTTTTGTAGGAAATTCTGTATCTCAGATTAATAAAATAGTTGATAATGCACTTTCGACTGGACTCGGTGAAGGCAATGCCTCTGCTCTTACATATTCAGTTACACTAGAGGATTTTGTAATTGTAATTCTAGTAAACAATGTGGTAGATATATTATATGTTAATTTCTCCACTTACATTGCGGAGGGGAATTTTGATAGCCTTATAGCCACAATGAAAAAGGCAATCAATATCATGATTTGCATGATGCTACCGATAACAATTGTTACTTGTCTTTGCGCCTCTAATATTGTTTCTATAATATATGAAAGAGGTAAATTTGATGGTGCTTCAGTAGCTATGACAAGCGCGGCTCTTATAGGATATGCACTTGGTTTCGCTAGCATGGGTGTAAGAGATATTATTTTGCGTGGTCTCTATTCATTTAAGAATATGAAGGGACCTATGATTACAGGTATTATAGCAGTAGCAGTTAATATTCTCTTTAGTGTAATATTATCCCGATTCCTTGGAATAATGGGAATAACTATTGCTAGCTCCATTAGTATGACAGTCAATTTTATAATTAATTCGCAGATGCTAAAGAAGCACTTGCCAAGCTACAATTTTTTGGCACACATTCCAGTGCTAATTAAGCAAATACCATCGATTGCTTTTTCTTTGGCGGTTATAATATTTATAAAAGAACATGTAACTAATAACATACTCGTCTTCCTGCTTTCGGCTGTTATAGGAATAGCAGGCTATGGGCTAATCCTTCTATTTATGAAAATAGAAGAGGTGGATTACATAAAAGCAAAAGTATTAGCTAAACTTCCAACCCGTAAATAATTGACGAGTTTAGATTTAGTTTTATATAGTAAGTAAATAATAGCATCTATAAAGATTATAAATAGCTTGTAGTTATCAAGCTCTAAGTGTTACGTAGGTTCACATGTAGTGAACCGAAGTAATATCTTAGGCTTGAGAACGTAACAAGCGAGAGAATCACTAAGGTGCGTATGTATTATAAAGGAGGAAATTATGATTCCTGTTATGAATGTCCAGAGACAATATGCGTCTCTCCAGGATGAATTAGATAAAGCAGCTCTTGAGGTTCTTCACTCAGGTGGATACATTTTAGGACCAAAGGTTGCAGATTTTGAGAAGCAGTTCGCAGACTACTGCGGAGCGAAATATTCTGTTGGTGTAGGCAATGGTACAGATGCCCTTGTAATTGCACTTTTAGCAGCAGGTATTGGCCAGGGTGATGAGGTAATCACTACAGCCATGACATTTGTATCTACTGCTGAGGCTATTGCTCAGGTTGGTGCTACACCAGTATTTGTTGATATTCAGCCAGAGGTTTACACAATGGACCCAAGCAAGCTTGAGGCTGCATTTACAGACAAGACAAAGGCAGTTATTCCTGTTCACATCTATGGCCAGGCTGCTGATATGGATGAGATTTGCCGTATTGCACATGCTCATAATGCAATCGTAATTGAGGATTGCGCTCAGGCAGCTGGTGCAAAATATAAGGGACGCCGCACATGCTCTCTTGGAGATATGGCTTGTGTTTCATTTTTCCCTACAAAGAATCTTGGCGCAGCAGGAGATGCTGGAATCATCGTTACCAACAACGAAGATTTCTACAAGGGATGCTTAGCTTACCGTGTTCACGGTTCAGGAATTAATGGCGCATACACTTATGCTCGCCTTAACAATCAGGAGTTTGATGAGAGCAAGATTGATTTCCACGGAAATCTTCCAAAGTACTACAACTACCTTGTAGGCTTCAACTCACGTCTTGATGCTCTTCAGGCAGCTATGCTTTCTGTAAAGCTTCCACATTTGGATAGCTGGAATGAACGCCGCCGTCAGATCGCAGCAATTTATAATGAAAAGATTACAAATGCGAAGATAACAAAGCCTGTTGTTGCAGACTACAATGAGCACATTTTCTATGTATATCCACTTCGTGTTGAGGATAGAGCAGCTTTCCGTTCATTCCTTGAGGAGCGTGGAGTTACAACTGGCGTATACTTCCCAGTTCCAATGCACGAGCAGGCATGCTTCGCAGGTCTTGGCTACAAGCACGGTGATTTCCCTGTTGCAGAGGATTTGGCAGAGCACGGTGTTACAATACCAATGTTCCCGGAACTCACAGACGAAGAAATTCAGACAGTAATAGATGCAGTAAATGCATACGCAAACTAATTCAGACTATGATGAGGGCTTACACGAAAGTGTGGGCCCTTTTTGTCTTGACATGCAGTACGGCAATACCGTATTATAAATACGAGGAGGACGTAATATGCAATTATCAAATGAAGATATTAGAATAACAATTTCTAATAATATAAAGTTTTATTTGAATAAAGAGGGTAAATCTAGAAAAGAAGTATGCAAGGATTTAGGATTAAAATATACGACTTTCTGTGATTGGATTAATGCAAAAACTATTCCTAACTATGGCTCTTTAGAACAGTTAGGGAAATATTTTGGGATTGAAGCATGGGATTTTTATAGATCAAGTGAAGATCAAATTAGAAGATTGAGTATATATGCGCAGGAATTAGAAAAGGGGAGGTTGCTTGATATGAGTATTATAGATAATTTAGATGACGAACAGATTAAAAAACTTTTAGAATCAGGCTTTAGATTTAAACATAGAACACTAGAAGAATATATACGTTTATCTGGAAAACCAATGCAAGCATCAGAAGAATATGAATGGGGAGAACCTGTAGGAAGAGAAATATGGTAGAGCAAGGTGATATTATAAAAATTGAAAATATAAATGATTTAGCGTTGGTTATTAGTAAAAACCAATATAACGAATCTGAAAAAGCTATTCTATGTCCTATTCTAAAAAATAGTTGTGGTTCAACTTTTGAGATTGAATTTACTTATAATGAACAATCATATTATGTTGTTTGTGATAGTATTAAGCAAATAGATTTAAGGCCAAGACATTATTCTAAGAAAGGGACAATCCCTCTTAATAAATTAATGTATATTTCAGATATGATTCAAGCAATAATAGATTATGTGTAGTTTTTTTGAAAACTCCAGGATTATAAGCACCTGGGGTTTTATTATGCTCTTTAATGTGGTAAAGTGGAAAAAGCGAATTTAATCAGGAGGGAAATGATTATGAGCAATAATGGAATAGGTACAAAATGTGTACAAGCTGGTTACACACCAGGAAATGGCGAGCCACGTCAGATTCCTATCGTGCAGTCGACTACTTTTAAATATGACACAAGCGAGGATATGGGCAAGCTTTTTGATTTGGAGGCATCTGGATACTTCTACACAAGACTTCAGAATCCTACTAATGATTACGTAGCTGCTAAGATTGCAGCACTTGAGGGTGGTACAGCAGCAATGCTTACATCATCAGGTCAGGCAGCTAACTTCTTTGCAATTTTCAACATTTGTGAATGTGGAAGCCACATCGTTGCATCTTCTTCGATCTATGGTGGTACATTTAATCTTATTGAGGTTACACTTAAGAAGATGGGCATTTATGTGACATTTGTAGATCCTAATGCATCAGAGGCTGAGCTTAATGCTGCATTTAAGGAGAATACTCGTGCTGTATTTGGCGAGACTATTGCTAACCCAGCACTTACAGTTTTAGACATCGAGAAGTTTGCTAAGGTAGCACATGAGCATGGTGTTCCACTTATCGTTGACAACACCTTCCCAACACCAGTGAACTGCCGCCCAATCGAGTGGGGTGCTGATATTGTTACTCACTCTACTACAAAATACATGGACGGTCACGGTGCAGCAGTTGGTGGATGTATCGTAGATTCTGGTAAGTTTGATTGGATGGCACATGCTGACAAGTTCCCAGGACTTTGCACACCAGATGACAGTTACCACGGTATCACATACGCTGAGAAATTCGGCAAGGAAGGCGCATTTATCACAAAGGCTACAGCACAGCTTATGCGTGACTTTGGTTGCATCCAGTCACCACAGAATGCATTCCTTTTAAATCTTGGTCTTGAGTCACTTCACGTACGTATGCCACGTCACGTTGAAAACGGACTTGCTGTTGCTAAGTTCTTAAGTGAGCAGCCAGAGGTTAAAAAGGTTACATACCCAGGCCTTGAGGGAGATGATTACTATGAAATCGCTCAGAAGTATCTTCCAAATGGCGGATGCGGCGTAGTATCATTTGAGCTTGAGGGTGGCCGTAAGGCAGCTGAGAGCTTCATGAAGAAGCTCAAGCTTATTGCAATCGAGACACATGTTGCTGACGCTAGAAGCTGCTGCTTGAACCCAGCTACATCTACACATCGTCAGATGACAGATGAGCAGCTTGAGGCAGCTGGTATCCCAGCAGGTCTTATCCGTGTATCATGCGGTCTTGAGGATAGCGCTGATCTTATTGCTGATATTGCACAGGCACTTAAATAAATTAAAAGTATAAAAAATAAGACATCCTACACTTATGCCAACTGGCCATAGTATAGGATGTCTTTTTTAGTGGACGTTTCTTGACTAGTGCAAACACTGATAAACATAGTCCACTTAAGAAATCCACTACACTTAAATCCACTATAGGTATACAATAAGCGTATATTGAATGGAGAAAAATATGACTTTTACAACGCTTTGTTATTTAATAAAAGATAATAAATATCTGATGCTTCATCGGACCAAGAAAAATGCTGATATCAATGCTGGCAAGTATATCGGTGTAGGTGGTCATGTGGAGGAGGGAGAGTCTCCAGCTGACTGTATCAAAAGAGAAGTGTTTGAGGAGACGGGACTGACTCTTAATTCCTACAAATGCAGAGGTCACATTACATTTGTGATGGGGGACATTACAGAGTATGCATTTGTATATACTAGCGATGATTTCTCTGGACAGCTGAGCTCTAACTGTGATGAAGGTGAGCTTGCCTGGGTGGATATTGATAGAGTTATGGAGCTTAATCTCTGGGAAGGAGATAGAGTTTTTCTTAAGCTTCTTGGTGAGACAGAGGAGTTTTTTAGCCTAAAGCTTGTGTATGATAAAGATGATAATCTGATTTCTACAACTATAGAATAGAAAATCACCATGGCACCCATGATAAAAGGGTGCCATTTTTATAGTGATTTTAGTTATAAAATATGAGAAAATATTATTTAATGTAAATTAAAGGGTGAACCTAAATAAGGAACAGATATGTTATTCAATTCATATATATTTATATTTTTATTTTTACCAATTTGCATAGTGGGATATTTCCTCTTAAACAAGACGGGGAAGTATCAGTTGGGGAGAGCCTTTTTGCTGGGCATGTCTCTTTGGTTTTACGGTTATTTTAATCCAGCATATCTGCTGATTATTGTTTCTAGTGTCTGCATCAACTATCTATTTTATCTATGGATGAGCAGATTGCAGCAGCAGGATAAAAATAAATTCCGCGAGCCGGTTATGATTTTTGCTGTGGCGGTTAACTTAGGGATTATCGGCTACTTCAAATACATGGATTTCTTCATTGAAAATGTAAATGCTGTTGCAGGTACCGATTGGCCACTTAAGCATATTATGTTGCCACTTGGAATCAGCTTTTTTACATTCCAGCAGATTTCCTTCATTGTAGATACCTACCGCGGACAGGTTCCGAGGTACGATTTCCTTACATACGCTTGCTACGTGACATTTTTCCCACAGCTAGTTGCAGGACCTATCGTAACTCACGATGAGCTGGTGCCTCAGCTTTTGGATGCTAATAAGAAGAAAATTGATTGGGATAACTTGGCAAAGGGATTTTATATTTTTGCCATGGGTCTTGGAAAAAAGGTGCTGATTGCGGATGTGTTTGGAGGTGCTGTTAACTTAGGCTATGGAAATATAGCTACACTTCAGGCTACTAATGCTATCGTGGTAATGTTTGCCTATAGCATCCAGCTTTATTTTGATTTTAGTGGTTACTGCGACATGGCAATTGGTCTTGGCAAGATGCTTAACATTGACCTGCCATTGAATTTCGATAGTCCATATAAGTCACTTAATCTAGCTGATTTTTGGAATCGCTGGCACATGACTCTTGGTCGATTTTTCACTAGATATGTCTATATTCCACTTGGTGGTAATCGCAAGGGAAATATGAGAACATACTTCAACATTTTCATTGTATTTTTGCTCAGTGGTTTTTGGCACGGCGCAGCATGGACCTTTGTAATTTGGTCAGTGCTAAACGGACTTCTTGTTATAGTAACTAGGATGTTTAAGAAGGCATTTGATGCTATGCCATCAGTGCTTGGATGGCTGATTTGTCAGGTTTATTTTAGTATGTCACTGGTGTTCTTTAGAGCAGTTAGAACTAGAGATGCTATAGATTTCTTTAAGCAGATTTTTCATTTGAATTTTACAAGCATAGATAAAAATATTATGACAGCATTTGCGACCCCTGGGCTAAAGTTTCTTCTTGATGGCTCAGCTCTTGCAAATTCATTGCCAGTAATTTACGCGGCCATCTACTATGTGATAGCCCTAGTTATTATTATAGGATGTAAAAATGCCCATGAAAAAATGGTGGCATTTAAGCCTAATGTACGAAGCCTGCTTTGGACTGTGGTGCTCTTTGTTACCAGTGTTTTGTCCTTCAGCGGAATCAGTACATTCCTCTACTTTAATTTTTAAAATTAGGGAGAATATAATAAGTGAGCTAGAGTAGTAAACAAGCTCTTAGCTTACTTAAGCGAAACGTGTATTGTTGAGCGAAGTAAGACTAAGGCTTGTTCACGTAACTCTAGCAGAGTGATTTGATATGATAAAAAACGTTAAAAGTTGGTTGGTATGTGCCTTGGTGCTGGTACTAGCGGCACTTGGGATTGTAGGTGGAACTATCGCTTACATTGACCCATATTTTCACTATCACAAGCCACAGCCTAACCTATACTATGAACTTGATAATCAGCGAAGCCAAAATGATGGCATCATCAAGAGATTTGATTATGATGGCATGATTATTGGTACCTCTATGTCGGAAAATTTTAAGACAAGCGAGGCGGAAGAGCTCTTTGGAGGTACCTTCATAAAGGTTCCATTTGCTGGTGGCACATATAAGGAGCAAAATGAAAATATTGCAAATGCCATAGCAGCTAATCCAAATTTAAAAACCGTGATTCGCCCTCTTGATTACGCATATATAATAGACGAGCCTGACAGAATCAGAGATGATTTGGGCGATTACCCAGAGTACCTTTATGATAATAATCCATTTAACGATGTAAACTATATTTTCAATAAAGAGATTTTATTTGATATCTGCCTTCCAATGATTCAAAAGTCTATAGCAGGAGCGCCAGCAGGAATCACTAGCTTTGACGACTATTCCAACTGGATGGATGAGGCTACATTTGGGGCACAGGCAGTTTTAGGAGACAGGACTGAATTTGCGCCAGCTCCATACAAGGTGCCTTTTGTAGATGAGATTAAGGCCAACGTATATGCGAATATTACTGAAAATGTTACTGACATAGCAATGGCTAATCCAGATATTGATTTTTATTATTACCTTACCCCTTACTCGGCTGCCTGGTGGGGAGCTCAAAATGAAAAGGGTGAGGTCCAGAGATGGATTGAATCAGAGAGATATGCCATTTCTCTTATGTTAGAATGTGATAACATTCATCTCTATTCTTTTAACAATGAATATGACATCACCACCAATCTGGACAATTACAGGGATGAGTGTCACCATGGTGATTGGGTCAATTCTCAGATTTTAGCTTGGATGTATTCTGGCACTGACCAGCTTACGCTTGAGAATTACAATGAATACATCGAAGTTGAGATGATGTATTACCTGACATTTGATTACAACAGTCTGCTAGAGCAAAAATAGCACCACTGTTTTGTATATAGGGACGATTGAGCAATTCTAGTCCCAGTTTTAAGGAGTTTATAGTTATGATAGAAATTAAAAACATCAACAAAAGCTACGGCAAGCACAAGGTGCTTAATGGCGTAGACTTTACAGTTGAGCCAGGAGAAATCGTTGGTATTCTTGGCGAAAATGGTAGTGGCAAGTCCACTCTTCTCACTATTCTTGCAGGCTTGCAGCATCCAAACAGCGGTTTTTTTAATCTGGATGGCAAGGATCTTATGAAAAATACGAAGCTCAGAAATGAGCTTGTTTCTTACGTTCCACAGGAGACTCCACTTATTACGGAGCTCACTGCATGGGACAATCTTAGAATGTGGTACCCAGTAGATAAACTTAAAAAGGAGCTGGAGGGAGGATTCCTTGCGATGCTTGGAATCAACCAGTTTATTAAGGTTCCGGTTAATCAGATGTCAGGTGGCATGAAAAAGCGCCTGACTATTGGCTGTGCCATTAATTCCAATCCCAAGCTTTTACTTTTAGATGAGCCAACAGCTGCACTTGATTTGGTGTGCAAAGAGAGAATCTATACCTACTTTGAGCAGTTCAAGCGTCAGGGAGGCTCTCTCATTATTGCTACTCATGAGGTTCAGGAGATTGAGCTTTGCGATAAGTGTTTTATCTTAAAACAGGGAGTACTTTCTCCATACAAATACGACGGGGACATTCCACATCTTATAGGAAGATTATAGAGTTATGATTAAGTTTAGAGATTATTTAATAATACAGTACAAGCGAATTTTCAAACTGCTTCCTGGAATTGTGGCAATGATTTTAGTTATTGCAGCACTTTTGGGTGCGGCTGGTATCGCGTTGATGTACAGTGATGCTTACAAAGAGGAGCAACAGAGATACAAGCTAGGCGTTGTAGGTGATACTGATGATGAGATGATTAGTCTTGGTGTTTATATGATAGGCACCCTTGACGAGAGTCGTTACATGATTGAGCTTGTTCAATTTGATGACGAGGACGCCGCAAGAGATGCAATGCGTTCTGCGGATATTTCTGCCTATATCGTAATTACGGAGGAGTTTAGTGATGCCCTTAATGCTATGACTAATGACCAAAAGCTAAAATATTACGCTACCTCTGGTCAAAAGGGCATATCCAATGTGATGATGGATGAAATAGCTGCTATCGCCACCAATATTATCGTATATTCGGAGACTGGCATCTGTACAGTGCGTCAGCTTATGAAGGAGCAAGGCTATAATAAGGCTTACCGCGCTGAAAAAATAGACGAGCTGTTTATGGTTTATATAGCCTCTCTAATGGTACGTACCAATGTTGCTGAAATAACAGAACTTGGGCTATCAGACGGATTGTCTACGCCAGCATATTATTTTTCAGGAATATTGGCATTTTTCATGATGCTACTTTCCTTCTGTGCTATTTCATTTTTCCTAGGCCAAAAGAATGCTCAGTATAAATTTATGAGTTCAAAGGGAATTACAGCACCATACCAGATAGGGGGAGAATACATCCCATTTTTATCTATAAATGTTTTGTGCACTGCTGTTACCCTAGTAGTTATATTTACAGTTATGGGACTTGGCATCTTTTCTATGGAGGAGTTTGCTAAGAGCTACGTATCCGACTATATCGGATTTGGAATAAAGCTTATCCCAGTGTGCATTATGTTTTCAGCACTTGGATTTATGATTTTTGAAATCCTTATTGGCGTTATCAATAAAATTTTAGTGGCATTTATGCTTTACATTGGTATGGGATATGTTTCAGGGTATTTCTATCCAAAGACATTTTTTCCAGGAGTGGTTCAGCGTATAGGTGAAATCATTCCGTCCGGTGTAGCCTTTAGATATATTGGACAGATTCTCACAAGAGGACATGCTCCCCTGTTAGCTCTGTCATTGTTTGCATATTCTTTGATATTTTTAGTTGTGGCGACAGGGCTTCGCCAGCAAAAGATTAGATAAAACTATGAGATATTTATTACTTTTAAAAAGATTATTAAAAAAGAAAAGCTATATAGCCATGCTTCTAGTGGTGCCGCTTATGGTATTTATGTTAAATGTCATGAGTTCGGCAGATGCGGGACTTATGACTATTGGCGTGTATATTCCTGGGGAGGATCAGTTCTCTCAGACTTTGCGAGAAGATATAGAGAGTAATCCTGGTGCTTTACAGTTCATTTTCTATGATGATAAGGATGAGGCGATTGCAGATGTTGAGAGACAGCAGATAGCAGAGGCATGGATTATCCCTGAGGATTTTGAAAAGACTGTCTCTGACATGGCGTCAAAGGGCAGGACTAAGGAAAAGGTGGAAATTGTAATCCGAGAGTCGGGGCTTACCCATATGCTAGGACGAGAGGTGCTTTGCAGCAGAGTCTATCCACTTGTAGCTAGAGAGATAGGTATTAAATATACCGCAGAGGCTGTCTACAATAATGAGCCAACAGACGCTGAGCTTTCCCACATTATTGATACTTACGACACTTACGGAATAAATGGAAATCTATTTGAAATGGGATATGTGGACCAGCCAGATGGTGATGATACAGAAGTTAGTTACCTGATGATGCCTCTTCGAGGAATTTTAGCTTTGTGGCTGTTGCTTTGTGGTGTTGCGGCATCAATGTATTATATTGAGGATGATAAAAATAGTCTCTTCATCTGGTGGAAGACAAAGTTCCCACTTGTTAGGGATTTCCTATATTATCTGGTAATCATTTTGATTCCATCAATTATGGTTTTAATTGGATTGGCCTATGGAGGAGTGTTTACAAATCCTCTCCGGGAAATATTAGCCCTTATGGTCTATGACTTTGCAGTCATCTGTCTGGCCAGTGTTTTGAGACTTTTAATTCGCGGAATTAAGGGGCTTGGAATAATAACACCAATACTGATTATGTCATCGGCAATACTATCGCCAGTTTTCATAGATTTAAAGGAAGGAAGGTTTTTGCAAAAACTTTTCCCTACTTTTCATTATTTGTATTGCATTCACGATGAATATTTTGTAAAATCATTATTGATTTATGGTACAATTTTGTTAATAATATGGTATGTGCTAAATACTTTAACCAGACGGTTTAAGTAGATAATTAGGAGGAGATGAATTATGAATTGTTCTAAATGTGGACACGAAATCAATGGTAACATTAAGTTCTGTCCTAAGTGCGGTACTCCAGTCGAGGCAGTTTCAGAGGCTACTGAAGAGTTATCAAACATTGAGGTAGAGCCTGAGACTACTCCAGTAGAGGAGACAGTTGTAGAGCCTGAGACACCAGTAGCTACAGAGGAGACTTCTGAAGAGGAAGCACCAGTGGCTGAAGAGGAGACACCAGCAGAGGAGACTGCTTCTTTATTTGGTGATAATAATGAACCGCTATTTGAAAAAAATGAGGGTTCTATTTTTGATGAGGCACCTGTTGCTGAAAATGATATTTTAGGAGATGCTCCTACTGAGGAACTTACTCAGAATCAGATTCCAGCTTCACAGGCACCAGCTGCAGACCCTGCTATGATTCAGCAGCCTGCATATGATTATGGAACACCTGAATATATTCCAGAAGCACCTAAGAAAAAGTTTAATAAGGTATGGCTTATTGTTATTGGTGCAGTAATTTTAGTAGGTGCTATCGTTGCACTTATTTTCTGCAATTTCCGCGCAGCTTTCTCTAGCCCAAAGAGCTTGATGAAAAATGCCCTTGTTGGATATGTAGAAGATACATTTGATAAGAATCAGGCATACTATGATTTGCGTGCGCAGACATTAAAAGACGATGGAAAGCAGCAGGTTGTTGATGCTACGGTCACTTTAGATGACGGCTTCAAAGACTTACTTGATAATTACGATGTAGATATGGACTGGCTTGAGTCAGCACATATCAGAATGGAAGTTGGTGCTAAAGATGAGAATAATGTAGGTGCCAATATCTACGGTGGAGTTAACGGAGTAGACGTTATTTCGTTATTATACCTTGCTCAGATGGAGGATGAGGCATTCTACATGCAGATTCCAGAGTTATCAGAAGAGTACTTAGGTGTAGATTTATCCGAGATGAGTGATGATGAATTAAGCGGTGCGGTTGCTAGCTTAGATGCTATTTCTCAGATGGGTCAGATTTCTAATGAAGACCTGAAAAAATTAGCAGTTAAGTACATTAAGTTGGCAGCAGATGAACTTAAGGATATTGAAAAAGATAAGGATGAGCTTGAGGTAGATGGCGTTTCAGCTAACTACTACACACTTACAGCGACTATCGATCAGGAGACATCGGCAGCTATTTCTGTAGCAGTTGGTGAGGAGATACTTGAGGATCAGGAGCTTAAGGCCCTGATGAATATTTACTTTGACTATTATGGTTCTAATCCAGTATTTGCTGAGAGTTACGGAATTTCTTCAACAGACTTCGAGGACTGGTATGATGATTTCTTAGATAGTGTTGAAGATATGGTTAAGGAACAGAAGAAGAACCTTAGAAACTATCAGAAGCATCACGATGGAGATACAGAGCTTGCAGAGCTTATCGTTTATGTAAATGCTAAGGGAGACCTTAAGGGATTTGAGCTTACACCAGAGTCTGAGGATGGCAAGCTCTATGCTTACTATCCAGAAGATGGCGATGAATTCGGTATGGAAATCGGATTTGTAGATGGTGGCAGCGAATCTATTATTACAGGTTCTGGTACAAAATCACATGATGTTATCAATGGCGATTTTACAATCAAGTCAGATGGTGATGAAGTTCTTGAAATTGAAGTGATTGACTATGATGAGGGAGCTTATGAAAAGGGACATATTATAGGTGAGTTTGTTGTAAGATCTGGTGATGATATTGATGCTGGTGGTGATATCGCAACCCAGATGCTTGCCAACTTAGAGTACGATATTCTCTTTGATTCATCTAAGGATACTTCAAAGTGTACAGTTACTATTAAGAATGACAGCGTAAGCTTTGCTACAATCAACTTAGAGACTTCATATGGTGAGGTCGAGCTTATGTCAGCACCATCTCATTATTTAGATATAAATGATTACGAAAATGAGGAAAAATACGCAGATTCAATGAGCTTTAAGACTCTTATCGCTAATCTCAAGAAGGCTGGTGTTCCTTCTGAATATACAGATGTCCTTGAGCAGTATGAGGAATTGATTCACTACTAATAATAAGTTTAGCCCCTGCTATTTGGCAGGGGCTTTCATATATTCTCTAGGTGTTTTATTGTATTTCTTTTTAAAGCATCGGTTGAAATGGGACAGGTTTTCAAAACCTACCTGCTGAGAGATGGTGAGAATGTTTTCCTCTGTGGATAGCAGGAGTCTGGCCGCCATCGAAAGCCTGTAGTCATTAAGATAGGTTATAAAACTTACTCCAAAAACGTCCTTGAAAAATCGCATAAAGTGGGATTCTGAAAATCCTGCAAGCTTTGCCATCTCAGCAACAGTCATCTGTTTACTATAATTCAATTCTACATACTTGATGACTGGCTTCAGTTTATCTATTCGTTTGTTTTCTGCAATATTTATTTTTGTCTCATAAAGTGTTACCAAATTAAATAAAAGAAGGTACATGTTTCCTTTTATGGCTAAGCCCCAGGCACCCTCTCTATGACTTGAGATATTGTCATTGGCATCTAAATATTTTTTGATGCTCTCGTATCCAGTAACCCCTCGACGGAAAATGTGGGGGATTTCCACTGTGTTTTCAAAAAAGGGCAGCAGAAAAGTATCATAGAAATCGTCTGTGGTGGAGGAGAACAATTTGGTATCGAAAAGAATGTTTTCATACTCCATGGAAGAGTTCTCAAACTGATAAATACCGTGCATACGTCCAGGAAGAATAAATGCTATATCTCCGGCAACAACAGTATGTTCCTGTCCGTCTATGACAATTATCCCTTTTCCCTTTTTTATATAGATGAATTCCGTGTCCTCGTGCCAGTGTAAGGGCACGCTGTCAAAATCCAAAGGAATGGTGCAAGGATATGTATTATATGGAATGTTGTAGTCAAAATGACTTATCTTTTCATGTATCGCTTGATACTCATTTATATTAATCATGATAGAATAGTATCACTTTTTAGCGTAATAACGCAAGCAAATCGTGGTAAAATAGCAGTATACTCTTACTATCGTAGGGTGTTAATTTAAATTAGTCTGTAGCTAACAAGCTCTAAGTGTTGTCGCAGGAGACGTGTTAGTCGACGAAGACAATATCTTAGGCTTGAGAGCGTAACAGACGGATTGATATCAATAGGAGGAGAATACAATATGACAGCTAACGAGTATATTAAGATAAGATTTGGTCGACACATGGATCAGTGCACTAATGAGGAAATCTACATTGGCCTCTTAGAGTATGTTAAGGATAAGGCTCAGAATAAAGAAATAAAGGGCGGCAAGAAGAAGCTTTATTATATAAGCGCAGAGTTTTTGATTGGTAAGCTTCTATCAAACAATCTGATTAATCTTGGCATTTATGATGAGGTTAAAAAGGAACTTGAGGCAAATGGAAAGTCACTTGCTGAGATTGAGGAAATAGAGGTGGAGCCATCTCTTGGTAATGGTGGTTTGGGACGCCTTGCTGCATGTTTCCTTGATTCCATTGCTACACTTGGTCTCAATGGTGATGGTGTAGGACTTGCTTATCATATGGGACTTTTTAAGCAGGTGTTTGCAAACAATCTCCAGAATGAGGAGCCAAATCCATGGATGTCTGAGCATAGCTGGATGACAAAAACAGACAAGACATATCAGGTAGATTTCGGTGGATTCAACGTACAGTCTCGTATGTATGATATAGATGTAACTGGCTATGACTCAGTGACAACAAAGCTCCATCTTTTTGATGTGGAAACAGTTGATGAGTCTATTATAAAGGACGGAATCAATTTTGATAAGAGCGAGTTTACTAAGAATCTTACACTTTTCCTTTATCCAGATGATTCTGATGAAAACGGAAGACTTCTTCGCGTATACCAGCAGTATTTCATGGTTTCAAATGCCGCTCAGCTTATTTTAGATGAGGCAGTTGAAAAGGGCTCTAACCTTTATGATTTGCCAGAATACGCTGTTATTCAGATAAATGATACACATCCATCAATGGTTATACCTGAGCTTGTTCGACTCCTTCAGATTCGTGGCCTTACTATGGACGAAGCGATTGATGTGGTTTCAAAATGTACCGCATATACGAACCACACAATCCTGGCTGAGGCCCTCGAAAAGTGGCCAATCCACTTTATGATGAAGGCTGTTCCACAGCTTATGCCTATAATTAGAGAGCTTCACAACCGTATTGCTAAAAAGGTGTCTGACCCTGATGTGGCAATTATAAGAGATGGCCTTGTACACATGGCACATATGGATATCCACTATGGTATTTCAATCAATGGTGTTGCGGCTCTTCATACAGAGATTTTAAAGGAAACAGAGCTCAATAAATTTTACAAGCTCTATCCAGAAAAATTTAATAACAAGACAAATGGTATTACATTCCGCCGCTGGCTTTTGTATTGCAATCCAGAGCTTGCTAGCCTTGTGGAGGAGCTTATTGGCCCGGGATTTAAAAAGGATGCCACAGAGCTTAAAAAGCTTGAGCAGTACATGAATGATGATGCTGTAGTGAATAAATTCCTTGAGGTAAAGGATCTTCGCAAAAAAGTTCTTAAGGATTATTTGGCTAAAACACAGGGAATTTCACTTGATGAAAATAGCATTTATGACATTCAGATTAAGCGACTCCATGAGTACAAGCGTCAGCAGATGAATGCACTTTACGTGATAAACAAATATTTTGAGATTAAGGAAGGTAAAAAGCCAAGCCGTCCAATCACTGTTATTTTCGGTGCAAAGGCTGCTCCTGCCTATGTAATTGCAAAGGACATTATCCACCTTATCCTTTGCCTCCAGGAGGTCATTGCAAATGACCCTCAGGTAAGCCCATATCTCAAGGTGGTTATGGTTGAAAATTATAATGTGACACTTGCTGAAAAGCTTATTCCAGCTTGCGATATCCATGAGCAGATTTCCCTTGCTTCAAAGGAGGCATCTGGTACATCTAACATGAAATTTATGTTAAATGGTGCGGTTGCCATTGGTACTATGGACGGTGCAAATGTGGAGATGCATGATTTTGTAGGTGATGACAATATATTCATCTTTGGTGAAGATTCTGATACTGTCATCAAGCGTTACGCTGAGGGCAGCTATGTTTCAAAGAATTACTACAAGAAGGATAAGAAATTAAAGAAGGCTGTAGACTTCATTATTTCAGATAAGCTTTTAGAGGTAGGCCAGAAAGAAAACTTGGAGCGCCTTTACAATGAGCTTTTAAACAAGGATTGGTTCATGACATTCCCTGATTTTGAAGACTATTGTGCAACAAAGGAAAAGGCCTATAAGGCATACGAGAACCGACTTGAGTGGGGCCGCAAGATGATTAAGAATATTGCAAATGCAGGCTTTTTCTCAAGTGACCGTACAATAGCACAATACAATGAGGATATTTGGAAATTGTAATGAATGTACTGGTGGCGGTTTCGCGAAGATTAGATTGATTTTGGGGTTATGGCATGATAGAATATCACTTAGTTGTGGCCCAGTAAGGGTCTAGGTAGGAGGATTATTTTATGAGCCCATTAGCAATTACTTTGCTTGTTATCGCAATAGTGCTTATCGTAGCTATTGTTGTTTTATATTTCTTAGGTAAGAAGGCTCAGGAGAGAGAGGCAGCTCAGAAGGAGCAGATGGATGCGGTTGCACAGCAGGTTTCAATGCTTATCATCGATAAGAAGCGTATGAAACTTAAGGACGCAGGTCTTCCAGAGGCTGTTGTTAAGGAGATTCCTTGGTACGCTAAGAACACAAAGGCTCCAGTAGTTAAGGCTAAGGTAGGCCCACAGATGATGACACTTCTTTGCCAGGCAGATATCTTTGATGAGATGCCAGTTAAGAAGGAAGTTAAGGCTACTGTTTCTGGTCTCTACATCACAAAGGTTAAGGGACTTAGAGGTGGCAATGCTCAGGCAGACACTAAAAAGAAAAAGGGTCTTAGAGCATGGGCTGCTAGAAAGCGCAAGGAACTTGCAGAAGAGCAGGCAAATACAAAAAAGAAATAAAATTAAGAATCTATAGTAAAACACCTTGTTTTTAGCGCAAGGTGTTTTATTTTTTTATGCAACGTGCTAGAATTGAGTAAATAGTCAGAATAATGTCCCATGTATATGGGAAATAATGATTTTATTCATTATTTAGAATTATGTTATGAAACATGGAGGAATTATGGAAAAAATTTTAAAAATCAACAAGCGAATTGTTGCATCAATTCTGTGCATTTGTTTGGCATTTGCCTTTGTGCCTAGTTTAGAAGTAAAGGCAGCAGCAAATGACAACATCCAGGCTGTAGCGGCAGTCTTCGATGAGGCATACTATGCCACAATGTATCCAGATGTAGCAGCAAATGCAAATGGTAGCCCACTTTATCTTTTAAACCATTACGTAAATTGCGGTATTTACGAGGGTAGAAATGCTAGTGCTACTTTTAATGCAACAGATTACAAGACAAAGAATCCAGATCTTGTTGCCCTTTACGGAGACAACTTGATTGCTTATGTTTATCACTACGTTCACATGGGAGCATCTGAGGGAAGAGATGCTACACCAACAGTAGGTGGTGGAATAGAAGTGCCAAGACAGCTTACACTTCTTGGCGTATACGCTACAGAGTATGATCCAACAGCTGCACGTGCAACTAATATTGCTCTTGCTGCAGCCAGTGTTAATGGCACAGTAGTTGCCCCAGGAAAGACATTCTCAGCAAATAGTGCAATTGGTCCTCGTTCTACAGCGAATGGATATGTTACTGCTCCTGTATTTATCAACAAGGAGCATGCAATGGGACTTGGCGGTGGTATTTGTCAGGTTTCTTCTACTATCTATGCAGCAATGAAGGTGGCAGGAATTCCGGCTACAGAGCGTCACGCTCATTCCCTTCCTGTAAACTATCTTCCTGCTGGTTGGGATGCTACAATTTCATGGGGTTCCCTTGATATGAAATTTGTAAATCGCTATGACAAGAACATGGTTATTTACATGAATACAAACAATGGCATTTTGACAGCTGCGTTATATTTGCAAAATTAGTCGTTTTGTCTAATGGATTTATAACGAAGCTGATGTTATAATTCTCTCATAATGTTATGCAAGTAGAGGGAGTGTTGGTTTTGGAAGATATCCTTAGCAAGAAATCACCAGAAGTCACCGAATTGGTTGATGAGATAAATAAAATTCGCAAGGTAGACAACGAACGTCACCTTGATTTGGCGTGCGATTTATTTGACATGGCCCAGGAGCGAGGCAATGACGATCTTAAGGATTTTGCTAGCTGTATTTTGGGCGATGCTTGCTGCCAAAATGGTGATTACTCCCAGGCTCTTTACTATCTGTCAGCAGGTCTTCAGGGACTGGCTCAGACAGATGAATATCTTTTAGCGTGTCTTTGTTACAATGAGCTTGGCATCATTTTCAGAAGTGAGTGCCACTATATTACCAGTGAAGAACATTTTATAAATTGCATAGAGTTGGCTAGAGCTCAGCGCCTGTATGGCGCTGAGGCTAATGCTTGCACCAATTTTGCCTCACTTTGTAAGGAGATGGCATCACCTGAGAGAGCTCTTGAGTACAACTATAGAGCTATTGAGTGCTGCGCATACATGGAGGATGGCATACAGAAGAGCTCTGTTATGGCGGGCAATTACGCATGCATCTTCAATATATATTGTGAGATGGGCAAGCAGGCTAATGCAGAGGATGCTTATAAAGAGCTGGAAAAGGTTATGGCAGAGTGTCCAGCCTGCGAGAAATATTTCGATATTATTCTTGCTAAATATCACTACTATCGCATGATAGGAGATGAAAAAAAGGCAGAGGAGACATTAAGTGATACTCTTGCAGCATTTTTCTGCTGCGATGATTACTATACATATTTTGACGAGATTAAGGATTTGCTTCAGATTCTCCTAGAGGAAAAGCAATATGAGACTCTTGAAAAGATGTTTATCAGAATCGCTGAGACATCAATAAGAGGAGACGTTTCCAATCTGAATCTGTTTGTTTGCAATTGCAAGATTCAGATGTATGAGGAGCTTGGGGATGAGCAAAAGAAGCTTCAGTGTGCTTACGATTATTTCAAGTATTCACAGCAGCAGTCTATCGATAATAAGAGAGCGTTCCTTACCACCCTTAGACTTCGTTCTGAGCTTGTTCAGCAGCGCACCAGAAATCTTTTCCTTTCTGCAGCAGCAGAGACAGACCCATTGACTGGAATCGCCAATAGACTAAAGCTCAACTCAGTTATTGATGAGCTTTTCGATATGGCAAATAAAGAGGGTAAGAATCTAGGCGTGGAGATGATGGATGTTGATTCCTTCAAGCACATCAATGACAGCTATGGTCACGATATGGGAGACAAGCTTCTTGCAGCCATAGGTCGCGTTCTTAAGAAGATTGTAAGTGACAATATTTTTGTCGCCAGATATGGTGGCGATGAGTTTATCATTTATTACTACGATATGAGCGATGAGGAAATTGTGGAAAAGGCAAAGTTTATCCAGAATGAGATAGATGCAGTATCTAAGAAATTAGAGCTTGAAAGAGTCACTCTTTCTCAGGGTGTGGTCAACCACATTCCACAACATGGAAACAGAGCTTGGGACTATATGAATTCTGCTGATTATGCTCTTTATTTTGTTAAAAAGCATGGCAAGGCCAATGTGAGACTTATCCACAAGCGAGTTGACCTTGAAAAGGAAGAATGGAAAAAGGTATTTTAGCCCAAGAATTTTGACACTACAACAATTAAAATGTAAAATATGTAATTAACTGGACAGAAGACTTCTATCAGTCTTCTGTCAATTTGTGTAAAGGGGTTTTGTTATGGCGAAACTGTATTTCTATTATGGCGCAATGGGCTCATCAAAAACTGCCAATGCGCTTATGACTCATTTCAATTACGAGGAGGTTGGTCAGAATGCTCTCCTTGTAAAGCCGGAGGTAGATACTCGTTTTGGCGAGCGAGTAGTTCGCTCTAGGATTGGTCTTGAACATGAGTGTGTTTTCCTTGAGGATCTTATGGAGATGTCTGAGGAGGAGATTAAAAAATTCGATTGTATTATTGTGGATGAGGTGCAGTTTGCCACACCGGAGCAGGTAGATTATTTGTCGGATATTGTTGATTTTATGGATGTGCCTGTAGTAGCTTATGGATTGAGAGCTGATTTTAGAAATGAGCTTTTCCCAGGTTCAAAGCGTCTCATTGCTATCGCAGATGTTATTCACGAGGTGAAAACAGTCTGCTGGTGCGGTCGCAAGGCTACTTGCAATACCCGTTACAATGAAAACGGAGTAGTGCGCTCGGGCCCTCAGGTCATGCTTGGTGCCAATGATTCTTACGTAGCACTTTGCCGTAAGCATTTTAAATTGGGACAGTTAGCTCCTGAAAAATAGAAAGGATTTTCCATGTTATCTAATATAGGAATTACATTTGTATTTTTTATATATAGCTTAATCTGGCTCCAGCTTCCAGGTATGCTTTTTGCCCAGCTTCTTTTGCCTAGGAGACTAAAGGTAGCCACCAGACTTTTAGCTAGCTACTTTTTAGGTTTTATGTATCTGGCGTTGGTATATTATATCCAGTCATTGGTGGGATGTAGTTGGCTTATTACTGTAGCTGGTCCTGTGGCCACAGCCAATTTTCTCTTCATATATTGGAAAAAGGGCAGACCATCTATATTTAATGCAGGGGAGAAGCTTAGCCTGTCATTTATAGTTATTTTTGTGGCTACATACATTATATCGCTGATTAATTTTAAGCTTAAATTTATTGGAGCTTTATCTGGACAGACTACCCAGATTTATCATGATTTTCTTTTCCATACTGGAAATATTGTATCTCTTAGCAAGGGCTTTCCTTCCGGAGATATTCGAGTTGATGGTCTTACATTTTACTATCACTATTTTTATGAGCTTATTTTTGCTATGTGCAAAAATATCTTCCATTTTGATGCCTTCAAGACATATCTCAATGGAAATGCGTTAGTGTGCGCTTGGCCACTTTCCCTTTCTCTTATGATTATAGGAGAGCGACTAAAGGGCGGCAGATACTGCAGACCTAGGACATTCTTTTTCTATTGCATAGGTACTCTAGTGTCTTGCATTTGTTTGCTTCCTCTTAATGTGGTGGGCGGTACATTTCCAGTGTCTTGGCTGGACAATCACCTATTTGGTAATGGCAATGCTATGGGCCTTGCTATGGCTCTTACCATTCTCTGTGTGGACATACTGGTGGAGGTTTGGTACGACAAATATTCATTCAAGGTGATGTGCGCAATATTTGTGCTTGCAGCAGCTACTACTGGATTTAAGGGTACATCTGGAGTTTTGCTTGCAGCTATTACTTTTATCGTATTTGTTGTAGAGCACGCTATCACCAGGAGATTTCACTGGGGTAGATTCTTGTATGTAGTTGCCACTGTTGTAGGCTTTTGCGTTACTTATATGACAGTTACAGTTGGACTTAGTTCTACAGGCTCTAATAACAGAGCCATGACCCTTACTCCTGAGGGCACCTTAGAGGCAGGGCGTGTAGGTCAGATTCTTTCTAAATTAGGTATTGATTACATGGATTCTCCTTGGATTATACCTGCAGTGATTGCAGCAGCTATTTGTATTGTTGGACCATGTATTTTGCCATTTGTTGGATTTACTGTTTCAAAATTTAAGACTCTTATACATGATGGAGTTATCGGCAATATTTTTGATTGGTTCGTCATAGGCTCAGTTATAATGGGCGTTATCGGCTTTTGCTTTGTTTCTGTGCCAGGACTTTCTCAGGGATATTTTGTCATTACCAATGCTGCCTTTATTTTCTACGGCGCTATGATGTATGTCATAGACAACAGGGGTAATTTGATATCTCACATTATGAATGGATTCTGGTGTTTGGGAGCTCTGCTTTTAGTGGTAGATATAGCATACTTTTGCCGCGACGACATCAGACAACATGCTATTTATAAAATGGAAGCAGGCGACAGAGCAGATCTTGTTTCTCGGGATACCATGGAGGCTTATCTATGGCTGAGGGACAATACACCTGAGGATGCCAAGATAGCAGTAGATAGATTTTCAGAAGAGCTAGATTATCGCAATATTTATTTTTATGCAGGAGCCTTTTCTGAGAGACAGTGTTATCTAGAAGGGTATGATTACTCAGATATTAGCGAGGAGCGCATTGGCGCAATGCGAGCTGTGAATGAGAGATTCTATAGCAGCGACTGGAAGGAAGCTGATGTAGCTATTGAGATTTGCGGCATTGATTACATCGTTGTGACAGACATGGGACATCCTGATTACCAGGGGGACAACTGGCAGTTAGATTTGGTGTTTGAAAATGATGATGTTAGAATATATAAATACAACTACGAAGCTAAGCCATAAGAAAGGCAAGGTAAGATGAAGGAACTAGAATATCCATTTGACAGTGATTATTTACTTTCCAAGAAAAAGAGAATAAAAAAGGAGCTGCTTGCTTCAGATGTTAAATTCATCGACAAAAAAGTAGCTATATTAGGCGGTAGCACCACAGCTAATATTATGCTGATGATGGAGCTGTTTTTGCTTAATAATGGTATTCGACCTACCTTTTATGAGAGCGAGTACAATAAATACTACGAGGATGCAGTTTTTCCTAATCCAGAGCTTGAAGAATTTGCTCCAGATATTATTTATGTTTGCACTAGCAATAGAAATATCAGCGACTATCCAGATTTATCTATGTCTAGGGAAGCGGTGGATGAGCTCATTAACAGCCAGTACGCCAAGTACGAGACAATCTGGAAGACATTAGCTGAAAAATATAATTGCCCAATTATCCAGAACAATTTTGAGATGCCTCTTTTTAGGCTTATGGGCAATCGCGACGCATATGATTATCATGGTCACATGAATTTTATCTCTAGACTCAATCAGCGCCTCTATGATTACGCTGAGGCCACTGAGAATTTCTACATTTGTGACCTTAACTATATTTCGGCAGACTACGGACTTAAGGAGTGGTCAGATCCATTTTATTGGTATATGTACAAGTATGCTATGTGTGTGCCTGCTATACCTAGTCTTGCTTTTAATGTTGCCAATATTATCAAGTCAATTTTCGGTAAGAATAAAAAGGGATTTGTCCTTGATTTGGATAACACTCTTTGGGGCGGTATAATTGGTGATGATGGTGTTGATGGAATTGTCATTGGACCAGAGGAGGCTGAGGGGCAGGCATACAGCGAGTTCCAGCAGTATCTTAAGGCACATCAGCAGCTTGGTATCATTTTAAATATTGATTCGAAAAATGATTATGAGAATGCAATAGCAGGAATTAATCATCCGGACAGTGCATTTAAAGAGGATGATTTTATCTCTATTAAGGCCAACTGGAATCCAAAGGATAAAAACTTTGCAGATATAGCAAATGAGCTTACCCTGCTCCCTGAGAGCTTGGTTTTTGTTGATGATAATCCTGCTGAGCGCCACATTGTAACAGAGCAGCTTAAGGGTGTGTGTGCACCTGAGCTTGATAATGTGGTTCATTACATACAGACTATTGATAGGTCAGGATTTTTTGAGACCACAAGCATTTCTGCAGACGATTTAAAGCGCAATGAAATGTATCAGGAGAATGCAGCTCGTGCCAAGCTACAGAGCAGCTTTACAGATTATGGTGAGTATCTTGATTCTCTTGAGATGACAGCTGAGATTGATGCTTTTTCGTCAGTTTATATGGCGAGAATTGCACAGCTTACTAACAAGTCAAATCAGTTCAATCTCACCACTAAAAGATACACTCAGGCTGAGATTGAGGCTACTGCAGCAGACGACAATTATGTCACACTATACGGCAAGCTCATCGACAAGTTCGGTGACAATGGAGTGGTAAGTATCACAATTGGCCACGTTGATGGCGAGGTATGCGATATTGATTTATGGCTTATGAGTTGTCGAGTTTTAAAGCGTGACATGGAATATGCTATGATGGATGAGCTTGTGGCTCGTCTTAAGGCTAGAGGCGTTAAGACACTTCGCGGTCACTACCTTCCAACAGCTAAAAATAAAATGGTTAAGAATTTCTACGGTGATATGGGATTTACACTTGTAGAGGAAAAAGAGGATGGAACATCTGATTGGACACTTGACCTTCAGGGCTATGTCGACCAGAATACACACATTAAACGCTAGTTTATAAAAGAGGTATTATGTTAAAAGATATTATTGCTAATAAAAAATTAATAGCAAAGCTTGCAAAAAATGATTTCAAGCAAAAGTTTGCCGGCTCCACACTTGGTGTTATCTGGGCTTTTGTACAGCCGGTTATCACTGTGCTTGTGTACTGGATTGTATTTGATAAGGCACTTAGCGCAGGAAGTCAGGGCACAAGAGAAGGAATAAAGGCACCATTTGTGCTTTGGCTATCAGCAGGTATTGTTCCTTGGTTTTATTTTAGCGAGGTACTTTCGGCGGGCACTGTTGTATTGCAGGAGTACAATTACCTAGTTAAAAAGGTGGTATTTCCAATTAACGTGCTTCCTGTGGTAAAGGCAGTATCTTCGTTATTTGTCCATGGATTTTTCGTGTTGTTTACATTGGTTATTTATCTGCTCTATGGATTTGGAATTACACCATACATTTTACAGGTTATTTATTATTCATTGGCAATGATGATACTTGTAGTAGGACTTATTTATTTATCAAGCGCCCTTTGTGTGTTCTTTAAGGATATGGCGCAGCTTGTTAATATTTTCCTTCAGGTTGGTATTTGGGCTACACCAATCATGTGGAATTTTGACGATATGCTCGATAAAATTCCTCTATGGCTGGCGTATTTGCTTAAGCTTAATCCTATGTATTACATAACAAGCGGTTATCGCGATTGCTTTATAGCACGTGTAGGTTTTTGGAATCGACCATTGCTTACCGCATATTTTTGGATATTTACAGTGATTGTATATCTTATTGGTACCCACGTCTTTAAAAAGTTGCAGCCACAGTTTGCAGATGTGCTATAAGAATTTTAGAAAATTTAGTAACGAAAAATTTATTGTAGCTATCGAACTATAAGTGTTACTAAAGCAAGGTTTTTGAATGTCAGTGGACGGTAATGACAACAACATTTTAGCCTTGTGGTTGTAATAAAAAAATATATAAAAATTGCTCGAAATTTTCGGGCAATTTTTTTATTGGAGTTTTAATGTCAGATAAAAGTCTCCGTGGTACAATATAAATAGCTAGAAGAGAGGGGGCTTGAATTATGAGGGGGTTATTATTTTCTAAAGTGAGGAGAACCGTTGCTGTCAGCGTGGTTGCCTTGCTTTGTTCTTTTCTATTCTTCAATGAATTCAAATTTTTACCAGCCGACGCTGATGAAGATATTGTGGTTCAAATAGTGGCTCACAGAGGTTACTCGGGAGCCTATCCTGAGAACACCCTTAGTGCCTTTGCAGGAGCTTATGCATGCGGTGCTAAGACGGTTGAATTCGACGTAAGAAAAACAAAAGATGGGGAGCTTGTTATCTTCCACGATGACACGCTAGAGAGATTTACTGGTGACGAGTCTACAGTTGCGGACTACACTTATGATGAGCTTCTTCAATTGGATGCCGGTTCTTGGTACTCAATTGATTTCATCAGTGAGCGTATTCCTACTTTGGATCAGACATTATCACTTCTTCAGTCTACGAACATGCGCATGTTCTGTGAGCTGAAAGACATTGGTGATGATCCAGAATTTGTGCAGCAGGTCTATGATAAATGCGCTGAGTATGGTGTGCTTGATAGAGTGATTTTCTTATCATTTAACTATGATTATTTGTCAGCTATCAAGGCAATCAATCCAAGCCAGCCAATAATGGTGCTTGCATCATTTGGTAAATCAAATTTACCAACAAAATATCCTGCTGATTACTACGGAATCAACATGAAGACTCTCACACCAAAGACTGTTAGAGCAATTCATGAGGCCGGAGCTAAGGTGTATTCATATGCGCCAGAGAATAAGGGCCAAATGCTTTCTTTGCAGCGGTTAGGCGTTGATGGAGTAATCACAGATTACGCTGATATTGACGCTTTATAATTCTATATCCTCCGCTTCAGGTATGGGGTTGCCTGAAGCTACTGTGCAAGTGGCACCTTTTCGGGTGCCACTTTTTTGGCCCTAGGGGACGGGGTCATAGGGCCAAAATGAAAATGGACCACTAACCCCGTCCCCTAGGACCATTTGCTCTTATAGCGTTTTATGTTAAAATATAGTGTAAATTTGGAGGCACTATGAGCAATAACGTAATCGAGGTAAAGAACGTAGACAAAGTCTACAAGCTTTACGACAGTAACAAGGCTAGAGTGGCGGATACTTTAGGCCTTACAAGAAAGAAAAATTACAAGGAGCATTTCGCTCTTAAAGATATGTCCTTTGAGGTTAAAAAGGGAGAGTGTGTGGGACTCATTGGAACTAATGGTTCCGGAAAGTCTACTATTCTTAAAATTATTACTGGTGTACTTTCTCCTACTAGAGGAGAGGTTAGTGTGGACGGCAGGATTTCAGCTCTTTTGGAACTTGGTGCTGGATTTAACCAGGAGTACACAGGTATTGAAAATATTTATCTTAATGGCACCATGCTTGGCTACTCCAATGAGGAAATAGATGCTAAGCTTGATGATATTTTAGCATTTGCAGATATAGGAGATTTTGTTTTCCAGCCTGTTAAGACATATTCATCTGGTATGTTTGTCAGACTTGCATTTGCGGTAGCTATCAATATTGATCCAGAGATTTTGATTGTTGATGAGGCACTTTCCGTAGGTGATGTTTTCTTCCAGGCTAAGTGCTACAAGAAGTTCGAGGAGTTCAAGGAGGCAGGCAAGACCATTCTCTTTGTATCCCACGATTTGGGTGCAATCAGCAAGTACTGTGATAGAGCAATCCTTATCAACAAGGGTGACAAGGTGGCTGAGGGTACACCAAAGGATATGATTGATATTTACAAGAAGATTCTTGTAGGTCAGGAGCCTGCCCTTAATAGCAAGGTTGATGCCTTAGATGATTTGACTGAGGCTAGTCCAGTGGCAGATGATGGGACTCTTTGGAAGTCTAACTATCAGCTTAATCCAAATGTTAACGAGTACGGCGATGGAAGAGCAGCAATCGTTGATTTTGCAGTGATTGATGACAATGGCACATTTACTAATGCTATTATGAAGGGTAGCACCTTTACAGTTAAATCCAAGGTACACTTCAATACAGATATTGAAAATCCGATTTTTACCCTTACATTTAAGACCCTGAAGGGTATAGATGTGACAGGCACTAATACCATGTATGAAAAATGTGACGTGGGCCTTTGTAAGGAGGGCAGTGAGTACGTCGCAACATTTACTCAGAAGATGGATATGCAGGGAGGAGAATACCTGATGTCTATCAGCTGTACTGGCTATGATGGAGTGGATTTTGTTGCTTATCATAGACTGTATGATGTAATGAATATTACTGTTGTTAGCACTAAAAATACCGTGGGATTCTATGACATGAATTCCAAGGTCAGTGTTGAACAGGTTAAATAATGGGGTGAGTTCTGAGAAAAATGGAGGAGAGTCTATGCTTCAAGAAAAGTACAACCGACGTATTTTTGATGAGGGAACTGAGGACGCGATACAGATGCTTTCGCATTTGCGAAGCAATGTACTTTCGCCTCTTAACATAAGAGAAGGTGACAATGTATTGATTCTCAATCCGGACAGTGTATCCCTAGTTGAGTGGCTCCTTGAGAAAGCTTCGGATGTAACCATTGGGATGACAGAGGATTATAAAGACGAAATGATAAATGTCCTATCTATGTTACCCAATGTGAAAAAAGAGATTATCGAGGATATTAAGGGCACATTTAATATAATTATCAGCTTAGGCCAGTTGGTAGAGACACCTACAGTCCTAAAGAGATTACTTTCAGCGGAGGGCAAGCTTGTATATGCCCTGTCTCAAAAGGATAGACTTTCGTCTTTCACAGAAAAGCTTCTTGATGAGGCTGGTTTTACTGACATCTTAAGCTATAGAGTTAGTCCTGATTACTTGTACACTACAGAGATTTATGCGGAGGATTACAAAGGGGGAGGAGCAGGTGATTATCTGCTTATTGCGAAATAATAATGGAACGATTACTTTACGAGAAGCTCTCTAATGAGCGCAACCCAAAATATAATATTATCACCGATATAGTAGAGCGAGATGGAAAAAAGGTGGTAATAAAAAAGCCATACGATGAAATGGCTATAGACCATATTCACAGAGTTTATGATAGTTACAGAGGCTTGCAAAATGTTTTGCAGGGCTCTGATTTTTGCGTAAATGAAAGTGAACTTGTAGGGGATACCATTGAGAGTGAGTACCTAGAAGGTGAGCATATTACAGCTGATGATGCCCCAGCATATATCGAGGCTGTTAAAAAGGCATATATGGGTCACGCTAAGGAGTTTGTCTCATCTCCAGAGTTTGAGCAGGTGTTTGGTTCTGTGGATTTGCCTAGAGGAGTGCTTGCAGCGAACTATTTAGATATAGATTTAATTTTTGAGAATATTATCAAAACAGACAAGGGCTGGGAGATAATTGATTACGAGTGGACATTTGATTTTCTAGTGCCAATCAACTACGTGTTATATCGAGCAGTGAAGTTTAGCCAGCTTCCTGGTAATTTGGTGGAGATTTCAGATGCTGAGAAGGAAGTATATCAGCAGATGGAGGATCATTTCCAGAAGAACTACTGCTTCAAGGACGTGAAGAATCTATTTGAGCTGAGAAAGCATGCGGATAGCCACAGCAAGACAGCAGCAGATTTTGCTATTGCATCTCGTGATTATCAGATTAAGCAGCTTCAGGAGCTTATCGCAGCCAAGGATGTTCACATCAGAAATATTGAGGCTGTAAATGCTGAGCTTCGCACTATCTACGACAATACTGTTAATACAAAGGGCTATAGGGCTCTTGAAAATATCCGTGCCTTCAAGGCATTTATAACTGGCAAGGACACACCTGCCAGACAGGAGCGCAGACAGCGCAAGGAATTTGACAAGGCAGCTAAGCTTGCAGAAAAAGAAGCTAAAAAACTTGCTGCAAAGGGCGAGCTTCCACCATCAGTTGCTGTGCATTTGCACCTTTTCTATGTGGATTTGCTACCTGAGTTTGTCAGCTATTTTGCTAACATTCCTTTCAAGTTTGATTTATACATTTCGTGCACGGAGGATTCTGATGTCAATGTAATCAGAGCAGGTCTGAAGGAGCTTAAGAATCTGGGAAAGGTCGACATCAGACAGCTTCCTAATAGAGGACGTGACCTAGCTCCTTTATATGTTAAGTTTGCAGAGGAAATATTAAGTCACGATTATTTTTTGCATATACACAGCAAGAAATCCCTTTATTCCGGACAGGAAAAGGGGGGCTGGAGACAGTTTTCTCTTGAGTTGCTTCTTGGCTCGCAAGAGAAGATTAACCATATTATGGAACTGTTTAAGACTGGCAATGCTGGACTTGTGTATCCAGACATTCACGAGGAGGTTCCTACAATTGCCTACTCTTGGTTAGCAAATGAGGCTATTGGTCGACAGCTTTTTGAAGAATATGATTTAGGCGATATGCCATCAGTTTTCAACTATCCAGCAGGCTCATTTTTCTGGGCCCGCACAGATGCCCTTCGCCCACTTTTGGAGCGAGGCTACAGCTATGAGGATTTCCCTCAGGAGCATGGTCAGACTGACGGCACACTTGCTCACGCCCTAGAGCGTATTGTTCCATTTGTATCTAGAAAACAGGGATATGATGATTATATTTTGTATCTCAAGGACGAGGATACAGCGAAGAACAAGAGCCTTAGACCATTTTTTAACACCTTCAAGACTGACAAGGAAATTCTCACTATGAAGCTTGCAAGCTATGATGTGATTTCTTTTGACATCTTTGATACCCTCATCACTCGAGGTATTTATGAGCCTGACGATGTGTTCAGACTCATGGAAAAGATAATTAAAAATACATACGGCAAGTCTGTCAACTTTTTGAAACTTAGAAAAGAGGCGGAGGCTGTAGCCACTGAGAAATACGGTGCCCTCACCACCATAGATAAGATCTACGTGGAGGTGGCTAAGGACAAGGTAATCGGCGATATTGCCATGGATGTCAAGCGCCTTGAAATCGACCTAGAGACTAGACTTTGCATGCCTAGAAAGGATATGGTAGAGATATTTAATTCTCTCAAGGCTATGGGCCGACATGTGATTCTTGTCAGCGATATGTATCTCAACAGAGTTGAGGTGGTAGGCCTTCTTCATAGGTGTGGAATCGGTGGCTATGATGAGCTTTTGATTTCATGTGAAGTAGGAGTTAGAAAAGATGATGGCTCAATGTGGGATTATGTACTTTCTGGAATTAATCCAGACAGATTTATCCATGTGGGAGACAATTTCCGCAGCGACTCACAGATCCTCATGGATAGGGGAGTTGCAAGCCATATAGTTCTCAATTCAAAAGCTATGCTTGAACTGTCAGATTTCACATATCTTGCTGATTTTGCAAGAACAAGTCTTGCCAACTCAATTATGGTGGGACAGGCAATTAACGGAGGTATTTTCAATTCTCCATTTGCATTTGGCGATACTGGAAAGCTTACATTCAAGGATATCTACGATTTTGGATATACCACTATGGGGCCACTTATGGCCAGATTTGTCCAGTGGATTGTTGAGGAGAATAAGGACAATAAGGAACGACTCCTTCTTTTGGCAAGGGAAGGCTACATGCTTCAGAAAATGATAGAAGGATACTGTGGCTGCAGAGGACTTGAGGTTCCTGATATACATTATTTCCTTGCTTCTAGAAGAGCCTGTGCGGTGTCCGCTCTTGAAAATGACGAGGATATTAGAGAGCTTATTCTGCAAAAATATCAGGGCAGCTTCAGCAATCTTTTGAATGAGCGATTCGGCGTTGAGATTCATGAGGATGATGAGGATAGACAGCTTGATTACAACACTAAGCCAGAAGAGATAATGGAGATGCTTGCTCCTTATAAGGCTGAGATTTTTGCCAAGGCGGCTAAGGAGAAAAATGCATATATTAATTATGCTAATGAATTTATCTCAGGGGCCAGCGATATTGCTGTTGTGGATGTAGGATTTTCAGGAACAATCCAGTATTTCCTTATGAAGCTTACTGGTAGAGATATAGCAGGACATTATCTTGCTCTCCATTCTAACAAGCCTGAGCGAATTGGCGGTAAGGCAGATGCTATTTTTGAAATTCGCGACAAGAAATTAATTGATAATAGCAAGCTTTTACGGTACCAGCTTTTCCTTGAAAATGCCCTTAGCGCGCCATCAGGTCAGCTTATTAATTTTACAATGGAAAACGGCAAGCCAGAGCCACACTATAAGGACGACGATTTTGTCAGCGACCAGGTCAAGAGGCTTCAGTTTGGCATGATAGACTTTGTTCTTCAGTATGCTTACGCCAGCAAAAATTCTCCTGATGGTCTTTTTGCAGATACCACACTTGTAGAAGATTTATTCTATGATATAATTGCAGCTGGCACACTGACTGAGGATATTGCGGATTCCCTCACTGTTGAGGACGGCTATAGCCGCGGTGGTGTTCAAAAATTTGACGTGGAATCTGGCACATGGAAAGTGAGCTAGTTATTCCAAATGATGAATTAGAAGGAAGAAAATATTGAGAGATACTTTTAATGTGGTGTTTATCAGATACCACCTGACAAAGAAAAATACATTATTATTCCAGGGATTTTACCCATTTGACAATCCTAAGGGATATTCCCTTGTGGCAGAACTTAATGGCAAGCCTTATGACATGGATATTACTATCAATGAAGGCAATGAGGTGCGCCGTCGCTACATAGCAGCTCACAAGAGTGTTTCCAAGGAATATGTGGGAGAGATTCAGCTTCCTGAGGAGTTGTCTTCAGTTAGAAGCCTTCGTCTTATTTGCGTATTAGGTGAGGATGGAACAAAGGGACAGGTTCGCTCAGTAGTTTACAAGGCTACTGGCAGAGACCTTGAGAAGCTTAAAAAGGAGTATGAGTACAACTTAGAGCGCTCTGCTGTTACCGATGACAAGATTCAGATTCTTGGCTGGGCAATTGGCAATGTTCCAGAGGAGTTTCATCTCTATGATGGCAATACAGAGATACCAATCACTGTTAAGCGTATGTTTAGAAAGGACGTTTACGGTGTTTATCCAGAGCTTACTGAAAAGTGCGACTCTGGTCTTGAGATAGTTTTTGACAAGGGAGACTATAAAAAGCTTCGCCTTACTATCACTGCAAATGGTCAGGTATACGATTGCAAGGTGGATACAGCCCATGTTCTGACAGGCGGCAATCTCCTTCCAAAGAAGAGTCTCTGGGAGCGTATCGAGCTCTATCGCCAGGACAATGGTCTTGGTGCAACTATCAGACATGCCATTGATAAATTTAAGGATGCAGATGCACCTAAATATACATACATGGATTTCCTTACAAGCTTTGGCCCTACAGAGGTGGAGCTTCAGCGTCAGCGTGACGAGAAATTTGAGTATAATCCTCTTATGAGTATTGTTATTCCTATGTATATGACTCCTGAGAAATATTTGATTGAGCTTATTGATTCTATCAGGACACAGACATATTCCAACTGGGAGCTTTGTCTTGCAGATGGCAGCCCAAAGGATATTATGGGCGAGTTTATTGCCAAGAGATATGGCGGTGATTCTCGTATTAAATATACTCACCTTGAGAAGAATTTAGGTATCTCAGACAATACTAACGCAGCAATTGCTCTTGCAACAGGAGACTATATCGTGCTTTCAGACCACGACGATACACTTGCACCTAATGCAATGTATGAGCTTGTTGCTGCTATTAACAAGGACAGAAGCATCGATGTGCTTTATACTGACGAGGACAAGATTTCCATGGATTCTAAGGAATATTTTGAGCCAGTATTCAAGCCAGATTACAATTTAGATTTACTTTGTTCTGTAAATTATATTTGCCACCTTTTTGTTTTCAGCAGAGCAATCTATGAAAAGGTTGGCGGTTTCAATAAGGAATACGATGGTGCACAGGATCACGATTTGATTTTGCGTTACTGCGAGGCAGCTACCAAGGTTCATCACGTGCCAAAGGCCCTCTATCACTGGAGAAGCCATGCAGCGTCCACTGCTATGTCTGCAGAGTCCAAGCTTTATGCATTTGATGCAGGAGCCCGCGCTGTTCAGGCACACTATGATAGACTTGGCATTCCAGCCACTGTAGAGCAGGATACATTCTACGGTTGCTATCGCACCACATACCATTGGAACAAGGAGCCACTTGTTTCGATTATCATTCCTAACAAGGATCACACTGATGACCTTGATAAATGTATCAAGTCAATTGACGCCAAGAGCGTTTATAAAAATATTGAGTTTGTTATAGTGGAGAACAACTCTACAGAGCCTGAGACTTTTGAGTACTACAAGAGCATTGAAGGACGTCCTGATGTGAAGATTGTTCGCTATGAGACACCAGGATTTAATTTCTCAGCGATTAACAATCTAGGCGCTAAAAATGCCAGCGGAGATATGTTCTTACTTCTCAATAATGATACTGAGATTATCAATGAGACCTGCATCAAGGAGATGGTAGACGTGTGTCTTCGTCCTGATGTTGGTATCTGCGGCGCATTGCTTTACTATCCTGACAACACTGTTCAGCATGCAGGCGTTGTTATGGGAATCGGTGGTATCGCTGGTCACACATTTGTTGGACTTGAGCGTTCAGAACCAGGCTACATGTTTAGAGCGGTAACTACTCAGGATTTATCAGCAGTTACAGCAGCTTGTCTCATGATTCGAAGAGAAGTATTTGAGGAAGTTGGAGGTCTTACAGAGGACCTTGCAGTTGCATTCAATGACGTGGACTTTTGTATGAAGGTCCGCGACAAGGGATATCTTGTAGTTTACAATCCTCATGCAGAGCTTTATCACTATGAGTCAAAGTCACGTGGATACGAGGATACCGGCGAAAAGGTTGCTCGCTTTAATTCAGAGGTAGAAAAGCTTGAAAAGCTTTGGCCAGAAATCCTTGAAAAGGGTGACCCTTACTACAATCCAAATCTTTCAATTCTGGATGGGTGGTATCGTCTCAAGGAAGAATAATATAAGGAGTTTATTATGAATAGACGTATTGCTGTGGCAGGTACAGGCTATGTTGGTCTTTCGATTGCTACGCTGCTTTCCCAGCACAATCATGTTGTAGCAGTGGATGTTGTACCTGAAAAAGTTGAATTAATCAATAATAAAAAGTCTCCAATTGTGGATCCTGAGATAGAGGACTATCTTGCAAACAAGGACCTTGATTTGGTTGCAACTTTAGATGGGGAGTCAGCATACAAGGATGCAGAGTTTGTTGTTATTGCTACACCTACAAACTACGACAGTGCTAAGGACTATTTTGATACATCAGCTGTAGAGGCTGTTATCGACCTTGTGCAGAAGGTCAATCCTAATGCATACATGGTAATCAAGTCTACAATTCCTGTAGGCTACACTAAGCGCATCCGTGAGAAGACAGGCTCTGATAAAATCTTATTTAGCCCAGAGTTCTTACGTGAATCTAGAGCGCTTTACGATAATCTCTATCCATCTAGAATTATCGTAGGTACAGACGAGAATGATGCAGAGCTTACAAAGGCGGCTAAGGATTTTGCTGCACTTCTTGCTGAGGGAGCTATCAAGGAAAATATTGATACTCTTGTTATGGGATTTACAGAGGCAGAGGCTGTAAAATTATTCGCAAATACGTATTTAGCTCTTCGTGTTAGCTACTTCAATGAGCTTGATACATATGCTGAGACAAAGGGACTTGATACACAGGCTATCATCAAAGGCGTTTGCCTTGACCCTCGTATCACAGACCAGTACAACAATCCATCATTTGGCTACGGCGGATACTGCCTACCAAAGGATACCAAGCAGCTTCTTGCTAATTATAACGATGTACCACAGGAGCTTATCCGTGCAATCGTTGAGTCCAATAGGACTCGTAAGGATTTCATTGCAAATCAGGTTCTCAAAAAGGCTGGCTACTACACCTATGAGGATATGAATCAATACAGCAAGGAACATGAAAAGGACGTAACTATCGGCGTATATCGTCTTACCATGAAGTCCAACTCTGACAACTTCCGCCAGTCATCTATTCAGGGCGTTATGAAGCGTGTCAAGGCAAAGGGTGCCACTGTTGTTATATACGAGCCAACACTTGAGGATGGTACAACATTCTTTGGTTCTAGGGTTGTAAATGACATCGAGAAGTTCAAGGCTATGAGTGATGCTATCATTGCTAACCGCTATGACAGCTGCCTTGATGATGTAAAAGACAAAGTATACACAAGAGATGTATTCTCTAGAGATTAATTAAATTTGTTGAAATAAAAAGGATTCAGGAACTATCAGATGATAATTTCTGAATCCTTCTTTTTATTCTATAGTTTCAACTGCGGTGTAGTAGGAAAGTACCTGACTTAAAAAGTCGTCTACTTCTAGGTCGTCAAGGTAGCGTACCTGACCGCCCTCTGTGCTTACCAAATATGAGGCATCGTAGAATATGCTGTCAAATTCCGAGCTAGCTTTTGAATCAAATAGGCTGGTGCCTAGGAAATAATTTTCTGAATTAATATCTAAATAATCAAGTACTGTTGGTGCAAAGCAAAGTGAATTCTTGCCACCTGCATCAACGGTCTTATGGTCCATGCCCTTGTAGTAAATGAAAAATGGAATGGTGTCCACATCGGTGCATTCTCTTTTGTAGTCAGGGAAGGCCTTCATGTAGGTCTGATCTGCGTATGTGGCGTGGTCAGTGGTGAAAATCAAAATAGTGTTGTCTGCTAAATCTGATGCCTTGAATTCTTCAAGGAACTCACCGAATTCTTTGTCTAAGTAGTAGAAGCGATTAAGTACTTCATTTGAGCCGTCATCGTACACAACCTCAGAATCAGGTGTATCAAATGATACATGGGTGCCAAAGGTGTATACGCTTAAGAAGAATGGCTTATCAGATTCTGACAGGTCATAGGCTGAGTCCATGAGAAGTCTATATGCCTCGCCGTCAGTCATTCCTTTTGCCTCACCGGTACAGTGGGTTATATCTGTGATGACATTGTCAAATCCTAGGTTATTACAATACTCAATAAAAATATCATTAATAGGCTCCACATTTATAAATGAGGTGGTGTAGCCCTGATTTTTAAGTATGCCCTGAACAGATATGAGATTGTTGGCTACCTCATTGTCATCTAATTTATAACCGCTGTATAGCTGTCCCTGTACACCTCTAAGGGTTGGGAAAGTGTGGTTGTAGTAGTTTTCAAATGTGAGACATTCATCTTCAAAAGCTGCCAAGTTTGGCATTATTTCTCTCTCATCGGAGATAATATTAGAAGACAATCCCTCAGTGAAAATCACAATTATATTTGGATTCTCAGGTAGGCTTTTTGGCTTTGCAATGCCATCTTCAAATGAAGGGCGATAGTAGCTTTCTCTTGCAATCTCTGGATTGACACTGGCTCTTTTTACCTTTTGATATCTGATTTCACTTGCAAATATAGTTCCAAAACTCTGGACTGGGCTAAATCTCTTATATGAACCGTGAAGTACAATTTCCACAACCAAAAGAAGAATAACAGGCGCCAGTAGTATCTTTTTATTTATCTTATATAAAATGTTTTGCCCTGGCATAAAAACTATAGCAAGAACAATGACTGTGCCTAAAATATAAGCTACAGCTCTGCCACCTAAGTCCTGTAAAAACTGGACATTTTTTAGCATGGTAAGTGTGATAAAGCTGTTTCCAAAATAGAGAACCAACATCTGCGCCACATAAATAAAAAATAGCAAGTCAGCTAAAAGCCTGAAGACTATTTTTGTATCCACAAGTAAATTGTAGATGACAAAAATAAGTGCAAGTTCTATAAGCCCTACCCAAAGGTAAGCTGGCTCCTTGGCAGTTAAATAAGCAAGCACAGTAAGAGCTACAGCAAAAACAAATTTTATAATAGTAAGCAAGACCCTGCGGGCTGCTTTATCTTTAAATGAAAAATTAATCAATGGTAATCCTCTCGTCCTATTATTTTGTCTCATGAGTTGCATTATATCATACACAGCTGCAAAGAGATAAACTATTAGGACAATCATTACTTAATTGAAATTGATTTAAGATGGTTAAATGAGGTAAAATGACTACCCGTAGAAAGGAATCATCTGGTGATTATTAATGAACAGTAAGGTTATATTTTTTGATATTGATGGTACTCTTATTAATTTTGATGGAGAGTTTCCAGAGTCAGCAAAAGCTGCTCTTAAAGCGGCAAAGGAAAATGGTCATAAAATTTTTCTTTGCTCTGGCAGAAGCAAGTGCCAGATAGAGGATAGACTTTTAGAATTTGGTTTTGACGGATATGTTACAGCTTCAGGTGCATACGTAGAATACGAAGGACAGGAAGTTTTTTCTAGCTATATGACTGAGGCTCAGCTTAAAAAGCTAATTTCATTTTGTGAGGAAAATGAAATTATATACATGCTTCAGTGCACAGATTCAACAGTTTCAAGCAAACGCTGTCTAGAAATTATGCGACAGGGATTTATGGCTAGAATGAAAGATAAAAAGGCTAGCAACCTGGAAAAAATTTTTGCCAAGAAAAAATGTGATGACAATATAGTGGGCAACGCAGATAAGTATTTTAACGCAGAAAAACTCTGCTATCATAATTCGAAAAAAGATCCTGATGAAGTTGGAAAAGATTTAGGCGAAGAATTTCAGGTCACATCCATGAGTTTTAGTGAGATGCAAAAGACCTCTGGTGAGATAACCATAAGAGGAGTGGATAAGGCTCTTGGAATTAAAAAAGTAATTGAATATCTAGGCGCCAGCTGGGAGGATACGGTTGCATTTGGCGATGGCCCAAATGACTATGAGATGCTAGAATATGTCCACACAGGTGTTGCCATGGGAAATGCTTCTGATGACTTGAAGGCACTTGCCAGTGTTGTTACAACACCTATAGATCAGGATGGTATTTATAATGGCATGAAAAAGCTGGGATTAATATAGAATTATGCTATTAAATCTTGGCTGTGCACAATTTGTACGAATGAAGGCTATATGGTAAAATAAAGCGGTTAAAGAGATTTACTTTAAGGAATATTTTTGATGGATAATAATACATTAGGAAATAGATCTTTAGGTCGAGATAACAATCTAAACCTAGTGAGATTAGTTGCCGCTCTTATGGTTATGTACATGCATTCCTTTGCCCTTTGCACTAATGCACAGCAGCAGGATTTGATGTACACTTTGACTTTTCATAAGGCGCTTTCGGGCCAGGTTGGCGTTGATATATTTTTTATAATCAGTGGCTTTTTGATTTATAGAAGCTACGATAGAAGCAACAATGTATTCAAGTATTTAAAAGCCAGATTTTTGCGCATATGGCCACTGTTGGCTTTGTTTGTTCTGGTTTCTGCGCTTGCTCTTGGACCAATGTTTTCTGTCCTAGATAGGGCTACATATTTTTCTGGTCACGAGACTGGCAGAGTTGATACATATTTATTGAATTTGCTATTTATTTCAGGAGCTAATAGACTTCCTGGAGTATTTTCATTTCATATTAATCAGAGTGCTAATGGCAGCATTTGGACACTTCAGCATGAGGTGATTTGTTATCTTTTAGTGCTTGCCATGGTTCCTTTGTTTAGAAAGCATAAGAGAGCTATTTTTGCATTTATAGCTGCATCGGCAGCCCTGTACTTTTATATGAAATATGGTTGCTCAGCAGATTATTTGCCTACCAATTTTTTGGTGAACTTTGGCAGACTTACCTGGGAATTTGAAATAGGTGTTATGTATTACCTATACCGTGACAAGATAATCATGTCATGGAAGTATGCGCTATTAGCCCTGGTTGGACTTGTGGCAGCTGTTTATTTTTTAGATTTTGAAATCGCATTTACGATATTTGGAGCATATATAATTTTATTTGTGGGATTTGGATATTGGAAGATTTCTGAGTTCTACAATAAAGTGGGGGATATCTCATATGGCGTTTACATTTTCTCATTCTTTGTACAGCAGAGAGTGATAGATGTAATGGGCAACGCCCCAGACGGCTATCTGGTTGTAATGGACCCTTATGTAAATTTGGGAGTATCCATTCTAATCGTAGTGCCGCTGGCATTTATCAGCTGGCATTTATTTGAAAAGCAGCTATTGAAACTTAAATGAGACTATTAATTAAAACAATATGAGTGATATTAGAGAATATAAACAACCTAAAAATAAAATAGAAAAAGGTCTGCTGTATCTTCAGCATTATGGCCTGAAAAAGACTGTTGCTAAGACTATCAGAAAGGCTCTGGGGCATGACCAGGAGCACTATAGCTATGCACAGTTTTTAAAGGCTCATCCAGTCACAGAAAAGGACCTTGAAAAGCAGCGTCATACTATTTTCAAGTTCAATCCTGTGATTAGTATTGCAATTCCTCTTTACAATACCCCAGAGAGATTTTTAATAGAATTGATTCAGTCATTTACTGCACAGACATATGCTAATTGGCAGCTTTGTCTTGCTGATGGAAGTCCTAAAGAGGGACTGAAGGACATTATTCTCAAGGCGACAGATGGTGTATGGGACGAGAGAATTGTCTACAAAAAGCTTGAGGATAATACAGGCATCGCTGGCAATACTAATGCAGCACTTGAGCTTGCCACTGGAGAATTTATCGGATTTACGGATCACGATGATCTCATTACACCAGATGCCATGTACTACATTGCCAAGGCATTAAATGAGGACCGTACAATTCAGGCCCTTTATTCAGATGAGGATAAAATCGATATGGAGTCCAAGGAATATTTCCTTCCTCACTTCAAGTCAGATTTCAATATAGACTTACTTTGCAGCCACAACTATATCACCCACCTTTTTGTTGCAAGGGCTGATATTGTTTGGGCAAGCGGAGGAATCAGGTCAGAATTTGATGGTGCGCAGGACCATGATTTTGACTTGCGAGTACTTGAAAAGTGCAAAAATATTTATCATATTCCTAGGGTGCTTTATCACTGGCGTACCCATCCTGCCTCAACAGCAGATCATCCAGAGGCCAAGATGTATGCCTATGAAAATGGTCGTAGGGCGGTGGAGGAGCACTACAAGAGACTGGGGATTCCTGCCAATGTACAGCTGGATACACACCTTGGATACTATCGCACCAAGTACCGTTGGCCAGGTTCACCACTTGTTTCCATAGTGATTCCAAACAAGGACCATATTAAGGATTTACAGGCTTGTATTGATAGCATCATTGAAAAAAATGAGTACAATAATATCGAGTTTGTAATTGTGGAAAACAATTCTACTGACGAGGCATTACGTGGATATTACCACGAGCTTCAGATGAGAAATGACATAAGTGCAAGAGTATTTGATTATACAGCAGAGCACCCTGAGTCAAAGGGGCAGTTCAACTACTCAGCCCTTGTTAATTTTGGCGTTCATCAGGCAAAGGGAGAGTACATTCTTCTTTTGAATAATGACACTAGAATGATTAATGGAGATGCCATTTCTGAGATGCTTGGATTTGCTCGCCGTGAGGATGTTGGTGCAGTTGGAGCCAGACTTTATTATGGCAACAACACAGTTCAGCATGCCGGCCTTATTTTGGGTCTTGGCGGTGTTGCCAATTCACAGTTTTTGGGAAGCGGTCGCGAGCAGGTAGGATATTTTTACAGGAGCACTTGCGTCCAGGACTTATCAGCAGTGACAGGGGCCTGCATGCTTACTTCAAAAGAGGACTATCTTGCAGTAGGCGGTTTTGATGAGGGACTTGCAGTTGCATTTAACGATGTGGATTATTGCTTAAAGCTTCGGGCTAAGAATCTTCTTTGTGTGTACACACCATTTTCTGAGTGGTATCACCTTGAGTCTGTTAGCAGAGGACTTGATCTAGAGGACCCTGAGAAAAAGATGCGAATGGAAGCTGAAACACAGTACTTCACAGCTAAATGGAAAGAGGTTATAGAGAAGGGGGATCCATACTACAACCCAAATCTTTCCCTGAAAAAGTTTGATTACTCATTTAACATCTAAGTGAGTTTATTAAAAGGTGTTTTGACTTATATAGTTAAAAATATAGCTAAGTAAAGGAGAATAATTTATAATGTTTACTAAAGAACAAGCTATTAATGTATTGAGGGAGAATAAGCAGGAGCACGTCATGAAGTTTTTTGACGAGCTTGATGCTTCAAAACAAGCAGAATTTCTTAATCAGATTGAGAATATCAACTGGTCTGATTTCAAGCTTATCGGCGGAGATGAATCTGCCGGAAGAGGACAGTTTTCTGTTCCACCTGCTGTTGAGATTTCTGAGATTGAAAAGAGACATGATGAGTTTCAGGCTGTTGGTCTTGAAGCTATAAAAAAGGGTGAGGTTGCAGCAGTACTTCTTGCAGGAGGCATGGGTACTCGACTTGGATTTGATTTACCAAAGGGCTGCTTCAATGTAGGCAAGACTAGAGAGCTCTATATTTTTGAGTGCCTCATTAACAATCTTATGGATGTGGTAAAGCAGGCAGGATGCTTCGTTCCCCTCTATATCATGACAAGTGAAAAAAATGATCAGGCTACTAGAGCTTTCTTCAAGGAGCATGATTATTTCGGATATAATCCTGAGTACGTTCAGTATTTCATTCAGGATATGGCATGCGCTGTAGACTACGATGGCAAGCTTCTCTTAGAGGACAAGGGCCGTCTTGCAACATCACCTAATGGTAATGGTGGCTGGTATGCATCTATGGTAAAGGCTGGTCTTGATAAGGATTTAAAATCAAAGGGCGTTAAGTGGATTAACATCTTTGCAGTAGATAATGTTTGCCAGCGTATTGCGGATCCAGTATTTGTAGGTGCTACAATTGCAGGTGGTTTCCAGGCTGGCTCCAAGGTAGTTAGAAAGGTAGACCCACAGGAGAAAATGGGACTTCTTTGTCTTGAGGATGGCAAGCCATCAATCGTTGAGTACTATGAGATGTCTGACGAGATGGCAGAGGCCAAGGCAGAGGATGGCAGCCTTCTTTACAAGTACGGCGTTATCCTTAATTACCTTTTCTCGCTTGAGAAGTTGGATGAGATTGTTAATAACAATATGTATGTACATGTTGTTGAGAAAAAGATTCCTCATATTGATGCCGATGGCAATCAGGTTTCACCTGAGTCACCAAACGGCTACAAGTTTGAGTTATTAGTGCTTGATATGGTCCACATGATGGATTCAAATCTGGCATTCGAGGTGGATAGAGTTAGAGAATTTGCACCAATCAAGAATCTCCATGGTGTTGATTCGGTTGATAGTGCAAGAGAATTACTTGAGAAAAATGGAGTTACACTCTAAAAATTAGGGTACATCCCGAAGCTTTTAGGAGATAGACGTGTATAAAAAGAAAAAACGTTCCTGGGTAAAACATCTAGATTTCATAATACTTGATATGTTGGCAGCTGAGCTTGCCATCTTTATAGGTGTATACCTTAAGTTTCACAGTATTATCTTTCTAGATAAATATGAGTGGTACAACTTGTATCAGAACTTGGCAAAGATTTTGCCATTCATTGATTTGACAGGTGTGCTTTTCTCAGAGACCTACACAGGAATACTTAGACGAACTAAATATCAGGAGCTTACTTCCACTATCTGGCATTGTGTAATTAATTTCTTGGGCGTATTTATTTACATGTATGGTACCCAGACTACATATTACTACTCTCGTTTTGCTATAGGTGCTTTTGCTGTTGCAATGGTAATTGTCACCTATTTCTTCAGAGTAATTTGGAAGAGATTAATTCGACGCAGAAAGCTTCTTGATATCAATAAGAGGTCTATGATTGTGGTTGCTGAGGCTTCCACTGTAGAGCACTGTCTTTCTGAGATTGCCCACAGCCCATACACAGAGTTTAAGGTAGAGGGTGTGGCAGTTGTAGACGAGGATATGACAGGTCAGGAGATACAGGGCATTCCTGTAGTTGCATCAGCTGACAATCTACTTGAATATTTGAGGACTAATGTTGTTGATGAAGTGTTCCTTGACGGTAACACTAGAGCCAGTGAGGAGAGCCTTGCAGGACGACTTGTTGAGCAGGGACTTACAGTTCATATGGCCCTCATTCACACTAACAACCTGATGCCTAACAGAATAATGGAGACTTATGGTGACTACGTGGTACTTACTACAAGTATGCACATTGCCAATAATAAGCAGGCTTTCCTTAAGAGGGTTATGGATATTGTTGGGGCGATTGTTGGTCTTGTTCTTACAGCTATTGCATTCATTATATTTGCACCTATTATTAAGATTCAGTCACCAGGACCTGTTTTCTTTACCCAGACACGTATCGGTGAAAATGGCCGTCGTTTCAAGATTTTTAAGTTCCGCACAATGTATGTGGATGCAGAGGAGCGAAAAAAAGAACTCTTAGATCAAAATGAGATGGATGGAAATATGTTTAAGATGGAAAATGATCCAAGAATCATTCCTATCGGACATTTCCTTAGAAAATATTCTATTGATGAATTGCCACAGTTTTTAAATGTTCTCATTGGAGATATGTCCCTTGTTGGCACCAGACCTCCTCTTGAGGATGAGTACGAGAGATACGCTCTTCACCACAAGGCTCGTCTTTCAATCAAGCCAGGCCTTACTGGTATGTGGCAGGTAAGTGGTCGCAGCGACATCAAGGATTTTGAGAAAGTTGTTGCTCTTGATACACAGTATATTTCTGATTGGTCATTGGGACTTGATATTAGAATTATATTAAAAACAATAGCCGTTGTTTTTGGCGGAAAGGGCTCGAAATAGTGGCAGATGCATATTTTACATTAGTCGTATGGACTATTGACACCAACATGGACCAGTTTAAGGACATGCTGGAGTCCATCGACCAACAAGAATATCGCGAATTTGAACTTTATATTTTAGACAACAATCCTTCTAATGCAATCGAGATTACTATCAAGGAGTTTTTCCCTGATATTGTGGACAAGGTTCATTACAGAAGATTGAAGAAGAAATCAGGTGGCGCCTATGCTTACAACATTGGCGCTCATTTTGCTGAGGGAAATTATTTGGTTTATCTGGGTCAGCACGATAGACTCAGTGCCAAGACCCTTGGGGCATTAAATGAAAAAATAAATTCTAGAGAGGATTTTAATTCTATAATCTATACTGATTCAGACGAGCTGATTGGCCTAGATAGAATGAATCCTCACTTCAAAAGTGATTTCAATAAAGAACTTCTTTTGCAGACTAATTACATAGGAGATTTCTTTTGTTTGCCAGTGGCTCTCTATAAAAAGCTAGGGGAGTTTAATGAGAAGGCAAAGACCGCCTATATTTACGAGTACTACCTGAGGGCGGCATTTAAAAAAGAAAAAATCGAGCACATCCCTTCCCTTTTATATCACAAGAGAATAGATAATAAAATCAAGACAAAAGAGGATAGGGCTGCTGGGAGATTCTATTGTAATGAACACATGGCTCTTGCTATTTCCTACCTGAGGAAGACAGGTGTTATCTGCCGAGGACGAGTGGATGCCAATATGAAAAAGTGGCACATCGACTACGACGAGACGGCATTTAGGAGGTTTTCTGGTGACTACATGTTTTTAAGGGATGAAAATGTAAAGCTTTTCACCAGAAACAATGCCAAGAGAATGTATGCTTACCTTAGCCAGCCAGATGTGGCGGTGGTAGGATGTCGCTTTATAAATAGAGGATTTACCCTTGATAATGTTGGATACATTTATGGAGAGGATGGAGCTCAGTATCCTGCATTTCACGGACAGCGAATCTTCAGGGACAGCTACGAGGGACTTGCCAGTATGCCTCATGATGTGGCTATGGTGGACAGCGGATGCTGTATGATAGATGCAAAAGTATATAGGATGCTAAGAGGCTTTGATCCTAGGCTTTCAGGCCGAGATGCTATGCTTGATTTTTGCATAAGAGCACGTGAAAGGGGATTCCGTACGGTAGTAGTTCCAAAGTGTATTGCAAGGTACAAAAATAAAGACAATATCTCTACAGAGGAGTCTCATGATTTTCTTATGGAAAAACACAGGGAGCTAATAGAAAAAGGTGACGGCTTTTACAATAAAAACCTGCCTGTAGGTATGGAAAATTATCGACTTCCAGGAATGGAGGAATAAGACCTAAAAAAGCTAGACGTGTTTATTGATTTTTTGTTTATTTTTTTAGTGAATGTGACGGAATAATCTCCGTTTTCTTGACAATTTGAGAATACCTAGAGTAGACTTAATCAGTATTACTATTTTTAAAAGATTACTACTTAAAGATGGGAGACAGTGGAAATGAGTAATTTCGAAGATTACGATTTGACTAGAGGCGCTGGCACTAGAAGTCGTGCCAACAGAACACCAAATCGTGTAAATAATGGAGCACCTCGTAGAAGACCAGATTCTCAGTACTCACAGGGACAGATGAATTATGATTATGATATGTCCCTTGATGATGAGATGGATATGTATAATTATGACTTACAGGGAGAGGCTATGGACCAGCGTATGCCACGTCAGGGTGTATCACGCCAGGGCACTGCTAGATCAGCAGGAGCTAGAACAGGAGCATCACGTCAGGGACAGCCACGCAGATCATCACAGCCTGTACGTCATTCTGCTAGCCATCCAGGTACTAGAAGCAGTTCTTCTCGCTCAGGTAGAGGTGGTTCTTCTAGACCTAGTTCAGCAGGTGCGTCAAGACGCCCATCTAGTTCAAAGAAGGGCAACACTTCTAGAAAAAATAAAAAGAAAAAGACCAGAAGAACAGTTATTGTAGTTGAGGTTGTAATTCTTTTAGTTCTTGCATTGGTATTCTTCCTTTGGAACAAGATCAGCAAGATCGACACAGGTATTACATACGAGAAAGAGACTAATGACTTGGATGAGGCTACAGTAGAGCTTCTTAGTAACTACACCACCATTGCTCTTTTCGGTGTAGATAACCGTAGCACAGGTAACACTGATTCTGGTAATTCCGATACTATCATGATTGCAGCTATTAATAACGACACTAAGGAAGTTAAGCTAGTATCTGTGCAGCGTGATACATACCTTAAGGTAGAGGATGATAAGTACAGAAAGTGCAACTATGCATATGGACATAGCGGCCCTGATGGAGCTTGTAATATGCTCAATGCCAACTTAGATATTTCTGTAGATGGTTTCGTTGCTGTTGATTTCTGGACTCTTGCTACTATCGTTGATGATCTTGGCGGATTAGAGCTTGAGATTACACAGAAGATGATTAACACTGACAATCCAGACACACATCAGAATGCTTTGGCAGGATATATTGCTGAGGTAGAAAATGTACTTAACTATCATCCAGATGAAGAGGATGGCTGGAAGAAGAGCGATTGCTACTTCGATTCTCCTGGTACATACAAGCTCAACGGAGCTCAGGTAGTTGGTTATTGTCGTAACAGATACGCTGTAGATAACGATTACGGTCGTGCAGCAAACCAGCGTATGGTAGTTAATATGATTGTAGAAAAGGCTAAAAAGGCAGACTTAGTTACACTTAACAAGATTACAGACCATGTCTTTGAAAAGATGTCTACAAACTTGTCTAAGACACAGCTTATTTCTATGGCTACTGCAGTAAAGGATTACGAAATTGTTGGTTCTTCAGGATTCCCATTTGATTTGACTACTGGTACATTCGGTAGCAAGGGAAGCTTGGTTGTACCATGTACACTTAGCACTAACGTTGTTAAGCTTCATGAGTACCTCTATGACCAGCAGGATTACACTGTAACAGAATCTGTTCAGGCTATATCTGATAAGGTATCTAGTGACACTGGTACAAGTGAGGGCAGTGCTACAGTCAACCAGACGCCGGATTCGTCTCAATAAACATAGGAATATTAACTAGGGTTTCTTGTGGGTGCAATGATGTACCCACAAGACTCTTGTTTTATTATGAACAATTTTTATAGTAAAATATTTCATTATAAAGACTAATTTTTTTTAAGAGGATAAATAAATGTGTGGAATAGTAGGTTATGTTGGTAAGTCTCAGGCAGCTCCAATTTTGCTTGATGGACTTAGCAAGCTTGAGTACAGAGGTTATGATTCAGCTGGTATGGCTGTTTATGATGGCAAGAAAATTGAGTTTGAAAAGGCTAAGGGACGTCTTCGTCTTTTAAGTGAAAAGACTCATGATGGCGACAGCATGAAGGGTACTATTGGTATCGGTCATACACGTTGGGCTACACATGGTGAGCCTAGCGAGACTAATGCTCATCCACATTTAAATGAAGATGAGACTATCGCTGTTGTTCACAATGGTATTATTGAAAACTACGCCAAGCTTAAGGATAAGCTTATTAAGCGTGGCTACTCATTTAAGTCAGAAACAGATACTGAGGTAGTTGCACATCTTCTTGATTACTATTACAAGCAGGGCAATGACCCACTTACATGTGTGACAAAGGTTATGCACCGTGTTGAGGGAGCATACGCACTTGGTATTATTTTTGCAGATTTTCCAGATCAGATTTATTCAGTCCGTAAGGATAGCCCACTTATCGTTGGTCTTGGTAAGGACGGCAACTTAATTGCTTCTGATGTTCCAGCTGTTCTTAAGTATACTCGTGAAGTTTACTTCATCGAGAATGAGGAGATTGCTAGACTTTCAGAGAATGCCATTGAGTTCTTTGATGTGGATGGTCAGCCAATCGAAAAGGAATCTAAGACAATCGATTGGGATGTTGATGCAGCAGAAAAGGGTGGCTACGACCACTTTATGATTAAAGAGATTCACGAGGAGCCAAAGACTGTTCGTGATACTCTCAATCCTCGTATCAAAAATGACAAGGTTGATATCGAGGAGCTTGGCATGAGCGATGAGGAGATAAAGTCTATCTCTCGTATTCGTATCGTTGCCTGCGGTAGTGCTTATCATACAGGCGTTACTGCAAAATATGTTTTCGAGGAGATGGCTCGCATTCCTGTAGAGGTAGATATTGCATCTGAGTTCAGATATCGCAATCCAATTCTTCAGGAGAATGAGCTTGTTATTGCAGTCAGCCAGTCTGGTGAGACAGCAGATACAAAGGAAGCAGTTCGTATGGCTCGCGCTATGGGCAACATGACACTTGCAATTGTTAATGTTGTTGGTTCATCTATCGCTCGTGAGGCAGAAAAGGTTATGTACACATGGGCAGGTCCTGAGATTTCAGTTGCCACAACAAAGGCTTACTCTGCTCAGCTTATTGCATTCTACTTGCTTGCAATGAAGTTTGCAGAGGTTAGAGGTCTTCTTGGCGAGGATGAAATGAAGGAGCTTATCAAGGATCTTAAGATGCTTCCAGAGCAGATTGAGATGCTTCTTGGTAACAAAGAGCGCATTCAGAAGTTTGCAAATAGATTCGTTGCAGCTAAGGATGTATTCTTCATTGGTCGTGGTATTGACTACGCTATTTCAATGGAGGGTTCACTTAAGCTCAAGGAGATTTCATATATTCACTCAGAGGCTTATGCAGCTGGTGAGCTTAAGCACGGTACTATTTCTCTTATTGAAGAGGGTACTTTGGTTGCAGCAGTAGCTACTCAGGACAGTGTATATCCAAAGACAGTATCTAATATTGTTGAGTGCAAGACACGTGGAGCATTTATCCTTGCAGTTACTACAGTTGGTAATGAGGATATTGAAAAGGTAGCCGACTATGTAATGTATATCCCTCAGACTAACAGATACTTTACTAACTCACTTGCAATTATTCCATTGCAGTTGTTTGGTTACTATGTATCAGTTGGTAAGGGTTATGATGTTGATCACCCAAGAAACTTAGCAAAATCAGTTACTGTTGAATAAGTTATCACCTAAACGTCACATTAAGGTCTTACACTACGCTTAGTACATGCGAAATGGAGGCGAGTTTATGAGTGACATGTATAACAACCAGGGCCAAGGCGAATCATTCTATCAGTGGACTCCTTACGATGATGGAAGACAGCCTAAGAAGCCTAAAAAACAAAAGACATTTTTCAACAAGATTGGACAGACTGCGTTAATAGCGCTCGTATTTGGTTTGATTGCAGGCATTACATTTGAGTCTGTTATTACCGTTTCTCATAAGATGTTTGGCAGAGATGTGGAGATAGAGCAGACAGAGACTTCAGATGATGAATCTGGACCTGTTACAAGTACGGATACAACAGAAGGAGCTACAACTGTCAGCAATATAGATATTGCTACTGATGTTTCTGATATAACAGGCAATGTATTGCCAGCAATTGTTCAGGTTACAAATGTGGGCCTAGTTGAGTACCAGACATTCTTTGGTACTTATCAGCAGGAGGTCAATCAGGCTGGTTCAGGAATAATCATTTCACAGGATGACAAGAACATCTACATCGCTACTAACAATCATGTAGTTTCAGGAGCTGAGACTCTTACTATTACATTCAGCGATGGCGAGGCAGTTGAGGGTACTATTAAGGGTACAGACTCTTCTTGTGATTTAGCAGTTGTTTCAGTTCCAGTTAAGAAGATTCCTGAAAAGACACTTTCAACTATCAAGATTGCCACATTAGGTGATTCAGACAAGGTAGATGTTGGAGAGTTTGCTATAGTAGTTGGTAATGCTATGGGATATGGCACATCAGTTACTACTGGTATTGTTTCGGCTAAGGATAGAGAGGTATCTGTTGAGGATGATGCCGGCAATGTAGTTAACAACAAGCTGATTCAGACAGATGCAGCAGTTAACCCTGGCAATTCAGGCGGTGCACTTCTTAATGCCAAGGGTGAGGTAATTGGTATCGTTTCAGTAAAGCTTGTGGATACTCGTACAGAGGGCATGGGTTATGCTATACCTATTTCATTTGCTTGGGATATCATTAAGCAGATGATAGACAACGATGAGGTATCAGCCCTTGATGCATCTTATCTTGGAATAGCAGGATATGATGTTACAGCCGAGGATGCTGAAAAGTATGATGTTCCTCTTGGAATATATGTAATGAAGGTTGCTAAAGATTCCGGCGCCGAGGCAGCAGGCATAGAGGAGAAGGATGTAATTACATCATTCAATGGACGTACAGTTACATCTTTCAGCACTTTGGATAACATAATGAAATACATACCTGCAGGCACTACTGTAGATGTAACAGTTGCAAAGGCATCTAACAACTACAAAGAAGAGACAGTTCAGGTTACTCTTACCCACAAGGCAGAGGATATGAGATAAAGCATCAGGCTACTGAGGATTCAGAAATTGGTGCATGGATTTAAATAATAAATATTATTGAGTGAAGCCAGTTGGCTTCACTCTTTTTTGTATGGTACAATACCACTTATGAATAAGAAGAAAATTGTTATTAGAATTATTATTGTGCTTTGGCTTTGTCTGATTTGGGGTCATAGCTTACAGCCGGCAGTGGTGTCGGAGCAGGAGAGTGGATTTTTCCTGGATTTTTTAATTAAATATTTACCTGCTATATTTGATAATGAGGCTGGGATGTTTATCCTTAGGAAATCAGCCCATTTCATGGAGTATTTTATTCTTGGATTTTTGCTTTGCGGTGAGTTTATTTCATATTTGCGAGGATTCATCAAGCGACTTTCGGTCCCTGTTTTAGTGGGGCTATTTGTAGCATTTATAGATGAGACAATTCAGCTTTTTGTTGTGGGACGCTCAGGTGAAATCAGAGATATGTGGATTGATTTTGCTGGAGTGGCACTTGCCACACTTATTATGCTTGCAATCTCAGGAAATAGAAGAGGCTCTAGAAGATACTAGAATAAATATTTGCCGTTTTTATTTGGTAATTACATTTTTCTAGAGGGGCAAATATGGTAAACTATCTATATAAAAATATGGTCGGATAAGTAATGCACAAGAGCCCTAAGCACCAGCGGAATCGGTGAGAGCGAGGGCATTACATAAGGCAGCATAGGGAGGAAAAACATGAGCAAGAAGAGAATAGTTATTGCACTTGGACATGATGCACTTGGCACTACAGTTTTAGAGCAGTGGAACGCTACAAAGCGTACAGCTGTTGCAGTGGCAGAATTTATTAAGCAGGATTATCAGGTGGTTATCACTCACAGTAATGGACCACAGGTTGGCATGATTCACACAGCTCTTTCAGAGTTCTATCAGAATCATCCAGACTACACACCTACTCCTATGTCAGTTTGTTCTGCAATGAGCCAGGGTTACATCGGATATGATTTGCAGCAGGCTATTCGCTCAGAGCTAGTTGGTAGAGGCATTTACAAGCCAGTTTCTACAGTTCTTACTCAGGTGACAGTTGATCCTTATGATGAGGCCTTCTACAAGCCTACAAAAATAATTGGTCGTGTTATGACAGCTGAGGAGGCTGACGCCGAGGAGGCAAAGGGCAATCACACAGTTAAGGTAGAGGGAGGCTATCGCCGTATAGTAGCTGCTCCAAAGCCAATGGAGATTGTTGAGATTGATGCTATCAAGGCACTCTGTGATGCAGACCAGGTTGTCATCGCAGCAGGTGGTGGCGGTATCCCAGTTCTCTCACAGGATAACAAGCTTAAGGGTGCTTCTGCAGTAGTTGAAAAGGATACAGCAGCTGGACTTCTTGCATCAGAGCTTGATGCAGACATGCTTGTAATACTTACTTCTGTTTCAAAGGTTTGCAAAAACTTTGGCAAGGACAATGAAGAGCCTCTTGATTATATTTCTGTTTCAGAGGCTAAGAAGATGCTTGAGGCAGGAGAGTTTGGCGCTACAGATATGGCTCCAAAGATTCAGGCAGCTATCGAGTACATCGGTGATTCAGCAATCCGCAAGGTACTTATTACAAAGCTTTCTGACGCTGGCAATGCAGTTGGCGGTCAGACAGGTACAATGATTGGTAAATAATAAAATGGATATATGACAGCATCGTCAGATAATGACGGTGCTGTTTTTTGCGTAAATTTATCAATTGGTTAGTCGTGGCTAATTTTAGTTTGACACGTATACCGCGTAGTGATAATTTAAGATAGGTAACAGTGATAAGTAAAATTATTTTCGCAGGGAGGAAATATTAAATGGATGCTGAAGTAAAAAAGAAAAGCGTAATGCCAAGATTGTTTGGATACGCTAGAAATCATAAGTATCTTATGATTGTATCATGGATACTTGCAGGAATAAGTGCACTTTTAGCCCTTGCACCATTTTATTATATTTGGTGCATCATAAAGGAAGTAATAGAGGTGCGCCCTAATTTTAGCCAGGCAACACACATTACTACATATGGCTGGCATGCTGTAGGAATGGCTGCTTTGTCATTGCTTATTTATATGGCGGGACTTATGTGCTCCCATTTAGCAGCTTTTAGAGTGCAGGTAAATATGCGAACAGCCATGATGGAGCATATTATGAAGCTTCCTATGGGCTACATCGAGTCAGAGGGAAGTGGAAAAATAAGAAAGATCGTTTCTGATTCTACAGCTGCTACAGAAACTTTTATCGCTCACAGTCTTCCGGACAAGGTTGTAAGTTATGTGACACCAATTGGAATTATAGGATTCTTGCTTTATTTTGATTGGAGAATTGGTCTTATCTGTATGATTCCAGCATTATTGGCATTCCTTTGCATGGGAAAAATGATGGGAAAGGAAATGCAGGTGGCAATGAAGGAGTACCAAAACGCTCTCGATGAAATGACATCTGAGGCAGTTGAGTATGTAAGAGGTGTACCTGTAGTAAAGACCTTTGGTCAGTCGGTATTTTCATTTAAGCGTTTTAAAGAATCAATAGATAAATATGAGGAATGGGTAATTAACTATACAGTAAATATGCAACTTCCAATGGTTGGATTTGTGACTCTTTGTAATGCAATATTTGCAGCCTTGGTAATTTGCGGATTCGTATTTACGAAGTCAGGAGTTCAGACAGAATTCTTATTTAACATTCTCTTCTATATCATCATCACACCAATTCTAACTGTAACTTTGATGAAGGTTGCCTATGCTAGCGAGAGTCAGATGATTGTTATGGATGCCCTATATAGAATGGATTCTATTCTTAATGTAAAGCCTCTTTCTGAGTCTATGAATCCAAAGCAGCCAGCTGATTCAGGCATTACACTTGAAAATGTTAAATTCGCATATTCGGATTCTAAAAAGAATGCGGTGGATTCAATTAATCTAACAATTAATCCAGGAGAGCATGTGGCGCTTGTAGGACCATCAGGTGGTGGCAAGACAACACTGGCTTCTCTTGTTGCTAGATTCTGGGATGTTAATTCAGGAAGCATCAAAATCGGTGGAGTCGATGTAAAGAATATTGCAAGCAAAGATCTTATGAAAAATGTTTCCTATGTATTCCAGGATAGCAAGCTTCTTAAGATGTCGATTCTCGACAATGTAAAACTTGGAAATCCTAATGCTACAACAGAACAGGTTATGCAGGCATTAAAAGATGCTCAGTGTATGGATATAATTGAAAAATTCCCAGAGGGTGTAAATACAGTTATTGGAACTGAAGGTGTATATGTCTCTGGCGGTGAAGCCCAGCGTATCTCTATTGCAAGAGCTTTTCTTAAGAATGCGCCAATCCTTATTCTTGATGAAGCAACAGCATTTGCAGACCCAGATAATGAGGCAAAGGTGCAGCAGGCATTTGCAAATCTTTCTAAGGATAAGACAGTTATTATGATTGCACACCGCCTGTCTACAGTTGTGGATGCAGACAAGATTTGTGTCCTTTCTGGTGGAAAAATAATAGAATCAGGCAAGCATCAGGACCTTGTAAAGGCAGATGGTGTTTATAACCATATGTGGACAGAGTACAACAAGTCAGTTAATTGGAAGGTAGGTAAAGGAGCATGAGTATAGTAGAAAAGTTACAGCATAAATATGCCCTTTCTGAAAAAGGTGCTAAGGATATTATTAAAGCCATTGCAGCTTGTACATTATCAAATTTCTCAATGATGTTTCCTGTTGGAGTGTTATTTACATTTTCATCGGATTTATTAGAAGGCAATAATTTAAGGGACAAAACTTCATTTTATATTATTGCATCCCTTGTCTGTTTGGCGCTTATTGCCCTGACACAGTACATTCAATATAACGCTACATTCTATTCGACCTATGTGGAAAGTGGCGTTCGCCGTCGTTCTCTTGCAGAAAAACTAAGAAAAATACCTCTTTCATTCTTTGGGAAGAAGGATTTGGCGGATTTGACAAATACAATTATGGCGGACTGCGCGGTGCTGGAAACAGCTTCATCTCACTGGCTTCCAGAGCTTATAGGTGCAATGATTTCTACGGCAATTATTGTTGTCTCTCTTTTCTTCTTTGATTGGAGAATGGCAATTGCGGCTATGTGGGTATTGCCAGTTGCTTTTTTAATAGTATTCTTCTCTAGACCTTTTATGCATAGAATGAATCGCAAGGGTAATAAATATAGAATGGCATGTCTAGATGGCATCCAGGAAGCCCTTGAGACAGTTCGTGATTTGAAGGCCTACAATGCACAGGAAGAATATATGGTGGGACTTAAAAAGAAGATTAAGGCAGTTGAAAGTCACACTATTGCTGCGGAATTTTTAAATGCAGCCTTTGTTGGAAATGCTCAGTTGATTCTGAAATTAGGTATTGGAACAGTGGCTGTAACAGGTTCTGCACTTTTAGTTAAGGGAGACATTAACGTAATTACGTTTTTTATGTATTTGCTTGTGGTTTCAAGAATGTATGAGCCACTTCAGATTTCCCTTCAGAATCTATCCGCAATGATTGCTACAGATACTCAGTGTGAGCGTATGGATGTTATTCTTTCTCATCCAGAGCAGACAGGTGCGGAGGTTCTTACAAATGACGGATATGACATCGAGTTTAAGGATGTTAAGTTCTCATATGAGGATGGTGAGTCAGTTTTAAATGGTGTAAGCTTCACTGCAAAGCAGGGTGAGGTTACAGCCCTTATTGGACCATCAGGCGGTGGTAAGACTACAGTTTCAAGACTTGCTGCAAGATTTTGGGATATTGATTCAGGTCTTGTAACAGTAGGTGGAATGGACGTCAGCAAGGTGGAGCCAGAGACACTTTTATCAATGTATTCTATAGTGTTCCAGGACGTTACACTTTTCAATAACACCATTATGGAAAACATCCGAATCGGTAAGAAGGATGCTACTGATGAGGAGGTAATGGCAGCAGCTAAGCTTGCTAGATGCGACGAATTCGTAGAGAAATTACCAGAAGGATATCATACAAAAATTGGTGAAAATGGCTCAGAGTTATCAGGTGGTGAGCGTCAGAGAATTTCTATTGCAAGAGCATTCCTTAAGGATGCCCCTATTATCCTGATGGATGAGGCAACAGCTTCCCTTGATGTAGACAACGAGTCACTTATTCAGGAAGCTATATCTGATTTGATTAAGGATAAAACAGTTCTTATCATTGCCCATCGAATGCGTACAGTTGATGGAGCTGACAAAATTGTTGTTCTTAAAGATGGTGTCGTTGCCGAGCAGGGCGCTCCAGCAGAACTCCATGGTGTTCAGGGAATCTATTCTCATATGATAAATATGCAGATGGAATCAGATACATGGAAGATGGCATAGGATGACAAAAGATTAATGCTAGGAGGGAATGATATGTCAGAGAAATTCTTGGAAGTAAAGGACATATATAAGGCATATGGAACTGGCGATAGCCGCCAGGAGGTACTTAGGGGCACAGATTTTTCGGTAGCGAAAGGAGAGTTTTGCGTTTTGCTTGGACCATCGGGTTCAGGCAAAAGTACCCTTCTCAATATAATTGGTGGAATAGATAGTGCTGATTCGGGCTATATTTCTATTGATGGTGAAAAGCTAAAAGACATGAATGAAAAGGCTCTTACAAATTATCGAAGAAAGCATCTGGGTTATGTATTTCAGCTATATAATCTGATTCCTAATTTAAATGTAAAGGAAAATATCGAAGTGGGAGCCTATCTTTCAGATAATCCGCTTGAGATTGACGATTTATTAAATACGTTAGGCTTGTATGAGCATCGCTATAAGTTGCCAAATCAGCTTTCCGGAGGACAGCAGCAGAGAACATCGATAGGCAGGGCAATTGTTAAAAATCCAAATATTTTACTTTGCGATGAGCCTACAGGTGCTCTTGACTATAACACTTCAAAGGAAATCTTGGGACTCATTGAAAATGTAAATCAGCGATACGGAAATACGATAATTATGGTTACCCATAACGAGGCAATTTCTCACATGGCAGACCATACCATTAAGCTTAGAGATGGTGTAGTCCGCAAGAGCATTATAAACGAGAATAAAGTATCAGCAGCAGATTTAGATTGGTAATTAGGAGACTAGGATATGAGATCACCACTTAGAAAAAGAATCCCAAGGGAACTGTGCGCTGACTGGAAAAAATATTTTGCCCTGTTTGCAATAATGACAATTACAATTGGATTTATTTCAGGAATGTTTGTTGCCAATGATAGTATGGAGACAGCCGGCAAGGGTTCCTATGAAAAATACAATGTGGAAGATGGACATTTTGAATTAGAAAAAGAAGCATCAGATAAACTTATTTCTTCCATTGAAAAGAAAGGCGTTAAAGTCTATACCCAGTTTTATAAACAGGTAAGGGAGACTGTTCCAGGAAAAAAGAAGGCGGAAAAATCCGATGTAAGGGTATTCGTCATTCGAGATGAAGTTAATAAGGTCTGTCTTATGGAGGGAGAGCTTCCTACTACTGAAAATGAAATTGCTATCGATAGAATGCATGCAGACAATGTGGGAGTTAAAGTAGGAGATACTATTAAGGTAGACGGAACAGAAATGAAAGTCTCTGGTTTTGTTGCCCTTGGTGATTATAGCACCTTATATGAAGATAATAGCGAAATCATGTTTAACGCCCTTACATTTGATGTAGCTTTGGTTACTAAGGCGGGCTTTGACAGTATTAAGGGCCCAACAGTCTATCAGTACGCATACAAGTATAATGACAAGCCAGCAGATACTGAAGAAGCAAAAGAAAAATCCGATGATTTTGTGGAAGAGTTATACAAGCTTGCTGTAACTGGAGGAGATGTAGATAATCCAGATTTTGATAATCTAAACGAAGTCACTGGATATTTGCCGGAGTATTTGAATCAGGCCACCCACTTTGCGATGGATGATATAGGACAAGACAAGGTAATGGGCGAGGTGCTTCTTATTATTCTGATAGGTGTTATAGCATTTATTTTTGCAATCGCTATAAGTAACACAATTATAAATGAAGCATCTGTTATAGGTACACTTAGAGCATCTGGCTATAGAAAAGGAGAGCTTTTGCGCCATTATGTTGCTGTGCCAATATATGTGACACTTTTAGCAGCTATTATTGGAAACATTTTGGGCTATACCTGTTTTAAGAATGTAGTAGTGAACATGTATTACAATTCATATAGTTTGCCAACTTATGAGACCCTTTGGAATACAGATGCATTCATAAAAACTACCGTATATCCGGTATTGCTTGTAATTGTAATTAACATATTTGTAATTTCTTCTAAGCTTCGCTTTTCTCCTCTTAATTTTTTGAGGAGAGATTTGAGTAAGTCAAAGAGAAAGAAAGCAATTAGACTTCCAAAATGGAGCTTCTTAAATCGCTTTAGATTGAGAGTTCTTATGCAAAATGTGACAGGATACTTTACACTGTTCCTTGGAATTTGTCTTGTTATGATTTTGCTTAATTTTGCAGTAGGCCTCCCAGCTACATTAAAGCATTATCAAGACAATGCCCCTGAATATATGATTACCGATTATCAATATATTTTAAAGAATACTATTGATAAAGAGGGCAATGAAATAACAACAAATACTAAGGGGGCAGAAAAATATAGTTCTAGAGGCTTGCTTACAGTAGATGGTGTCCATGTGGATGAAGAAGTTACCGCCTATGGATTCAATAAAAATAGTAAGTATATTAATCTTCCTTACGATGGGTCAGATCATGAAGTATGGATATCAGAATCTTATGCTGAAAAGTTTGGTCTGAAAGAGGGAGATAACATTACCCTAAAGGAAAGATATACAAGTGATACCTATGATTTTTCTATAAAGGGAATTTACAATCAGCCGGGAATGATTGCCATTTTCATGCCAAACGACAATTTTAATAGAGTATTTGATTATGAAGATAATCATTTTACCGGATTCTTCTCTGACAAAGAGATAGATGACATAGATGATGATTATATTCTTTCTATAGTTACTATTGATGATATTCTAAAAATGGCAAAGCAGCTTGACCATTCTCTTGGAGCCTATATGAATTATTTTGGATATGGATGTATGGCTCTTTCAGTTCTTTTGATATTGCTTTTGACAAAGATAATTATTGAAAAGAACATGGTGTCTATATCAATGCTAAAGGTTTTGGGATACAACAATTCTGAGATAAACAGCGTCTTTATTAGACTAACCACAATAATGGTAGTAATCTTTGCTATTATTTCAACTAAAATTAGCGGCTTGGTTTTAGATGAAATATGGAAGAATGTAATGTATAACCTTAACGGTTGGTTTACCTTCTATGCTGAAGTGATTGATTATATAAAAATGGTTGGGATGGTTGTTGTGGCTTACTTGATTGTAGTTCTTCTTGATGTACGTCGAATTAAGAAGATTCCTATGACAGAGGCATTGAAAAATATTGAATAGATTTAATAAAACCAGTACTGCTGAATGCAGTGCTGGTTTTTTGTTTTTACAGGACCGCAATTGAACTTATGGAGTTAGTTTATCCCACAAAAAACTAAAAGTGTGAAACTTTAGTTAGTTGCTTGCAACTATAGTTAGAAGGTGGTATATTATATTTGCGTTAGAAGGAGCTAACACGAATTATATAAATGAAATCGAGGTTAGATAATGATGCCATTAGTTGTAGCACCAGCTGGTGAAGAACAATTGATTAAGAGAATCGGTGGTAGCGAAGTGGTTAAGCGCCATTTACAGGAGCTTGGATTTGTTCCGGGCAGCTATGTCACTGTGGTAAGTGAGATTGGAGGCAATCTCATTGTCAATGTAAAGGAATCTAGAGTGGCTGTAGATAAGCAGCTTGCTCAGAAGATAATGGTTTAAAAAGGAGAAAAAATTATGACACTGAAGGATGTTAAGACCGGTGACACCGCAAAAGTTGTAAAAGTTTGCGGTGAAGGCGCGGTAAAGCGCAGAATTATGGACATGGGAATCACAAAGGGCGTAGAAATTTTTGTTCGCAAGGTCGCACCACTTGGAGATCCTGTTGAGGTAACAGTTAGAGGTTACGAGCTCTCAGTACGTAAGGCTGATGCTGAGATGATTGAAGTAGAGTAGGAGGAAAGAAAAGTGGGAATAAGAATTGCGTTAGCAGGTAATCCAAACTGTGGTAAAACAACATTATTTAATGCCCTTACTGGATCAAACCAGTTTGTGGGTAACTGGCCAGGTGTTACTGTAGAGTACAAAGAGGGAAAATATAAGGGAGATAAGGAAGTTAAAATCGTTGACCTTCCAGGTATCTATTCTCTTTCTCCATACACTTTAGAGGAAGTTGTATCTAGAAATTATCTTATCGATGAGAAGCCTGAGGCAATCATCAATGTTATTGATGGTACAAACCTTGAGCGAAATCTCTATCTTACAACTCAGATTGTTGAGCTTGGTATTCCAGTAGTTATCGCTATCAACATGATGGATGTGGTTGAGAAGAATGGCGATAAAATTAATACAAAGAAGCTTTCAGAGGAGATTGGCGTTCCTGTAATCGAGATTTCTGCTCTTAAGAACAGAGGTCTTAAGGAAATCGTTGATGCAGCAGTTAAGGCTGCCAAGGAAGCTAAGCCACAGTCTCCAAAACATAGATTTAATGGTTCTGTTGAGCATGCATTTGCTCATATTGAGGAGCTTTGCTTACATGGCATCGAGGACGAGAATGTTCAGAGATGGTATTCAATTAAGTTATTTGAGAGAGACGAAAAGATTCAGGAGAAGCTTGGTCTTTCTTCAGATGTAATTGACCATATCGAAAAGGATATTGCTTCTTGCGAGAAGGAGCTTGATGATGATGCAGAGTCAATCATCACAGGTGAGAGATACAATTACATCGGCACAATTATCAATGACTGTGTTAAGAAGGCTGCAAAGGGTCTTACTATTTCAGACAAGATTGATAAGGTAGTTACAAACAGATGGCTTGCACTTCCAATATTTGCAGTAGTAATGTGGCTTGTATACTACATTTCAGTTACAACAGTTGGTACATGGGCTACTGACTGGGCAAATGATGGTGTGTTTGGCGATGGATGGCATTTATTTGCTATCGGTTCTAGCGATTACGCTGATGCGGCTGATGAGTTTACAGCAAATCAGCTCATTGTAGATGGATATGATTTATATGTAGAGGAAAATGGCTCAGAGCCTACTGGTGATTTTGAGTATCCAGTAGAGGATGAGGAGACAGCAGCTGTTGATTACGAGACAGCTAGCCTTGATGATTATGCAGCAGCAAAGGCATATGTTGAGTCAAATGAGGAGCCAGATCCAGCAAATTATGGTGTATGGGTTCCAGGTGTTCCTGTATTTGTAGAGGCTGGTCTTGATGCTATAGGATGTAATGATGTGGTTAAGGGACTTATCCTTGACGGTATTGTAGCTGGTGTTGGTGCAGTTCTTGGATTCGTTCCACAGATGCTTGTACTTTTCATCTTCCTTGCATTCCTTGAGGCATGCGGTTATATGGCAAGAGTTGCATTCATCATGGACCGTATTTTCAGAAAGTTTGGTCTTTCAGGTAAGTCATTCATTCCAATGCTTATCGGTACAGGTTGTGGTGTCCCTGGTATCATGGCATCACGTACTATCGAAAACGATAGAGACCGTAAGATGACAATCATGACAACAACATTTATTCCATGTGGAGCTAAGCTTCCATTTATCGCAATGGTAGCTGGTGCTATCTTTGGTGGCGCTTCATGGGTTGCTCCATCAGCATACTTCCTTGGAATATTTGCAATTATCACTTCAGGAATCATGCTTAAGAAGACAAAGATGTTTGCTGGCGACCCAGCACCATTTGTTATGGAGCTTCCAGCTTACCACTGGCCAACACTTGGCAATGTTCTCCGCAGCATGTGGGAGCGTGGCTGGTCATTTATCAAAAAAGCTGGTACAATCATCTTACTTTCAACAATCGTAGTTTGGTTCTGTACATTCTTCGGTGTTGTTGATGGCGCATTCACAATGCTTGAGGAAGATCAGATTGATCACTCAATTCTTGCAGGACTTGGCAGATGCCTTGCATGGATTTTCCTTCCACTTGGCTTTGGCGATTGGGAAGCAACAGTTGCTTCAATCACAGGTCTTGTTGCTAAGGAAAACATCGTTGGTACTCTTGCTATTATCTACGGTGCTTCTGGAGATGTTTACGAGACAATGCGTGCAGCATTTACAGATGCTTCAGGTTTTGCATTCCTTGCATTCAACCTTCTTTGCGCTCCTTGCTTCGCAGCTATGGGTGCAATCAAGCGAGAGATGAACAATACAAGATGGTTCTGGAGAGCTATCGGATATCAGTGTGGTTTCGCATGGGTAATTGGACTTATCGTATATCAGGTGGGTAAGGTATTCACAGGCGAAGGATTCACAATCGGAACAATCTTTGGAATCGCAGCTATCTGTGTACTCCTTTATGGATTGTTCCGCAAGGACAAATATAACAAGTAATACTGGTCACAATAACAAGCATTTATGTTTTCCGCTAGACTACATGTCTTGCTTGAGAATAAAATAGCTTGTTATCTATCAGTGATTATTAGCAGTACACGTCAGCTTGGCTGACGATTTGAGGTAATTAATATGGGTACAGTTATAGTAGTATTAATTTTAGCGTTGGTCGTTGGCGCGATTGTGCGTTCAATGGTTAAGGCTCACAAGCGTGGTGAACACCCAGCTTGCGGTGGTGACTGTGGTCATTGTGGCGGAAGTTGTGGGTGCCACTAAATTTAATATTAAAAATATAGTTCTTTTACCGATATAACATTTGTAGGATTATAACTTAGTAAAAGGATTTACGGGTATCAATGGATTGATTTCTGTTGATACCTTTTTTTATTGGGTATAGCCTGTTTGAGATGGTAAGCAACAATTGAAGACTCCTATATTTTTATTTAAGAAAATATTAATGAAAGGGCGTGGGATTAATGGATAAAGTGCTTTTAGGTGCAAGTATTAAAATTGAAAATTTCAATTTTGAAGTACCGAATGATAGCAAAAAAGATAAGGTTAGATTGGGAGAAGAAATAGCTTCTAAAATTAGAGAACAAGTCCGCGAGTCTAGCAATGATAAATCTCAGAATGACGAAAAAATGATGAGGAAAATCATGGCAAAACTTAAGAGCGGAAAAAAGCTTACCACCAAAGAGGAAAACTATCTGAAGCAGCATAACCCTGAATTGTATTTGCAGTATCTTCGCATAAGACGAATGGCAGAAGCTTTGGAGAGCAGACTTAAAAATGCAGACTCAAAAGAAGAGGTAAATGACATTATTATGGAATCCTTGTCTGCAATTTCGGACAAGGACCCATACAAGGAATACATTATAGCTGCCCTTGATGAGGTGGCTAAGGAATTTAAGAATTCTGATGGATATGAGGCCCTGCCTGCCACATCGGAGGAGGCATCAGAGAAAGCGGGCTCTTCTGGTAAATCTGAGGGCAAGAATGACTCTTCAAATGATAAGAATTCCGAGGATGATTTTGATCCAATGAGCTGGTCGCCCCTCCAGGAAATAGTAGATTCTATGCCTACAATCGACTTCCCAGCATAGGAGAATGAAAAAAACATTTGGCAGTTGCTACTACAATTTGGCGGCTGCCATTACTATTCGGGACAAGGTTTTGCATTGACGGTGATTATAATTTATCATATTAAATAATTAAGATTGTCAGAGATAGTTAGGAGAAAAGGGGATTGAGCATGTCAAAAATAAAAGACAAAGCGCTGGATGAATTGTTGGCTGAATTGGATAAGGTAGGTGCTGATAAAGCTGAAGAGGAAGATACTAGACGATATATTAAAACTCTTAGAATATGGGAGCTGGCGGAATTGCTAGTTCTTGCGGTTTCGATTTTTTCTTTAATAAAACCTGAATTTGTGATACCTAAGGGTGATATTATTCTGCCTGTTTTGGTGGCAGTTGTAATTATAGGATATATTTTCTTTTTGCAAAAAAGAAGAAAATATATTAGCACCATTTTACTCCAGGATTGCAATGTTGAAAAAATGCTTGGAGTTCAGAGAATATCTATTCTCAAATTCCGGAACAAAAGGGAAAGAGCTAGGAATTTTTACACCATGATTAAAACTCTAATCATGGGTGGCTATACTGATTTGGCTCAAAAATATATAGATAAAATGGCTGAGTATGCCGAGCCTCATTTGTCACGTATATACGGAGCGATTCTCAAGATGGAAGTATATTTAAAGCTTGAGGATTTTCGCGCCATGGGACGTGAGATGACAGAGATGAAAAGGATAAATAAGGAGGAGAGAATTACTCCAGATATACTTCAAATATATCGCAGTGGCGCGGTAATCTATGAGCTTGCAAGCAAGTGGGATATGGAGGAGTATGAGGCTCTTTTAAAAATGCTTGAGAAGGTTGCAACTGCAGCGGAGGTGACAAATCTAGCGAGAGTGCGTGCTTCTTACTATGCATATAGAGTAGCCCAAAAGATGGGTGATAAGGAAAAGGAACAGACCTACAAAAATTATGTGATTGAAAATGGTGGTACCACATTCTATAAAAAAGAGCTGGCATCTGCTAATTAATACTGTGGGACAATAATTAAAATCATGGGTATTAACAGCTTGGGCGTTTTTTGGTATCATGGGATTATGAGCGACAATATTAAGTTTTCCGTGATAATGCCTACCTACGGAGTGGGCGATTATATTGGTGATGCCTTAGGATGCTTGATGATGCAGACTTATGACAACTTTGAAGTTATTATTGTCGATGACTGCTCTCCAGACAAATCTGGAGATGTGGCTAGGAGCTTCCTAGAGCGTGATGATAGATTTTACTACTATCGACATGACCACAATATGGGAGTTTCGGCAGCCCGCAACACAGGTATTGAAAAGGCCACAGGCGACTACATTTTGTTCTTGGATCCAGATGATTTATATGAACGAAATTTGCTTAGAGTTTGTGCAGCCATGCTTCAGAGAAATCCTGTGGATTTGTTGGTGTACAGCTTTACTGAGGACTATCGCAATTCTGAGGGAAGAGTTGAGTACATGAAGGGGATTTCCCTTGAAAATATGGACTATGATGATGACACAGTCACCACCAACGACCCAGCACTTATTCACAAGATGGTTATGCAGATGGAAGAGATTACCATGCTTGGATATCCATGGAACAAGTGCTACAAGACCAGCGTGGTTAAGGAAAATGGTGTCAGATTCCAGGACATTAAGCATGTAGAGGATATTCTTTTTAACTGTGATTTCCTTGATTATGTTAATAGTCTTACAGTCATAAATGATGTACTTTATCATTATAGAAATCAGGGCCAGCCACGTCTTACTGGTGGCGCTATCGATGACTATTTTGAATTACAAAAGATTAGAGTAAAGAGAATTTACGACCAGCAGCAAAAATGGAAGAGCTGCGATTTTGAGGTTCTTGGAATTTTATCTAAGGAATATTTTAGAAGCTTTCAGTCAGCTATGGTTCGCCAGCTAGAGGCAGGAGCAAAATGCGATGACATTCTCGCCTGGTGCAAAAAGCAGCAGGGCACAGAGGCATACAGGGAGCTTCGCAAATATTTGCCTAATGATTCTAAAATCATTAAGTTTTTATATAAGCCACTTGCTGAGGGCATGTTTGGCACAGCTCTTACAAGAGCCAGACTTATGGGATATACCAAGCATCATTTCCCTGGACTTTTTAATAGAGCTAAGCAAATCAGATAAGATAGCTAAAGCCACCCCAAGCGGGTGGCTTTGTTGTTTTTTTAGATAGAATTTTTATAATCATGATACGCTTTATTTACTCGAGATGCTTGAGCACTGAGAATGGCTGGAGCTAATGGAATAGCCTTGCGCATCAATGGCGATTTATTCTTGGCGTCATTCCCTGATTACGCGAGGTGGTTCTTTCTGGTATTGTAATACCCTGATTAGCTCCCGTATTATTAGGATTTACGACTACCTTTTGTTTTGCACCAGATAGTAAGCTATTCGATTTAGAATTCTCTTTAGGTTGATAATAATCATGACCTATAACGGAATATGCGGCATTAATTTGACTATTTAGGTATTTTTTATCTACACGATAACGGTGGATAAGATATTTATAATACGTGTTGAATTTTATTGATGCCGTTTTCTTCTTTATAGCTGTGATGAAATTATTCTTTTTTTTATGTTGTTCTTCTTTTTTTATTAGATTGTGGTAACGACTGGTTAAATCATTAATATGTGGTTCGATTTTTGAGTTTTGCTTATCTTTCTCATCCCTTAGTTTATCCCATTCAGGATCGTCTTTAGTGGGAGTTATCGATGTTCTATCGTAGTAATCTTGAACAGTATCTAGTACGTCGTTAAATAAGCTTTCATTATCATCTGTGTAGTTTTCAATTAAGCTTTCATTATCATCTGTGTAGTCTTCAACGAAGCTTTCATTATCATATGGGTAGTCTTCAAATGAGCTTTCACCTAGGTTGTATTCTACCAAGTTTTCACCATCAACTTGGATATCATCAACAGAATCATGTAAGTTATCACCTTCATCTTGGTTATTTACACCATAATTATACAAGCTTATGTTATCATCATCTCGGAAGTTTTCAACAGAATCAAACAAGTTTTCACCATCAACTTGGATGTCATCAACAGAATCTAGCAAGTTATCATCATCAACTTGGTTGTCTATAACTGAATCAACAAAACTTTCATTGTCATCTGCGCTTATATCTGAATTATCATCGAAACTGTTAACAGTTGGGTACGTTTCATGATAAGTATTATTAGAATCAAATGTTACATGCTTATTAGATGCATTAGTCCCAGTATTATTTGTGGGAGAATTAAAATAATCTTCATACAATTTTGTTTTTTGTTCGCTAGGAATTATCTTGCTAGCGAATTTTAGTTTTCTTATGGTTTCAAGGTTTACGTTTTCCGCGTAATCTTCCAACAATTCTTGTCGTTCTTTTGGATCATCGGTTGTCTTTTCAATTCTTTTTTTTTCTTTTACAATTGTTTTAGCATCTTTTTCATATTGTTTAAGAGCAGCGATTCGAAACTTATAGGCATTTATTGTCATTATGTCTTTTGGATTATCACTGTTTAATAACCTGTTTCTAGAATATTGTAATGAAGCAATTTCAGCTCTAGCATTCTTTCGAATTTCTTCTGCTAAAATAAAAATATATGGATCTTTAGTATTGATTAAAGCCATGTTTTTCTCCTTTTCTTTTACTAAGAAATCTTTAACTTCATTTGTATTTCAATAAATAATATTTTATTTTTCCATTTAACATAAAATTACCTAGCTTTGGACGTAGATTTTGGTAGGTTAGATAGAAAATTACCTTTCAGAGCTGATGAGAAAGGCCTAAATTTGATTTATGGTTTGGTTAGCTGTATAATCAACATAGGTTTTTTAAAGAGGAGGTTAAGGATGACAGATCAGGGGTTTTTAATTTTCTTTTTTGCACTTATTCTTTTGGTTGTTATAGTTGCTGTGATTGCAGTTGTTTCAGCGGTGTCTGGAGCGGCAGCGGCGATTACAGATGAAGAGGACGAAGAGGATTCGTAAGTAGAGGTTGTATTTGTAGGGCACCTGTTAGGTGCCCTATAGTTTTAATAGGAGTTAATATTGGATATAAAATTATTAATTGCGTTACACAAGCCTTTTCAGGTGCCAGAGGAGGGGATTTACATTCCACTTCAGATGGGAGCTGATGGAAAAAAAGGAATCAGAGTAAAGGATTGCCCAGGAGCCCATTTGCCAAAGGCACACAAGGAGACAGGGGCAATTTTACGAGATGATGACGGGGACAATATTTCCAAGAAGAATCCATATTATTGTGAGCTGACAGGTCTTTATTATGGATGGAAAAATGTGGAAGCAGATGCAATTGGACTGGTTCACTATCGCAGATATTTTTCTATGAAATCCCGCAACTATATTAAGAGCCACGGAGCTTTTCAGTCAGTGCTTACAGAGGATGAGGCCACAGCTCTTTTGACTAGGGCGGATATCGTGGTTCCTAAGAAGCGTCGCTATTATATTGAGAGTTTGTACTCTCATTATGCACATACTTTAGATGGCAGTCATCTTGATTTGGCCAAGAAAATTGTGGGCGAAAAATACCCAGAGTATATGTCAGCATTAGCTAGAGTTTATGAGCGCTCATGGGGATATATGTTTAATATGGCAATTTTTCCTAAGGAATATTTGGATGAGTATTGCACTTGGCTTTTTGATATTTTAGGAGAGCTTGAAAAAGAAATCGATGTGGATGGACTTGACGCATTTTCTGCTAGATTATTTGGCCGAGTTAGCGAGATTCTTTTCAATGTTTGGATTCTTAAAAAACAGGGGGAGGGTCTTTCTGCTGTAGAATGCAACGTGATAGATATGGAGCCTATTAATTGGCCAAAGAAAATAATGGGATTTTTACAGGCTAAGTTCTTTGGCAAAAAATATTCTAAGAGCATGTAGTATAGTGACTAGCTATGAGCAATTGTTTGTTAGTACACTATCATTATATTAGGTGAGAAATATTATGAAAATTTCTGTGGTTACTCCTTTTTATGAGGGGGATAGATACATGCAGGACTATGTGGACTGCATGGAGAAAAATAGAGAGATGCTAGCACAGGCTGGCCATGAGCTGGAAGTGATTCTTGTAAATGATAGTCCATGGAAGACTCTTAAGGCGCCTGCTAATGGAGGTCAGTATTTTAGGGTTTTAACTAATAGTGAGAATAGGGGGATTCACTACAGTAGAGTCAGTGGACTTACTGAGGCTACTGGCGAGTATGTGATGTTTTTGGACCAGGATGATTTGCTAGCTGAGGACGGTTTGCTGAGACTGATGGAGGTGGCCCTTAAGAATCCTGCTGATATAATTATCGGAAATGCGAATTTAGGTCAGGCGGATGGCAGCAATTTAGTTTGGTATCGCACCGCTGACCATGTGAAGCTTATTTGGGATTTGCAGACATATCTCAATGTGGGGATTCAGATTATTTCCCCTGGCCAGTGTCTTATAAAAAAGGATGCAGTTCCTCAGTTTTGGAAAGAGCATTTTGTCAGAGTAAATGGGGCTGATGATTATTACTTATGGCTACTTATGATGGCAGCTGGCAAGACTCATAGTTTCTGCGGAGGCAGCCCAGTATATAATCACAGATTTACTGGGGACAATATTTCAGCAGATACTACCGCTACTGACGATTCAGTGTATGATTTTTTGGAGTTGCTTTCAGAGTGTGACTATTTCAAGCAGGAGGATATTTTTAGACTCCATGAGATGATTACTTACAAGGCACAGTTTAGAAAAAGCAACTTGTTTGGCAAGCTCACATGCACCATTGCTAACTTAGATATTTTTATTGCCAATTTGAAATTTAAAAAGGTAACAAAAACGGGGTACGGTTTTAACCGATAATTTTGGAGAATGTTTATGAAAAATATTGTTGTCTTATTGGCTACATATAATGGTAGTCAGTACTTGAGAGAGCAGTTGGATAGTATCTTTGCTCAGAGTTTTCAGGACTTTAGACTGGTGGTTCACGATGATGAATCAACTGATGATACCACTGCAATTATTAACGAGTACTATGAGAAATATCCAGATAGGATAGAGATTATATATGGTAATCGCCTAGGTAGCGCAAAGGCCAATTTCATTTATTTATTAAATAAAAGTGAAGCTGACTATTATTTCTTGTGCGACCAGGACGACGTATGGCTTCCTGACAAAATGCAAAAGATGATGGATGCCATGATGGAGACTGTCTCTGGGAATGATACTGTTCCCGCTGCAGTTTTCACTGATATGTATGTGGTGGATGATAAATTATCTACCATGTCAGATTCGTTTATACGATATATAGGTCGCTCTCCAAAAAATATCGCATATACGCAGATTCTAATTGATAACCCAGCGGCAGGCACAGCTATGTGTATTAATAGGGGTCTTAGGGATATTGCTATTTCCAAGAAATCTATTAACTGGGAGTATGTGCCAATGCATGATGCATGGCTTTTGGAGCTGGCTGCTATTTTTGGTGAGATTAAATATATTGATGAACCACTTGTTTATTACAGGCAGACCGGATACAATACCATGGGTGCTGAAACTGAGACAACTATGGACAAAATCCGTCGCAACATGGAAGACACTAAGGGGCTCATTGAAAAAAAGAAGGCATTTATTAATGAGGCCAGGTCTTTTGCTAGAGAGGTCCTTAAGCTTGAAAATATTCCAGAGGACAAGCTAAAGGTGCTCAGTGATTTTGTAAATATCAGCACAAGGCCTAAGCTATTTAGAATTAAATTTTACAGAGAAAAGAATTTTACCAGAGCCCATCACAACCTATGGATGAGACTTTGGGTATAGGAGTTTTATTACGTGGAAAAGTCGGCAGTATTTTTTGATATAGATGGTACACTTTGGAACTATGACAAGTACATACCTGATAGCACTCGAGTGGCTATTAAAAAGCTTAGAGAGAATGGGCATTTAGCTTTTATATGTAGTGGTAGAGCCAGAGCTTTTATTCAGGACAAGGATTTGCTTAGCCTTGGATTTGATGGCATCGTTTGTTCTTGCGGTTGCCACATTGAAATTGATGGCAAAATTATCTACGAAAAAATATTAGATAAGGGATTTGCCAAGGAAACAATCGAGCTAGTTCGTAAATACGGTATTCGTCCTATATTAGAGGGGCCTAAGAAAATCTATATGGACGATAGCGAGTTTGGATTTGATGATGGATTTGGCAATATACTTCGTAGAGATGTAGGCGAGGATCTTGTGCCAATCGGTGGCGATTATTACGGCGATTGGGTAATCAATAAAATGTCTTGCGCTACAGATATTGAGGCTGACAAAAGAATTGAGTGCTTTGAGAAGTTATCTGAGCATTACTCAATTATTGAACATAATTCAGGCGTATGTGAGCTTGTGCCAGCAGGGCACAGTAAGGCAACTGGAATGCTTAAGGCCTGTGAACTGGTAGGTATTGATCCTAAGAATACATATGCAGTAGGCGACAGCGAAAATGATTTGGAGATGCTTCAGACAGCAGCCTACGGTATTGCTATGGGCAATGGTACAGACAGAGCAAAAGCCGCAGCGGACTATGTCACTACGGCCTTTGATGAGGATGGCATTTACAATGCCCTTAAGCATTTTAATTTAATTTAGTTATCAGAACTAGAACTGTCTTCCCAGGTGGAGTCAGTTCTTTTTTCCTGTAATGAACAATCCTCATTACAAGATTCATTTGAATTATCCTGACCAGCGGAAGAATCATCGCTGCTGGAGTTAATAGGTGTTTCAGATTCGGAAGTTTCTTCTTTGTTAGATTCTTCTGAATCTTCTGAGTCACTAATTACAGTTACTTGGCATGATACAGTTTCAACATCTTTTTTACTAATGCTTTCAATCTTTACTTTGTTATCCGCATATACGTATGCTCTGATTTCAAAACTATTGTCTATGTTATTAGATAGCTGATCTACAGAAGAAATAATTTTCCTAACTTCTGGTGAGATATCATCTAAGTCAACAGCTAGAGGCACCCCTTTTTTGACACTGAAACTAGCTGAAAGTTCCATCACTTCCAATTCCCCTGTAGGGCACAAATTTTCAATGACGTAGTATTCTTGATTATAGATGATATCTATGTGGCAGATATCGGTGCAGCTTTCTTCAGTAACCTCTAATAGAGAATCGCTGGTATCTAAAGCGTCGTTCTCAGTTTCTACCTCAGAGTCATCAGAATCTAAATCCTCGTTCTCTGTTTCTGTCTCAGAGTCATCAGAATCTAAATCCTCGTTCTCAGTTTCTGCTTTAGAATCAGTAGAACCTAAATCCTCATTTTCAGTTTCTATTTCAGATGCGTCAGAGTTTAAATCCTTTTCATCAGAATCTAAGCTGTCTTCATGATTGTCATCACAACTGGTGGAACATATATTATTATCTATAGTTTCTTCAGCGGCCACTACTGTGGTTGATAATGAATATCCAAAAATTGCAGCGCATATTATGACTATTCCAATTTCTCTTTTTTTCATGTGAAAATCTCCTCTATAATTTGAAAATATCAATTGGTTTTCTTTAATATTTTATGGTTATATAGTTGAAATTGATGGTGGAAGTGGATTTGGCACCCTGACCAATTTCCATGCCTGAGCGATATTCATCCTCCGAGTACATGTTGATTACTACATAGGCACCATCAAGCTCAGCGTCAGAACAGCCACTTAGGTCAAAGGTATATTTTGTCTCGCCCTGATAGAGGGACAGGAGGGTAATTGTCTTTATTGCACCACCTTTTTTGTTATAAATGGTAAATGTATTTTTTGAACCGGAAGCTGAGATAGTAATAGATTTTGCACCTGGTTTGATATATCCGGAGGAAAGAGAGCAGGTGCCGGATATTGAGGTGTGGAGAGTGAAGCCTGCTCCAGTATATATTTTAGATACGGACTGAGAATCGTGGGTCTTTCCAGAAATGGCATTCTTATCACTTGCTCTATAAGTATAGGTTCCAGTTGATTTTTCTACTCGAGTGCTTCTTGGAGCAACAGGAGTATGGGCAAAATCTGCGGTGTAAATATAGGCAGAACTGTCTTCAGTTTTTGATAAAGAGGAATCCACAAATGATTTTCTGTCACCGCACCCACGACAAATTCCCTCTGCAGTACATGATTGGTGATTGGAATCGAAATGGTATGAATATTGATAATCGTGTCCGTTTACCTCACATTTATTTAAAACTACATAGGTCCAATTTACACTAGTAGTCTCCTCGCCAGAGTAGCATGCCCCAACGCCAATTAGTTCTCCTTTTTTCTGGAAGTATGATTCTACGTAGACTGAAATAGAAGAGGACCATATATATTTGGCGTCCAGTTTTATTGTAGGAGAAACACTATAGTTTTCCATATTCTCAGAAATAACAGTACCGGTTGCGGTGTCCACGATTTTCCATTTGTATCCCTTGGCTTTTGAAGTGAAGCTAATATATTCAACTCCAACAGGCTTTTGAACTGTGGCATAACCGGTGGTGCTGTGGCCAGGACAATTGAATCCAGCCTTGTTAGGATTCCACACCGCTTTGTTACAGCCTGGCATAGTAGCAGACCCGCAAACTATCGTCTCTGTTTGTCCTTGCTTTGCGATGGCGTTAGCTACGCTGCTTGTGGCTCCAGTTGAAGAATGCTTTGCATAGTATCTAAGAAGCCATTCTTTTTTTAGGATTGCAGCAGCTGAATCTCCATCTGTGAAAGTTCGGATTCGACTCCAAATACCATCCCCAGAAAAGCATATATTATATGCAAACCAGTCATAGTCTCCATCACCTAGACTACTTCCGTTGTAATCGCAATCTGCATCGCCGCCGAAGATTCCATTTAGATTTACTTCGGTGTAGACATCAGATGTGCGGATGTCTCCGGTCTTCTTATTTGCAGAAAAAATATTATTAAATAATTCGCCTATACGAATTTCATTATTGCTATTTGCATAGCTGAAAAATTCTTGACCTTTTGTGGAATTGAAACCCTCGTTTGAAATAGTCATTAAGTTATATAGGTCTTCGTTGTTATTTTTTGCAGCAATTGCACTAGCGCCTCGTGATTCATAGTCGGGAATGAGATAAGGCAAATAGGTTTTGCACCAGTTCTTTTGTGTGGTGCTGATTTCATTCCATTTGAAAGAGAGAATGGCAAGCACCTTCAAATCCCAATAATCTTTATTCGTAAATCCGTATTCGAAAATGTTATTGGTTTTTTTGTAGCCACCTCCCAACATGTAGCCATTTTTAGTTAAGTCCACAATACCATCGCAGAAAACAGGGTGGTTTTTATAGCCGTTGCAATAACCTTCAAATACAGTTGGGATTGTATTTATCCAATTTGAAATAAAATCAGAATTTGAGGTGATGGTTCTATAAAGAAATGGATCAAAGCTGGAATTGTATGTTACCTGAGTGTTTTTAGAAGAGAGGGTGATGCCTGTTGAACTGGTGTAGTCACTGTAGTAGGTGCTAGACCAGTTGGGGGTGTCTGTCTCTTCTTTAAATAATCTAAACCATTGAGACTGGATGATGGTATCTTTGTTTCCGGCATTGCTAGTAACATATTTTACTAAATCACTTCTAAAGGGGATGAAAATCTTTTGACCTTGGGATTCTTCCGCTGAAGAAATGGTTCCGGTGTTTATAAATGTTCCTGCTATGATGGTTCCGGATAGCAGGATGTTAATTGCGGTTTTTAGAATTTTTTTCATAACTCTATCCTCTGTTAAAATGGTTTGAATTGGCCGTTGACGTAATATCCGTAAGCACCTGTCTGTGAGTTATAGCCGAATTCAAAAGTCATATTGTTATCGTGAAGTAAATCGTTGATTGCATCAATCTGAGCCTGAAAATCATTACCCTGATTGCTGATTGTCTGATTTACAGTGTTAATCTCATTTGAAAAATATGCATTAGAATCATTTATTTGATTAGTGAGATTTTGATTTGAGTCGTTGATCTGGTTAGTGAGATTCTGGTTTGAGTCGTTAATTAGGTTTGTCAGATTCTGGCTAGTATCATTGATTTGATTGGTTAAATTTTCATTAGTTTCATTGATTTGATTTGTAAGATATTGATTTTGCTCAGCCAAACTTTCTGAAAGTTCCTTGTACATTCTTTCCATTTCTTCGAAAGCTGTACGCTGCAAATTACTAATGATTTCATCCAAATCAGATAGCTTCCAGTTATCAGCGTTCTCAGGTGAGGATGAATTGTTATCGATTGTTGAGATGTAAAGGCGCTCGTTGTAAATTACATAATCGCCTGCGTTATAAATATTTTCTGACCCATAATCTTTTGCTCCAAGAGAATTTTCATAAGTACGTCGAAGCTCGTTAATCATTGAATTCAAATTTGAATTGTTTTCAGCCATTCGATTATCGGCGTAGTTTTGAAGCTTTTCGATCTGCTCATTTAATTCCTTGTAATGGGATTCATCGATATTCGTATTTGCGGATATTTCATTTAAAAGTAATTCCTTTAGCTGGGAAATATATTCCTTGTTCTCTGAATATTTATTTTCGATTAGGTTGGAAATGTTTCTGATAGCATTTGAATTTTGATTAACATCTTCATAAATAGTTGTGCTTAAGAGATATTCCTCGATTATGTGATTTAGTGCTTCTTGCTGTTGGTCAGTAAATCCATTACTTGATTCCAAATATTCTGCCAGCATTTTTAAAATGTTCTCTCTGGCCTTATCCTGATTAATATTTCCATCTCCATATTTACTTATGGCATCCAAATAGGAATTTGTAATGTAATCTTGGATTTCTTCAATGGTAAGCTCCGAGGCAGTGACTGTATTCATCTTGCTGATATTTTTAATTCCGTCAATGACGAAGTGTCCCACAGTGATTAAAAGGATTAATGCAAGTGTTGAAATAAACACCGCAACTTTATTTAATGTCCCGTCTGGATAGCGGTAAGTATCCATTATGTCCTGAAAAAGGGTATAGTCTTCCCTTGTTGTTTTTCTTGTTTTTTTCATAAACTCTTTCTCCTTAAAAAATATAGCTGATAGTTAAATAGTTTAGGGGCTTGTCTTTGGCTTAAATTGTGAGATAGTCCTCCTTTCTTTTTAGTTAAAAAAACTGATTAAAAATAAAACCTAAACTGGGTAATTTGGCTGACACGCCAATGAATGTGTCAAATCAACACGAGCGATACTTTATCACAGATCCAAAATGATTACAAGTAAAAATTTTTTTGTTATTGCGAAAGGATATGTAATGAATTGGCGCTATCCCTGTATTTTTCAAGGGAAAATGGCCTTTAGAAAAATTCTGAATTGATAAGGAATAGTGAATTATAAAGGATAAAATATGAAAATATGTGTAAAAATACACAGGTGAGTAAGTTGCAAAAAAGACTTTCTTTTTATGTAATAATTGTGTAATATATTCGAGAGAAATGTGAAATACATTTCTCGAGACAACTTTGTTAGCAACATAAGAATATTTTATTAAAGAGTTTTTATGTTTGCAAATACATTAGCGTCTAAGATGAAGATGACTACATTTGATTTGACTTGAAACAGTAAATGTATTGCGGGATGCTATCCAACAGCGGTGGAGTGCTATTTTTGGGAGAGTTTCTTGGACGCGGGAGTAACTTTTTTAAGGAAGAATGAGGTGTTTATGAAAAACAAGAAATTATGGTTAAGCGTTCCTAGCGTAGCCATGGCTATTACGGTGGCCCTTTGCCAGCCAGTGAAGGCTTGCGCTATGGAAGAGACAGAAGCGCAGGAAGTGACAGAAGTTCAGGAGGCAACAGAGACTCAGGAGGTATCTGAGGAAAGCGCTAGTGCAGTAGTAATAGTAGTTCAGGGTACTGATGCTGCTAGTACTGAAGAAGAGACAGATGAGGAAAAAGTGGCAGTAGAAGATGAGTCTGCAGAAGATGCTGAGGAAACAGAATCTGCTGAGGCGCCTGTGGCCGCAGATATTGATGACATGGACGTGGAAGATACAGATGTGGAAGACGTAGAAGACACAGATGTAGAAGATACAGATGTGGAAGACACAGAAGATACAGACGTAGAAGATACAGATGTAGACGATACAGATGTAGAAGTCATAGACGTAGAAGACACAGAAGATACAGACTTGGAAGACACAGATGTGGATGACATAGACGACACAACAGATAGTGAAAATATTTCGCCTGGATATCCATATGGATATGACGCTGTGGTAAATCCTGAGATTGCAGATGCTGAAAAGTGTGGCGTAAAAGGTTATGATGCTAATCTTTGCTGGGCAGCATCGGCATCAAATGCGCTATGGAATGCAGGCTACCCACAGCATGCCATTAACCCATTAACTAATGAGGTATTTAAGAGTGAGGATGAGGTCTTCGATTTTTTTAGAACATGTTTTACAGATGAGGGCGGCTATCCAGAGTCTGCATTAATGTACTTTATAGATGGAGCATATCCAGATCAGGGAGCGGAGAAGGTAAGCCAGTTGAAGTCCACTGCTCCAGATGGAGGATTTATTCCAGAAATTAATGCGTCAGATGTGATAATTATTGAGGCTGATGATGGTGACTTGAGCACAAATATGCTTGGTACTTACGAGGAATTAGTAGAAGAATATGGCGGCTCTTTAATTCTTACTATTGGTATCTGGGATAATAAAGCCAAGGAGTACTCCGATTATCATGCTATTACAGCAGTATCTTTTGAGAAGGATGAAGCAGGTAATTATACTGGTGTATGGTTTGTTGATTCAAATACCGATTATTATACAGGCATAGCGGAAACTGACGCAGAAAAAGCACAGGCTGCTGCAAACGCACCAAATAGGCTGGAGTATTATCCATTGTCAGCAAAGGAAATTGATAATGGAAATTATTGGGTAATGAATAATTATTTTAGCGACGAATCTGTTATTAATATAATTACATATTTAATGGCGTATAATCCTGAGCTATTTGTAACAATCAATGAAGGTGGTACTGTTGGATTAGGTCAAGGGACTCCGTCAAATTCAATTACTGAAGAAGCATTTACTGCTATCAGAAATATGATGGCTGATGCAGGATGGGTTATCTATTCACCATCTAACACAATCTATGACGCTACAAAGGATACAGGTTACAGTGTATTTGCTAATAGACCAGCTACAGATTTATTAAATGTTTACGTTGATGGTCAGCGTTTAAGTGCTGGTGCAGGCGAATTTAAGGTATACATGAGTCCAAGCGGTGTATTCTCACTTACAATTGATACAGCAATTATGAGATCATTAGCATCAGGTGAGCACACACTTACATTAGACATGAACACAGGCGAAGATATTGTAACAACAATAAATGTACAGTAATAAAAATACTCGAAATAGGATAGGGGAAATGGCAAATGCTTTATATGTCCTTTTCGAGATAAAGCACTCAGATAGCAAAATTAAGGCAGTATCGCAAATGCGGTACTGCCTTATTACCCTATTACCTAGCTTGACAGAATGGGGAATTTTTTCTATTATTAGTTAAGTTTAAATGCATAGATGAAGAGGAGTACGCAGAGCTCGTTCTGTAGAGAGGACCGCTCACCGGCTGAAAGGTGGTCTAGAATAGAATTGCGGAAGGTAGCTTCGGAGCAGGTGGTGAACAAAGCGTCCTATGGTCGTACAAGCCAACCCGAGTCGTTCCCGTAAGGAATAAGATGAGTGATAAATGCAGGTGGTAACGCGTGATAATCAACGCCCTGTGTACAGCAATTTGCCGTACACAGGGCGTTCTTAATGTGGTGGCTAAATACGCCAGTTACGGCTACAAGCCTTAGATTCTCTTCGCTCAGCGTAAAATGCTTCGCTTAAGAGAACTAAGAGCTTGATGCCTACTGGCTTAGTTTGCAAAGCGGCTACATAGCCATGGCCTGCGGGAGCATGAAGAAATAAATTGCCGCGTTACTATTAACGGAGAAAGGATAGTTAGAGATGAAAGAATTAGCAAAGACTTATGACCCTAAGGGCCTAGAAGATCGTTTGTATAAGAAGTGGGAGGAGAATGGCTATTTCCACGCTGAGGTGGACCGCAGCAAGAAGCCATTTACTATTGTAATGCCACCTCCAAATATTACGGGACAGCTCCACATGGGACATGCCCTTGATAATACAATGCAGGATATTCTTATTAGATATAAGAGAATGCAGGGTTACTCTGCGCTTTGGCAGCCAGGTACTGACCATGCAGCTATCGCTACAGAGGTAAAGGTTATTGAGCATCTTAAGAAGCAGGGCATCGAAAAGGACGACCTTGGTCGTGAAGGATTCCTTGAAAAGTGCTGGGATTGGAAGGATGAGTACGGAACACGTATTATCAACCAGCTTAAGAAGATGGGTTCTTCTGCTGACTGGGAGCGCGAGAGATTCACAATGGATGAGGGCTGCTCAAAGGCTGTAGAGGAAGTATTTGTTAAGCTTTACAACGAGGGCTACATCTACAAGGGCAACCGTATCATCAACTGGTGTCCAGTTTGCCAGACTTCTATTTCAGATGCTGAGGTTGAGCATGAGGAGCAGGCAGGACATTTCTGGCACATGAAGTACGAAATCGTAGGTGAGCCAGGTAGATTTGTAACATTTGCTACTACACGTCCTGAGACAATGCTTGGTGATACAGCTGTAGCTGTAAACCCTAAGGATGCCCGCTATCAGGATATCATCGGAAAGACTGTAATGCTTCCATTTGTAAATCGTGAGATTCCAGTTGTTGCTGATGAGTATGTAGATATGGAGTTTGGTACTGGTGTAGTTAAAATCACTCCAGCACATGACCCTAACGATTTTGAGGTTGGAAAGAGACACAATCTTCCAGTTATTAACGTTCTCAATGACGATGCTACTATCAATGCAAATGGTGGCGAGTTTGAGGGAATGGATAGATATGAGGCTCGTGACATCATCGTTAAGAAGATGGATGAGATGGGACTCCTTGTTAAAATTGAGGACCACTCACACAATGTAGGTACACATGATAGATGTAAGACTACTGTTGAGCCTATGGTTAAGCCACAGTGGTTTGTTGCTATGGAAGAGCTTGCAAAGCCAGCTATTGAGGCAATCAAGACAGGTGAGCTTACATTCGTTCCAAAGAATTATGACAAGACATATTTACACTGGCTTGAGAACATCCGCGACTGGTGTATTTCACGTCAGTTATGGTGGGGACACAGAATCCCAGCATACTACTGCGAGAAGTGTGGTGAGACAGTTGTTGCACGTTCTTCAGAGGCACCAACAGTTTGCCCTAAGTGTGGACACACTCACATGAAGCAGGATGAGGATACACTTGATACATGGTTCTCATCAGCACTTTGGCCATTCTCAACACTTGGTTGGCCAGAGAAGACAGAGGAGCTTGATTACTTCTATCCAACAGATGTACTTGTTACTGGATATGACATCATCTTCTTCTGGGTAATCAGAATGGTATTCTCAGGATATGCTCACACAGGAAAGAGCCCATTCCACACAGTACTCATCCACGGTCTCGTTCGTGATTCACAGGGCCGCAAGATGTCTAAGTCACTTGGAAATGGTATTGATCCACTTGAGATTATTGACAACTACGGTGCAGATGCACTTAGACTTACACTTATCACAGGTAACGCACCTGGTAACGACATGCGTTTCTACAACGAGCGTGTAGAGAACAGCCGTAACTTTGCAAACAAGGTATGGAATGCATCAAGATTTATCATGATGAACCTTGCAGACAATGCAGTAACAGAGCCAGCCGATGCAGACCTTGCTACAGAGGATAAGTGGATTATCTCTAAGGTAAACACACTTGCCAAAGATGTTACTGAAAATATGGACAAGTTTGAGCTTGGTATCGCTGTTCAGAAGGTATATGATTTTATTTGGGATGAGTTCTGCGATTGGTACATCGAAATTGTAAAGCCACGTATGTACTCTGCAGAGTATACAGCTAGCAAGAATGCGGCACTTTATACTGCAAAATATGCACTTACTAATGCTCTTAAGATGCTCCACCCATTCATGCCATTCATTACAGAAGAAATCTTCTGCACACTTCAGAGTGAGGAGGAGACAATCATGCTTTCAGCTTGGCCTGAGTATGATGAGTCTAAGAACTACCCTGTAGATGAGGCAAAGGTAGAGCGTGCTAAGGATGTAGTTCGTGGTATGAGACAGCTTCGTACAGATATGGATGTTCCACCTTCAAAGAAGGCTGCTATCCACATCGTTGCTGAGGATGCTGATGTACGTGCTACATTTGATGAGATTACACCTATTTTTGCAACACTTGCTGGTGCAACAGATGTAATTGTTCAGGCAGACAAGCTTGGTATTGGTGATGATGCTGTTTCAGCTGTTATCCCAGATGCAACACTCTTTGTTCCACTTGAGGATCTTGTTGATTTCGAGAAGGAAAAAGAGCGTCTTACAAAAGAAAAAGAAAAGCTAGAAAAAGAACTTGCGCGTTCTCGTGGCATGCTCTCAAATGAAAAGTTCATGAGCAAGGCTCCAGAGGCAAAGGTTGCTGAGGAGCGCGAGAAGCTTGCTAAGTACGAGGCAATGATGGCGCAGGTTGAGGCACGCTTAGCTTCCATGCGTTAGGAAACTTACGCCGGTTACGGCTACAAGCCTTAGATTCTCTCCGCTCATCTAAAACGATTCGCTTGAGAGAACTAAGAGCTTGATGCCTACCGGCTTAGGTTACGAGGGCTGCTCAACCTTTATGGCGACGGGGTTACGGCTACAAGCCTTAGATTCTCTCCGCTCAGCGTAGAATGCTTCGCTTAAGAGAACTAAGAGCTTGATGCCTAACGGCTTAGGTTACGAGGCGGCCACAACCTGATGGGACGGTGGTTACGGCTACAAGCCTTAGAGTTTGATGCCTACCGGCTGGTATTACATGAACAGCCACACAACCTTGGCAAGCGCGAGCAAGAGGGCCCCATGGGTGCAACAGAGGGGACCCACGCCGGCGGGGAGTTTCTGTTGCGACCAATGGGAGTTGGCTTGCGGGAGCACGGAAAACTACGGGGCTGTTCGATTTAAAGGAGGATTATAAATAATGGATGTAAAGAATATTTTAAGCAAGTGTGACCATACTCTACTTGGTGTGGATGCAACATGGAATGACATAAAGGGTATTGTTGATGATGGAATGAAGTACGAGACTGCTTCAGTTTGTATTCCAGCTAGCTTTGTAAAGCAGGCTGCAGACTATGTTAAGGAGCAGGGCGGACATCTTCCAATCTGTACAGTTATTGGTTTTCCAAATGGCTATGCAACAACAGCTTCAAAGTGTTTTATGGCAAGTGATGCTGTAGATAATGGTGCAGAGGAAGTTGATATGGTTATCAATGTTGGTTGGGTTAAGGAAGGCAGATATGATGATGTTCTCGCTGAAATTAATGCAATCAAGGCTGCATGCAAGGGCAAGCTTTTAAAGGTTATTATCGAGTGCTGTCTTCTTACAGATGATGAGAAGATTAAGATGTGTGAGGTAGTGTCAAAGTCAGATGCTGATTACATCAAGACTTCTACTGGTTTCTCTACAGGTGGAGCTACATTCGATGATATCAAGCTTATGGCAGACCATATGACAAATGGTAAAAAGATTAAGGCAGCAGGCGGTATCGCAAATCTTGATGATGCTCAGAAGTTTATTGACCTTGGAGCAAGCCGTCTTGGTACAAGCCGTGTAGTTAAGGCTGTTAAGGGCCTTCCAAACGACGGAAAGTACTAAATTGTGCCTAATAATGAAAATTTAATGAAAATTCTGTTATTGTTTGAAAATTCAATGACAAATGACGAATAAACTAATATAATTAATATGATGTAACATAAACTAATTTTAGGCATTTCATGGGGGACCTATGGCTGAGGCTGTTAGCGCATTTGCTCCAAAAGTTCAAGTTTCGTCCGATGGATTGCAGGCAACTATGACCTTCAAAATCCCGGATGGAAAAAATGATGTACCCAAGTTTTCTGTGCAGCAGTTACTTGGGTTCTTGACCAGTGCCAATGTTTCCTTTGGCATTGACCAGGATGCAGTTGCGCGCCTTGCTGAGAGTCCTGTATATGGAAGGCCTATTGTTGTTGCGGAGGGAACTGCTCAAGTTCAGGGTACACCAGGATATTTTGAATATTGCTTTGAGACTCAGTTCAATCACAAGCCTACCATTAGGCCTGATGGAACTGCAGACTACATGAGTATCAAGACAATTGAGACTGTAAAAGAGGGTGATGTGATTGCAGTTTATCATCCAGCTGTACAGGGAGCTCGTGGTATGTCTGTCCGCGGTCAGGTCCTAGAGCCAAAGCCAGTTAGAGATTTACCACCACTTATCGGTAGAGGTTTTGAACGCTCAAATGACAACTTGACTTATACTGCAAAGCTTGATGGCAAAATCGAGGTTAACCAGGGCAAGATAAATGTATCTCCTGTTCACGAGGTCAGCGGTGATGTTGGCATTGAGACAGGAAATATCAAATTCAATGGAGATGTTATTGTTCATGGTGGCGTTCATGATGGAGCTATTATAGACGCTGCTGGCAATGTAATTATCCATGGATTGATTGAGGATTGTGATATCAGAGCAGGCAAGGATTTGTTCTTACTTTCTGGAGTTAAGGGCAATGAAAAGACTGTCATTAGTTGCAAGGGCGATATAACAGCTCAGTTTGTGGAGTATGCAGTTATAACTTGCTCAGGCAATATTAGTGCTGACTATTTCTTCAAGAGCAAAATAAGTTGCGAGGGAAGAATAGAACTTACTGGCAATAATGCCTCTATCATAGGCGGATTTGTCTCTGCAGTGCAGGGTATTGAGGCCAATGACATAGGTAATTCCTTTGGAACAATAACAAATGTTGCAGTTGGTGTGGATGAAGAACGTTTGGCTGAATTTGATATTCTTGCCAAGAAAATTGAGTCAATATCATCCAATGTTGCAAAGATTAAAAAGGGTATCGAGGAGTTTGACCGTCTGGGAGAGCAGAGGGGAATCAACTTCAAAGAGGATCCACGACGCATGCAGCTTCTTAGAGTTAGAATACGAGATGAGGCTGTTGTACAGGAAGAGACGAGGCGTCTTGCTCAAATGAAAGAGATAATTGTCTCTGGTAAAGATGCAACTATCAAGGTGTATAGAAGAGTGTATGCTGGTAGCAATATCACTATAGATAATCACCATGTTTCTATTAATGATAATCACGAGAGAGTCGAGATTTCTAAGAGCGAAGAAGGTGTTAAACTCACCAGACTTGTTGAACAAGCAGCTAGCAATTAATGAGGTACAAAAGTGATTGATTTTGAAGAAGAATTAAAGAAATATGAGCCTGCTATCGAGGTAGAACAGGCGGAAGCAGACATAAAGGCAAGAGATTTGACTGATTTGACAGACCTCTTGTACAACATGACTGCTCAGCAGAATAACGGGACTAAATAAGCAGGTTTACGGAGAATAATAAATGCAATGTTATATGTGTGGTGCCGAGGTGGGAAATAGCAAAGTCTGTTTTAACTGCGGCGCCGATATTTTGTTATATAAACAAATCATTTACACGTCATATGTGTTCTACAATCAGGGCTTAGAGAAGGCAAAGGTAAAGGATATATCTGGTGCAATAGAAGCCCTCAAATCTTCTCTGCAATACTATAAGTACAATACCACAGCCAGAAATTTACTTGGACTGTGCTACTATCAGGTGGGGGAGACAGTAAGAGCTATCAATGAATGGGTTTTATCCAAGAATCTTCAGGAAGATAATAACCCTGATGCTGACAGATATTTAGCGGAAATAGAAAATAATCCAGGTCTGCTCAGTAAGGCTAATTCCACCATCAAAAAATATAATCAGGCTATTGAGTACTGCAAGGCCGGCAGCCGTGACTTGGCAATGATTCAGCTGAAAAAAGTTATCAGCCAGAATCCTAATTTGATTAAGGCTAATCAGCTGCTTGCCCTTTTGTATATACAGGACAAAAAATATGCGGATGCAAGGAAGATTCTTTCTGCTATTTCTAAAATAGACAGTAATAATACAACTACCATTCGCTATATCCATGAGGTAAAAGAGCGTCTCAAGGCTGAGAATACTGGCCGTAGGAAAAGGAAAAACGATGTTGTCACCTTTGCTGATGGTAACGACACAGTTATCATGTCAGAGCATTCCTTTAGAAGTATGCTTGATAACTCCAAGGCTAGCTTCATGAATATTCTTATGGGTCTTGTGGTTGGTCTTTTGATTTGCTTTTTCCTTGTAGTTCCAACTGTAAAGGAAAATGTTACTGGCGGTAATACTCAGACAGTGCTTGCTCTAGACGAGGAGCTTTCGTCTGCTAGATCTGAAAATAAGAGTCTTCAAAATGAGATAGACAGTCTAAGAGAAGACCTTAGCGCATATGATAACAAACAGGATATTCCTACTTCATATGAGAATCTTATTGCCGCTCAGAATTTATATGCTGACGGGGATGCACAATCTGCCAGCGATTATATTCAGCTTGTTTCCAAGGATGTTTTGGGAGAAGCAGGCAAGAGGGCATATGACAGTCTATATGAAGAGTTAGCACCTACTATTATCGAGGGTTACTACAACGATGGTAATACATTCTACACAGAGGAGAACTATGACAGTGCCATAGCAAATTTCCAGACTGTAGTAGATATAGATGAATCATATAAAGACGGTGCTGCACTTTTCCTGTTAGGAGATAGCTACAGACTTACAGGAGATACAGAGGCAGCCCTTGAGTGTTTTGAAAAGGTAGTGGAGCTTTATCCAAAAAATAAATGGGGCAAACAGGCTGCGGTTTACATTGCGGCAGACGATACCGAGTTAAGCGCAGCGGATGTTGGTGAATAATTAGGGTATTGCTAATGAGAAAGATTAATGTTGGGGAAATTAAACCTGGAATGATTCTGGCGGAGAGAATCGTCAGTCCTAAGGGGCAAGTTTTAGCTGAGCCTGGTACACCAGTTACCGCTCAGCAGCTCTTGCACGTGACTTACTATGGCTTGGAACAGCTTGCGGTGCAGGATGAAAAGGATGCCATTAAACAATACGATTTTGAAGCGCCAGATGAATTTATAGGTGAGACACAGTCATGGAGAATCGTTAACAGCGAGGAGTTCCATGAGTTTAAAAGAGCCTACAACAAATGCTCAGATAAGTTGGAGGCTATAGTAGAGGATTTTGTAAATCATCAGACCCCTCTTAAGGATGAGGAATTAATCGAAGATTTACATGTTGTATTTAAAAAACATGCAACAGGTCTAGGCATCATGGCTATGATGCTTAATATCCAAGAGATAGACACAAGTACATACAAGCATTCTGTCAATGTTGCAATCATCTCTAGAGTCCTAGCTACTTGGCTTGGAATAAAGGATGAAAAGGAACTTGATGTGGTTACCATGTGTGGACTCTATCATGATATAGGAAAGGCTTTGATTCCTCAGAGTATTCTTACTAAGCCGGGGGCGCTTAACGCGGAAGAATACGGACGAATGGCTGAGCATCCAATTCTAGGCTATAACATGTTAGATGGTGTGCCTATCGACAGGCGCATTAAGCTAGCTGTGCTTCAGCATCATGAGAGAAATGATGGAAGCGGATATCCTTATGGTCTTACTAAGGATTTCATCGGCCGATATTCCAAACTTATTGCAATTACAGATGTTTATGATGCCATGACTGCGGATAGATGTTATCGAGCAGGCATTTGTCCATTTGAGGTTATCGCCCAGTTCCAGAGGGAGGATAGGACAAAATATGACCAGGGCATATTACAGGTATTCCTGAAAAATATAGCTCAGTCCTATATAGGGACAGGTGTACTTTTGTCGGATAATTCTCGTGGTATTATTACAATGGTTGAGGATAAAGCATTATCAAGCCCGCTTGTTAAGCTTGATGATGGCTCTTTTATAGATCTCCAGGAACGGACTGATTTGTTTATTAGGGCTTGTATTTAGGAGTGTGTAGGTGTCACTTGGGGACAAAATGCTTTTTTTTTAATTAAAAAGAAGTATAATATTTGTTATAAGAGGACATTTGACCTTTTTGGTTTGCACATAACAGTTTATTATGTATACATATAAACTGTTATTGTAAATAAATACAATAAACAAAAGAGAAGAGAAGGAGAAATCTAATGAAAAAGAAGATTTTATCAGTACTCATGTGCGCTGCAATGGCAGTGTCTTTGATGGCCTGTGGTGGCTCATCAGACAAGACATCTAATTCAGGAGCAGCTACTTCAGAGGGAGGAGCAGCAGAGAGCTCAGAATTAAAGATTGGTCTTGTTACAGACGTCGGTGGTGTTAACGACCAGTCATTCAACCAGTCAGCATGGAAAGGTCTTCAGGATGCAGAGAAGGACTTTGGCGTAACAGTTAACTATCTTGAGTCAAAGACAGATTCTGACTACAACGCTAATATTGAGTCATTTATCGATGAGGATTATGACTTAATCATCTGCGTAGGTTACATGCTTGCAGATGCTACAAGAACAGCAGCTGAGGCAAATCCAGACGTTAAATTTGCAATTATTGATGATGCTACAAACGCAGATCTTGACAATGTAACATGTCTTACATTCAAGGCTGAGCAGTCATCTTACTTAGTAGGTTATGTTGCAGGTCTTACAACACAGAAGAACAACGTAGGTATCGTCCTTGGTATGGCTTCTGAGACAATGCACGGTTTTGGTTACGGTTATGTAGCAGGTGTTCTTGATGCTAACCCAGATTGTAAGGTACAGCAGATTAATGCTAACACATTCTCTGATTCAGCAGTTGGTAAGACATCAGCTAACACAATGATCACAAACGGCGCTGATATCATCTTCCAGGCAGCTGGTGCTACAGGTATCGGTGTTATCGAGGCTTGTAACGAAGCTGGCGATGGCATCTATGCTATCGGTGTAGATCAGGATCAGGCTTACCTTGCTCCAGATTCAGTTCTTACATCAGCTATGAAGTCAGTTGACGTTTCTGTATATGATACAGTTGAGAATCTTGTAAACGGCACACTTGAGGGTGGTAACGTAGTATACGATCTTGCATCAAACGGTGTTAATATCGCTCCTACACAGGACCTCCTTACAGATGATGTAATCGCAGCAGTTGAGGATGTTAAGGCTAAGATCATCAGCGGCGAAATCCAGGTTCCAGCTACACAGGCTGATTTCGAAGCTAAGTACGGCGATGTTTACGAGTTAGACTAATTTAGATAGACATAATTTAAAATTTAAGTGACAATAGCCACTATACTAGAATACCGAATCGGGGTCTCCCTGGTTCGGTATTCTTAATCAAGGAGGAGAAATCATGATTAGACCAATTTCTAACGATAGAGTTGAGAAGACTCGAGAGGAAATATTAGATATTATTAAGAGTTCAACTCTTACTCATGAGCAGAAGGTAACATGTCTTGCTAACAAGGCAGATTCATTGCTTGAGGTTCTCGATGAAGTGCCAGGACTTGATGAATTATTAAATTGCCCACAGGAAGACAGATGCATCTGTGATTTATCAGAAGGACATGCACCACTTCGTCCTAGATATATTGCTCCAGATTATCAGAAGCTTATGAAGGAAGGCTGTACATATTTGAACTTGGCTCCTCCTACTGATTTATACGAGGCATTAAACACACTTTTGATATTCTATAAGCACGTTCCTAGCGTTACCAACTATCCAGTATATTTAGGGCAGCTTGATGATTTGATTGAGCCATTTATTGACACAGTTGATGAGAAGACAGCTGCAAAGCTAATCAAGCTTTTCCTGTTAAATGTAGATAGAACAGTTTTAGATTCATTTGCTCACGCAGATATTGGACCAAAGCCATCTAAGACAGCTCACTTTATTTTTGAAGCTGAGAAAGAATTAGAAGATGCGGTTCCAAATCTTTCCCTCAAATATCAGGAGGGGGTTAGCTCAGATGAATATTTAAAAGAAGCGGTAGAATGTGCATTAGTGTCTGCTAAGCCAAGCTTTGCAAACCACAATATGTTCTCTAAGGAATTCAAGGGAGAGTATGTTATTGCCAGCTGTTACAATGGTCTTTACCTTGGTGGCGGCTCATACACACTTTGCCGTCTTATTCTTGGAAATATTGCAAAGCGTTCTTCTTCAATAGAAGACTTTAAGACAAAGCAGCTTCCATATGTTATGGATGTTATGGCTAAATACATGGATGCACGAATCAAATTTGAGGTTGAGGAAAGCGGTTTCTTTGAAAACAATTTCCTTGCTCGAGAAGGATTTATTGCACGTGATAAATTTACAGCAATGTTTGGCTTAGTTGGCATGGCTGATGCTGTTAATATGCTTCTTGAAAAAGAAGGCAAGACAGGTCGCTATGGTAGCGATGAGGCTGCTAACCAGCTGGGTGTTGAGATTATGGAAATCATTGATAAGTTCAACCAGTCTCACACTAACAAATACTGTGAGGCAACAGATGGACACTTCCTCCTTCACGCACAGGTAGGTTTGGCAGAGGATGTTGGAGTTACACCAGGTACACGTATTCCAATTGGAGAGGAGCCAGAGGAGCTTATTGATCAGCTTAATGTTCTCTCTAAGTTCCATAAGTATTTCCCATCTGGAACAGGTGATATTTTCCCAATAGATTTAACTGTTCACCGCAATCCAGAGTACGTTATGGATATAATAAAAGGTGCATTCGCAAAGGACATTCGCTACATGTCATTTTATTCTAGCGATAGCGATGTAATCAGAGTTACAGGATATTTGGTTAAGCGCTCAGAAATGGAGAAGCTTGACGCTGGAAATAATGTAATTCAGGATACTACAGCGCTTGGACTTGGAGCAGCAAAGAACGGCCATATATTAGAAAGAAAGGTAAGATAAAATGCTAGGAGTTGTTACCAAAATAATTCCTTTCAGTTCGGTTGACGGACCTGGAAATCGAACCGCTATCTTTTTACAAGGTTGTAATATAAACTGCAAATATTGCCACAATCCAGAGACAAGAAATCACTGCGTTAACTGTGGGTTGTGTGTACAAGTATGTCCTCAGAAGGCACTTTCCCTTGAAAATGGGAAGGTGTCTTTTGATGCGTCTGCGTGTATTTCTTGTGATACATGTATCAAGACATGTCCTCATGGCAGCACTCCAAAGACCAGGCTAATGACAGCTGAGGAAGTCATGGAAATAGTGAGAAAACAGGTACCTTTTATCAGAGGTATAACTGTCTCTGGCGGAGAGTGCATGTTGCAACCAGATTTTGTTGCTGAGTTGTTCAAATTGGCGAAAAAAGAAAATCTGGGGACATTAATCGACAGTAATGGTACAATAGACTTTAGAGAGTACCCTGATTTGTTATCGGTATCTGATGGAGTGATGCTGGATATAAAGGCATTTTTCCCAGAAGACCACATGAATGTGACGGGTGCTGATAATAATAAAGTACTTGAAAATGCAAAGTTTTTAGGGGAAAATAATAAGTTGAGTGAAGTCAGAGCAGTTATTGTTCCTGACTTATATGACGTTGTGAAAAACGTAAAAGCAATGGGAGAATTTCTAGTCCCATTATATAAGATAAATCCATTTCGAATTAAAATCATTGCTTTTAGACCAATGGGTGTCAGAGAAGAATATGCCGATATGCAGGTACCTACTAGACAATTACTCGAAGAGCTTAGAGGCATTCTGGCGGATATGGGTTTTGAAGATATAGTTATCATCTAAATCTAATTCAAGGGAGGTATAAAGATTGGAAAAGATGAGCCATATGGATCCAAATACTGTTGTAGTTGAAATGAAAGAAATCGTTAAAAGATTTGGCAACTTCACAGCTAACGATCACATTAATCTGAAGGTACATAAGGGTGAAGTACATGCAATATTGGGTGAAAATGGTGCAGGTAAGAGTACATTGATGAATGTACTTTATGGCCTTTACAAGCCAACAGAGGGCGATATTTATATCAATGGTGAGAAGACTGATATCCATAGCCCAAAGCATGCTATTGAGCTTGGAATAGGTATGGTACATCAGCATTTTATGTTGATTCAGCCATTTACAGTTACCGACAATATTATCTTGGGAGTTGAGCCTCGCAAGGGTATTGTGGTAGATAAAAAGCTTGCAAGACAAAAGGTTTTAGAGATTTCTGAGAAGTACGGTATGGCTGTTGATCCAGATGCTAAAATCGAGGATATTTCTGTAGGTATGCAGCAGAGAGTAGAGATTCTTAAGGTTCTCTACAGAGGTGCTGATACTCTTATTTTGGATGAGCCTACAGCATCTCTTACTCCACAAGAGATTGATGAGCTTATGGAGATTATCAAGAATCTTACAGCAGATGGTAAGAGCATTATTCTTATCACTCACAAGCTCAAGGAGATTAAGGCTTGCGCGGACAATTGCACAATTATCCGTCTCGGTAAATATATCGATACTGTCAAGGTAGGCGAGGTTACAGAGAATGATCTTGCAGCCATGATGGTTGGTAGAAATGTTAATTTCAAGGTAGAGAAGAAGGAACAGGAAGCTGGAAAGCTTGCCCTTTCTATCAAGGATCTTCACGCCAAGGATTACCGTGGAGTTGAGATTCTTAAGGGACTTAGCCTTGATGTTCATGAGGGCGAGATTGTTGGTCTTGCCGGTGTAGATGGTAATGGTCAGACTGAGCTTGTAGAGATTCTTACAGGTCTTAAAAAGGCAGAGTCTGGTGAGATTACTATGGCAGGAACAGACATCTTCAACAAGACTCCAAAGGAGACTTTTGAGGCAGGTGTTTCATCTATCCCAGCTGATAGACAAAAGCATGGTCTTGTTCTTGAGTTCTCAGTTGCTGACAATCTTATCCTTCAGCATTTTGAGGAGGCTCCATTTTCTAAGAATGGTATCTTAAGCAAGAAGGCTATTGCAGACAATGCAAGCCAGCTTGTTGAGAAGTACGATATCAGACCCCCACACTGTGAGAACCGTCCTGCAAAGACTCTTTCAGGTGGTAATCAGCAAAAGGTAATCATCGCTCGCGAGGTTACTAATGACAAGGAATTACTCATAGCAGTCAACCCAACACGTGGACTTGATGTTGGTGCTATTGAGTTCGTTCACAAATACATTGTTGAGCAGAGAAATAAGGGAAGAGCTATTCTTCTTGTTTCTTTCGAGCTTGATGAGATTATGAGTTTGTCAGATCGTATCGAGGTTATTTTCGATGGTCAAATTACAGGAAGCGTATCAGGCAAAGATGCTAATGAAAAAGAGCTGGGCTTCTTGATGGCAGGAGGTAAGAACCATGAATAAGAAAACCAGTATTTTACATAGCAATTTTCTTTATACAATCATTGCGATTTTAATTGGATTTATCATAGGTGCAATCTTCCTTGTATGGGCAGGCGTTAGCCCAATGGAAGCATACTTTAAGATTCTTGATTCAGTAATCAGCAAGCCAAAGAACATTATCACAACACTTGCTTATGCTGCACCAGTTATTCTTACAGGTCTTTCAGTTGCATTCTCTTTCCGTACTGGTGTATTTAATATCGGTGCTGAGGGACAGTTCGTTGTAGGTACACTTGCAGCAGCACTTATTGGTATATTTGTAGATGTTCCAGCAGTTATTCATATTCCACTTTGTATAATTGCAGCAGCTGCAGCAGGTGCTTTATGGTCACTTGTCTGTGGTGTAATGAAGGTTAAGAGAGGTATCCATGAGGTCCTTTCCTTCATCATGTTCAACTGGATTGCTTATTATCTTTCAAATTACGTTGTTAATATCGAAGGCGTTAAGAAGGAAAGCGGCGGAGAGGCTACAAAGGATTTGTTAGATTCAGCTAGATTGATTGTAGACGGCAACAATTGCGCTATTTTCATCGCAGTAGTTCTTGCTGTTATTACATGGGTTATCATCGAGAAGACTACTCTTGGTTACAAATTAAAGGCCGTTGGTTTCAACAAGTTCTCAGCTCAGTACGCTGGTATTGATTCAGGCAAGTCAATCCTTACAGCTCTTGCTATTTCAGGTGCACTTGCTGGTATTGGTGGAGCGGTTCAGGTTATGGGTATGGGCGGACGTGTCGCTCAGTTTGCCAGCCAGGAAGGCTACGGATTTGAGGGTATTACAGTTGCGCTTATCGGTGCATCTAACCCACTTGGAGTTATTTTTGCCGGCATCTTCTATGGTGCTATGAAGTTTGGTGGATCAAAGCTTACAATGATTCATGCACCTTCAGAGATTATCAATATTATCATGGGTTGCGTAGTTATCTTTATAGCTATCGCTCATGTATTCAAGGCATTATTCTTAAGCATTGGTAAGAAGAAGGAGGCAAACTAATGGATATGTTAATTACAAATTTAGGTATATTAATTAATGCAGCGCTTATTGCTACACCTCCACTTCTTTTTGCAGCTCTTGGCTCATGCTTCTCAGAGCGTAGTGGTGTTGTAAATATCGGTATCGAGGGTATGATGACAATCGGTGCTGTTACTGGTGCTATCACAGCACTTACAACTGGCAATGGTCTACTTGCATTCTTATGCGGTGGCTTGGCCGGTGCGTTATTTGGACTTATTCACGCAATTGTCTGCGTATCATTACATGCTGACCAGACAATCGCAGGTACAGCTATCAACTTTATTGGACCTGGTATTGCTGTATTCTTGTGTAGAATCCTATACAATTCTTCAGATACACCAGCTATTGATGCATCTGCTAAGTTGCCAAAGCTTTTTGATGGTATGTTCAAATCAGGTAGCTTTGCATACAACGTATTTAGCGTATATATCATGGCTTATCTTGTATTTGTTGTTGCATGGATTTGCTGGTTTGTATTCTACAAGACTAGATTTGGCACACATTTAAGAGCCTGCGGTGAGCACCCAGAAGCTTGTGAGTCACTTGGTATTGATGTATACAAGGTGCGTTATATTTGCGTTATCCTTTCAGGATTTTTAGCAGGTCTTGGCGGAGCATTTGTTACACTTGCAACTGTTTCTCAGTTCAGACCAACAGTTATCGTAGGTCAAGGTTTCATCGCTATTGCAGCAGTTATCTTTGGTAAGTTCTCTCCAGAGGGAGCTTTAAAGGGATGCTTGATTTTCGGTATTTGTAACGGTGTAAAGTCACTTGCTACACAGAGCAATATTATTTCAGTAAATATTATTTCAATGATTCCATACGTTGTTACAATCATTGCACTTATCGCATTTGTTGGACGTGCTAACGCTCCAGCAGCTAATGGTAAGCCATACATCAAATCTCGTTAGGAGGCATTGTTATGGTGTCATATGATGAGTTGATTGCCCAGGCCCTTGATGCCAGGGAATATGCATACACACCTTATTCTCATCACAAGGTAGGGGCTGCGCTTTTATGCACTGACGGTAAAGTTTATACTGGCTGCAATGTGGAAAACGCAGCATATACACCTTGCAATTGTGCAGAACGTACTGCAGTTTTTAAGGCTGTTAGTGAGGGACATAAGGATTTCAAAGCCATCGCAATTGTGGGTGGCTTTGATTCTACAGAAAAGCTACCTTTCTGCGCTCCGTGTGGAGTTTGCAGACAGGTATTAATGGAATTTGTGGATCCAGCTACATTTGATGTGGTACTTGGCACAAATGTACCTGGAGAGCAAAAGGTCTTTAAGTTTCAGGAGTTACTTCCACTAGGCTTTGGACCTGACAATTTAGGAGTATAAATAATTAAGGAGTTAGAATGCCAGTAGTTGCGGAAAAGATGCCAAAGATAGATTTGCATTGTCATTTGGACGGCTCGTTAGATTTAGAGGTTACACATAAGCTGCTTGCAGAGCGTGGAGAGAACTACGATTTTCAGGAGTTCAGAAAGCTTATGCAAGTGGACCCTGATTGCCAGAATCTGGCTGAGTATCTTAAGAGATTTGACTTGCCAAATCGTTGCCTTCAGGATGTGGAGGGGATTAAGACATCTGCTTATCATTTTGCAAAAAATGCGGCACTTGAAAATGTTAAATACATAGAGGCTAGATTTGCCCCTGTTCAGTCTATGAAGCAGGGACTTAAGCCTATTGAGATTATAGAGGCTGTTGAGGCTGGTTTGGCTCAGGCTCGCGGTGAATTTGATATTGAGACCGGTATGATTATCTGTATGATGCGTGGAATGGATGATGAGTTTAATTATTCCATTGCAAAAGCTGGCCGCGAGATGCTCGGTGCCGGGGTAGTTGCATGCGATATTGCTGGAGATGAGGAGTCTTATCCAATGTCTCAGCAGATGGAATTATTCAGATCGGTTAAGGCACTAGATATGCCTTTTACAATTCATGTAGGCGAGACAGGTAATGCTCAAAATGTACGTGATGCTATTGATGTAGGGGCAGTTAGACTTGGTCATGGTATTGCCATGGCAAGGAATGAGGAGCTTATGAAATATTGTGCTTCTCGTCATGTTGGAGTGGAGATTTGCCCTACTAGCAATCTACAGACAAAAGCATACAGACACATTAAGGATTGTCCGATTTGCCTATTTATGGAGCATGGCATTCCAGTGTCTTTAAATACTGATAACAGAACTGTTAGTAACACTAATCTTTCTACAGAGTTTGACAAGGTAAGTGTTAGCTTTAGACTTACTGATGAGCAGATTCACAAGATTTATACTGACTCTGTTGAAATGAGTTTTGCATCTGACGATGTTAAGCACAGGTTGCTTAGTAAATGGAGATAGTATGTCATTAGAAGAGAACATTAGTCGAATTATGGAATTGCAAAATAATTTGCCTAGGGAACAATCAGAGGCCCTTAACAAATTACTTAGCAATGCACCACGCTGGGTTCTTGAGTCTACACAGATTGTCAAAAAAGAAAAAAATACCATTTTCGTAGAGGAGAACACTCCTGCAGATACTGTCTATATACTTGTGGACGGTACAGTTAGAGCTATTGATTATAGAATTAGAGGAGTGGTCTATGACTACATGTGGTTTCATGCCATAAAAGTATTTGGTTCAATGGAGATTTTCTTTGAGATTCCTCTATATATGACTACTCTTAAGACGGTAACTGATTGTACTATGCTTGTTATGAGCAGAGCTAGTTTTGATCGTTGGATTTGGGATGATAAAAATGCTCTTCGAATGGAGATTGCCAGAATTGGAGATTATCTTTTGGAGGAGAGTAGAAATGAGCGCGTTATTCTGTTTTTACAGGGTGCAGACCGCATTATTTATCTTCTGACTAAGAGTTATGAAGCTAAGAATCCAAAGGATGAATATATAGTAAATATCAGCCGTCAGGAGCTAGCAGAGCGAAGCGGATTTTCAATTAAAACTGTTAATCGCTCAGTGCAAAAGCTACAGCAGGATGGTTTTATAGGACGTCGTGGTAGACGAATAGTTATTAGTAGAGCTCAATACGATAGTATGATTAACTATCTGGAGCCTATCATAGCCCATGAGTGGGAGAAAATTTAATAGCAAATAATAAGGGCACCGCTTATACGGTGCCCATTTTATATTCAATTATATTAGGTCTCGATATATGTGCTAGAGCTAACAGTAGAAATATTTTCCATGTAGCTTAAGTTATATCCGCCACCACCATAGTTTGGAGCAGTGTTGTCATTTGCTGACTTGTAGTTGCCATCTTTCCACTGTTTAAACTTATCCTCTACTGCATCATATGTCTTTGAAGAAATCTCTGGCAATTCCTTACCCCAAGTGCCTGTAGCTTCCTTATAACCTTTTTTGAAAGCATCCAAAAGCATATCTGCCTTTGATGTGTCGCCACCTGAAAGTGCAATTGCGAAATCAACGATTCTGTCGGAAGTCTTGTTTACGCCCCAGTAACCATCTTCTGAAATGTCCTCTTTTGCCTTTTCAATTGTCTCAGGATCTGCTGTAAATTTTCCCTCTGCAAGGAACTTCCACATGTCATCCTGTGTAGCGATTGCAAAAGTGCTACCCTGACCCTTGATGGTCTTCATGACAATGTCAAAAAGATTGTTAATCATCCTTTCTTGGTCAGCCTTAAGCTGCTGAATAAGGGCTGTTCTATCTGATTTTTTGTATGTATCTGTTGTGAGAGCTTTGTCATCAGATTTTTCATAAACGGCTGCAGCATCAGAAAACTTAGATGCTTTAACCTCTTCTTTTGATGCGCTGAATTCAAGAGATTCTGTCACAGAACCATCTGCATTAGTGGTCTTTTTATAGGTTCCTGCAACATTCGAAGAAACGCTGCTATAAGTACTAACATCCATAATCTAACCTCCTTGTTAATGTGGCCAATACTACTAAACCAGACGGAAATCCTTTTCCTAATCTATTTATCGGATCTTTAATGAGAAAAAATCACTAGTAGATTGTATTTATTTTAATACAAAAATCTTGTAAATGTGTGGTATCTTTGTTAAAATTTATTAAGATTGAATACAAAATACACGCAAGTGCAAAATACATGGATGTACAATGGATAAAATAGATGTTAAAGCATTAGCAAAAATCAATATAGGCCTTGATGTTACAGGCATTCGAGATGATGGCTACCATGAGGTCAAGATGATTATGCAGACGGTGAATCTCTTTGACAAAATCACCATTTCCAAGGTGATAGAGCCGGGAGTTTCCATGACCACCAATCTTAAGTTTTTGACTGTTGGAGATGACAATCTCTGTATTAAGGCAGCCAAGCTACTCATAGAAGAGTTTGATATAAAAGAGGGTATTAGAATTTCCCTTGAGAAGCATATTCCTGTAGCTGCTGGTATGGCCGGGGGCTCTACCGATGCGGCAGCCATTTTATTTGGCATGAACAAGCTGTTTAAGCTTGGACTTTCTCGCAAGGATATGATGGAGCGAGGTGTCAAGCTGGGAGCTGATGTACCTTACTGTGTTATGAGAGGCACAGCCTTGGCAGAGGGCATAGGAGAGATACTTTCTCCACTTCCACCTATGGTGAAGTGCCCAGTTTTAATTGCAAAGCCAGGCATTGCAGTTTCTACAAAGCAGGTCTATGAGGCTTTGGATTCATGTTTTGATAAGGTGGTTCATCCAGATATAGATGGAATTATTGAGGATATTAAGAATCAGGATTTAGCATCCATTTGCAGCAAGATGGGCAATGTACTGGAGGATGTTACCATTCCTATGCATCCAGTTATTGCAGACATTAAAAAATGCATGATGGATAATGGGGCTGTTGGCGCCATGATGAGCGGTAGTGGTCCTACAGTATTCGGATTCTTTAATGATAACAAGACAGCTAGAGCTGCCAAAGAGGCACTTACCAAATCGGGGATGGTAAAGCAGCTTTATCTTACTACGTTATTCAATAACAAGAATTAACCTTGAAAAGGAGAATAAATATAATGACAGAAAATCTTACACTTCAGATGGACGATTATTTGCCACTCAGAGATGTAGTTTTCAACACACTTAGGGAGGCAATCTTAAAGGGGGAACTTAAGCCGGGCGAGCGACTTATGGAGATGCATTTGGCTACAAAGCTTGGGGTTAGTCGTACTCCTATTCGTGAGGCAATACGTATGCTTGAGCAGGAGGGGCTTGCGGTTACAATTCCTCGCAAGGGTGCTCAGGTTGCTAAGATGACAGAAAAGGACTTGCAAGATGTGCTAGAGGTACGAGATGCCCTTGATGCTCTTGCAGTAGTATGTGCATGTGAGCGTATGACAGATGCTCAGTTTGTGGAGCTCAAGGAGGCTATGAAGGCTTTTGAGAATGCTACCCATACAGATGATGTACGTAAAATCGTAGAGACAGATGAGGCATTTCACGATGTGATTTATGCTGCAGCTGCTAATCCAAAGCTTGAGAATATTATCAATTCAGCTAGAGAGCAGATGTATCGCTATCGCTACGAGTATGTTAAGAACCCTTCAGTGTATGCCCAGCTTATTGCAGAGCACAGAGCTATCATTGAGGGATTTAATAGACGTGATGTAGAGTATCTTAAGAGCATCATGCACACACATCTTTCAAACCAGATTAACGCAGTTCGCGTGGTTATTAGAGAACAAGTATAATAGATAGGAATAAATATGGCAGGAACATCTTGTAAGATTTCGCTGTGTTCTAGGCAGCGAATGGGTGGTGATCAGGAGATATCAGAGGAGAGCTATTTGGGCTCATTTATAGAGCGAGGAGACAAGAAATATCTTTCCTATAAGCGCACCACGGAGGATGGAGTTGTGGACTGTTTGATATCCTTCAATCGCAGGGAATTTACCCTTACACAAAAGGGCAGCCTCAGTTCTAAGATAGAGCTAAGACCAGGAGAGAAGACTGTTAATAAATACAGCACCTCTGTTGGCAATCTATCAATAGAAATATTTACTCGCAGGTATGAGTTAATCGAGCAAAAGGATGATATTCGAATCGGAATAGAGTATGACATTATAACAGGCGCTGATTCGATTCAGACCACAATGGATATTAAAGTAAAAATCAAAGGAGAAGCTTAATTATAGCTTCTCTTTTTTGTTTGCATCTGAGTTGGAGTTTTGCGAAGCAAAACTCTGTTTTTGTATAACTCAAAGAGGGGATAGTCGCTCCAAAATGGGAATTATTTTGAATAATTTAGTTAAAAACTCTTAGGTAAGTTTGTGAGATTTATACAAAAAATGAGGGGGTTCTCTTGTGCGAAAACGTTATACAATATAACAAAACTTGCCAGATGATGTTAGTTTTTGCCTACATATGGAAATCTACTAACCAAAACTGCTACATTTTGTGCTAGGGAATTTCACAGATTGTCTTGGCTGAGAAAAATGACAATTTGTGATATGAGTTGTGGAGAAGTGAAGTTGTAGTTTCAAGAAATGGTTAGTAGGAGGACTTGTATGAAGAAACATGTGGTAAAAGGGCTATCTTTGGGCCTATCAGCAGTAACACTTGCTGGTTCAACATCAATCACTGCTTTTGCAGATGAAATTGATGAATTCAAGGATGGAGAGCAAACACAAGAAAGTCAGCAGGAAGCCAATCAGGCAGAAAAAACTTTCGCTGATGCGACAGAATCATTAAATGAGGACTTTAATGAACAGGAGTTTTCAGGGGTTGGTTCTGAAGAGGATGCAACAGGTGTGGCAGAGTTAACTGAGATTATGGCTGATGAAATTGACTCAGAGGACTCTCCAGTAGCAGGTGAGACTTGCACAATTACAGTTGTTGATGAGTTTGGCAATGTTGTAACTGATGAAGAAACAGGAGATGTTGTTACAGAGGACGTTACATTTGGCGAGGCAGCAGATATGGCTGCAGCAGTTACAGACGATGCAGCAGCAGATATTGAGAACTTGAATCAGGCTGCTCAGAATCTTTATACAGCAGCAGGGGAGATGGATGCGGCTGAGAAGAATGCAAACTCAGAAGTAGGGGATGCAAATCAGGCAGCTGAGGACGCTGAGGTAATTGCAGGTGAGGCACTTGCTGCTTCAAATGCGGCACTGGAGGCCGTAGAAAATGAGTCTAAAGAAAATGCTGCTTCTATTATTGCTACAACACAGGATACTTATGACAAGGCAGTAACAGATTTTGAGGATAAAGAAAAGGCTTACAATACTGCAAAAACAGAGTATAAAACATACGAGCAGGAGTTCCAGCAGAAGGTTGCAGATTACAATAATAGTTTGAATTCTGCTTATACAAATCTTGAGTGGGCTGAAGAGGATTTGGCAGCTTCTAAGCAGAGACTTGCAGATCTTCAGGAAAACTTACAGAAGGCTTATGATGCTTATCTTTCATCAGCAGCAGGTGTTCTTGCTACAGCAGAGCAGACATATCAGGATAGCGACAAGACAGATGATGACAAGAAAGAGTATCTTAAGGCGATTCTTGAAAACTACTACATTAAGGCAGAAGAAGGCCAGACAGTTTCAGTTACTGAGATTGGGGATTTCGTAGATTACGAGGGAACTGAAAAGGATCTTATTACTGTTAAATATCAGATTATCGATGATGCTACTGGCACAGTTGTTGAGGACAAGAAGATTAATCTTGGCTACGATATCAGTGGCACTCAGGTAGATCTTTACGAGAAGGTTACTTACTATGATTATTTAGATGAGGATGGAAATGTAGTTCACATCACTCAGGAAGATATAGATACAGAATTAGCAAAGCCAAAGGCTGAGCAGAAGATTGTTAAGAGATATAAGAAGACAGTAGAGGTTGATGGTGAGGAAAAGACATCATACCTTATTGCTGATGCTTATGACAAGCTTACTGACGAAGAGAAGGCTGAGTACACACTTGATTATATTGTTCTCGGAGATTGGGACTGGGATAATGCAACAGTTTCAGGTCTTGATAAGACATATACATCTTATACAGATTTAGATGGCAAGACAGTTGAGGGTGCAGTTGCTTCAGAAGAAATTGCAACAGATGATGAGGTAATTAGAGTTTACTCATTTGATGTAGATGGCAATTATATTTGCACAGCTACAAACCTTAGTACTAAGAAGGTTTACACATATGTAAACAACAAGCTTTCAGCAACTGAGTATTTAAAGAGCACTGATTCAGCTGCAACTATTGCAGCATCTAAGACAGGCTATCAGATTCTCGATGCACGAGATGTATTTAAAGCATCTGGCTACTATGTGCCAAGATATGTAAGAGTAGTTTCATATAGTGCAAATCGTGAATTAGAATGGTCTGCAGACCTAAAGACCAAGACTGTTCTTGGAGTACCTTGGCCAGATGGTGTTACTCCACATGCTCAGCCAACAGCTGCAGAGGCCATTGTAAATGGTAAAAATAATGCAGCAGCCAATGCTGGAAATCCATATGATGATAAGTATGAATATTATGGATTTACATTTGACGGCTATAATAATGATTGGACAGCGGTTAAAACTGCTGAAGACGCTCCATACAATGTGACATGGTTTGTATTTGATGGAAGTGTTACATACCATGTGGCAGGTACATACAATATTTCCTACGACATAGTTACAGATGATACAGTACATTACACTGTAGGTGATGGATGGAATGACTTCTGGACAAAGGTAGGAAACTTCTTTACAGGAGCTGATAAGGAGACTACTAAGGAAGCAATCATCAGACAGTATGAGGAAGATAATCATACAAAAGTTGTTGGAGTTAAGAGCTGGAACTGGGATGCAAAAACTGCAGAGTTCTATGTTGTTAAGCCTACAAATGTAAATACTACAGGTAGCACATATGCAGCAGTTGAGGTAAACACTAATGTAGATGCAAATCTTAGCAATCTTACATATGGAAGAGATATTAGCTATGTAGGAAAATCTACTGCTACATCTTCTGATGAGTACAACAAGGAAGCATCTATCGACCAGAATGTTACAGATGAATTCTTCTACAACAATGGCGATGCAGTATTTAGCAATGCAGCAAGAGCCTATGTAGAAGGACTTGAGCAGGCTGGCGCAACAATGACAAAATTCTTTGACCTTATTAATCTTGTTAATACTGCAAAGGAAGCAGTGGAAGATGCTCAGCAGCAGTGCGAAGAGATTAGAGCTCATATCGAGGACCTTAACAAGACATTGGCTCTTGGTGATTTGGAAGTAATGCCAGAGTTAGCTGAGTGGGAAGGAAAGCTTGAGAAGGCAGAGGAAACCTACGATAAGGCTAAGGAAGATCTTGGCAAAGCTAAGGATAACTTAGATAAGGCTAAAGAAAACTTCAAGAACAAGTATAGTGATGATGAAACAGGAGCAAATGGTGAAGAAGGTACTGGAACAGAGGGTGCAGGCACATCAACATCTGGTGGCGCAGCAGGTGGTACTTCAGGAACTGATTACCCAGCTGCAACATTAACTATCACTGACCCAGCTACACCACTTGCAGGTGACACAACTGCAGATAATACTACAGCACCAAACAGAAATACCAGAAGAAATGCCGCTAATAATGCCGCTGCAAACGCAAACGCAAACGCTGATGCTAATGCAGACGCTGATGCAGATGCAGATAATGCAGTAGTAGCAACTCCAGAGACAGATGAGGACGAGGAAATCAAGCGTATTGCTGATGAGGCTACACCTCTTGCAGCTGAGAAAGAAAGCTCAACTTCAAAATTAGGTTGGTGGATTTCAATTCTTCTTGTTATTGTTGTAGTAGCAGGTGCAATCGCATACTACAAGAAACAGCTAGATGCTAAAAAGCTTGACGACAAATAATCGCCAGCACTAATCATTTTTCACATATCATTTTTCAAAAATAGGAGGTACTTCTTTCGTGAAGTACCTCCTGTTTTGCATTAAGAGATAATAAATTATTTTGTAGTGGCCATATGTTTAATGTAGTCCATAAGAGTTCTAATAGGTGGAAGTATAAGTACAATGTATGTTACAAAAGCCTCTGCAAAAATATAGATGCCATTGTAAATAAGTGAATAAGGAAGCGGACTCATGTTGTAATCAGCCGCATACTCACCAAAGAAAAGACAGCCAGAAAGAACGGCAAAGAAATATCTGCCCAGTATTGCAATACCGTATCCCTTAAGTAATCCGTTTTTAGATTTTGCAAAAAATCCTGAGAGGCCAAGTGCCGCAAATGCAAGGATATAATCTACGATTACTTGTGCAGGGAAAAGAATATATGGATCTACAATCAGATTTAAAAGACCGTAGGCAATGCCGGAGATAATTCCAAGAATTGGTCCGAACCAAAAGCCTGGAAGACATGCTACAAGCATAGAAAACAATGTGATTGAGCCGCCCATTGGAAGCTTGGTGAATTTGATGTTAGAAAGGACAAAAGCTAGTCCTATTGAAGCTCCGCAGAATGCTAATTGCCTTGCGGTAAAAATAATTTTTGAGTTGAGTGTTGATGCTTGATTACTCATTAAAAAATCTCCCTTCATACAAAATGATGCCAGGAGATCCACTAAGCTTCCTTACGCTGGTATTGTCCAGTTCAAGTAATAAGGGTCGGTGTAAATCACCTCTCAGCAACTGCGCCCCTAGCAACATATTTATTTAGCTAGATACAACATAACACTAGAGTATTGGGACGTCAATATGAGATGACGAATAGCTCTGAAAAGATAGTAATTACGGTTGTATAGATGAGAAAAGATAATTTTATAGTGGATATATACAAATGAAATTAGATTTTTTATGTTTACTATATAAATGGAAAAGGCTCTTTTTCTGTACTATTATTAGTATTAACCTATGTCAGAGAAGTGGCTTATTTGTAGTTTTTTTACGGATAAGGGCTGCGCAAGATAAGCGTCGCTCTCGATAATGTAGAACATAATAATTAAAGGAGAGTACAAAATATGGATGGAAAACCTATTGATTCATTTGCGTGTAGATTAAAGATGGCATTAAAAGAAAGAGGTATAACACAAACATATCTATGCAAATTGACAAACACACCTAAATCTTCAATGAGTCAATATTTATCTGGGAGGAATCTACCTAAGACAGATAGGATATACAAATATTCAGAGGTATTAATGGTAGAGCCGAAATGGTTATTAGGCTATAACACTCCTATGTTAAGAGAGGAGACATTAGATAATAATGCAATTGATGCAAATGCTTTCTGTACAGACTTTGATATCGACCGCGTTGAGGATAGTTTGAATGAAGCTTCTAAAGAACAATTAAAAAGGATAATAGCTTATGCTAATTATTTGTTATTGAAGAAAGAAAGCGAAAAATAAGTCTAAATAACTAAGAGAGTAAAAGATTAGTCCTTTAAATAGATATTGAAAGGAAAAATATTATGAATAAAAAATCATCATTGTTGATATATATTTCTTACATAGTAATATACCTTATTTATACAGTGGCAAGTTGTATTCGAATTGGAAAATTTCTTGATGAATACATATATGAATCAATGAAAGTTGATGTTCATAATGTGGGAAGTGTTGTCGCATTTGGAGTAGTTTATAATCCAACAAAAGTGTTGCTAACCACAATCATACCATTTGTAATATTAACTATTTTAATGACTATTTTTACAGTTATATTTTTTACTAGAAAAGAGAAGTCATAGAATTGCAAATGTATTTGTTGATGCTACTGCCTGTAGCGAATTTTATAGATTAGGCAGTAGGAAAATGCTAGGATGTTACTGCCTGTATGGAAAAATGAAAAGTAGGCAGTAGGGGATTTTGGAAAAGTTACTGCCTATAGAGAAAAATGCAGAATAAGCAGTAAGAAAAATGAAAATGGCTACTGCTTAAATAGAGAAATGCCAAATAAGCAGTAGTGTAAAGGAAAAAGACTACTGCCTGCCTAGTAAAATGCCAAAAAAGCAGTAGGAAAAATGAAAAAGGCTACTGCTTAAATAGAGAAATGCCAAATAAGCAGTAGTGTAAGGGAAAAAGACTACTGCCTGCCTAGTAAAATGCCAAAAAAGCAGTAAGAAAAATGAAAAACTACCTTCTGGATTTTTTTTATGACAAAATGATGCAAAAATGATGTTTATTACATATATAATTAAAATAGGGCATAATTGCGACACTAGGAATATTGTAAAAACTAATTTTATTTGGAGGAAAAGTTATGAAGAGAAAAATGATTTTGCAGTTGTTGGTAGTATCTGTAATTGTTACAGGATGTGGTAAATCAGAATCAAGCAATGTGGCAGCTTCTAGCGATGAAGCTATTTCAAGCAATGTTGCAATAAGTGACGAAACCACTGTGGGCGGCGAAGTGAGCCAAACAGACAGTGCAAGTGACTTAAGCGAAGAGACAAGTTCAGAGGACAGCGTGGAGGACAGTGCAGAGGGATATAAGAAAGCATATATTGAGGCAGCTAAAAGTATAAAAGAGAAACATGATTTCGATAGTCTCAAATTTGGCCTTATAGATTTTGATGGAGACGATACGCCTGAATTGGTGGCTAAAATGAGCGGCAGTTGTTGGCTATATACATATGAAGATGGAAAACTCAGATGTCTAATGGATGATTGGGTATATGGTATGGCCGGCGATCTTGGTTATGAGTACGCTCCGGGAAAAGGTATTGTTAGAGATGGGGGAAGTCCTTTTTATGGAGCGTTATACTATAGCGCTTATTTTTCAAAGCATGAAGAAGGTGAGCTGGTGTTAGACTACAAAGAAGAGGAGTATCACTTTGATGATAAAGACGGTGATGGCTTTCCATCTGATGAAGAATTAGAGGGATTTTCAGAGCAGAAAGTTTTCAAGATGGAGTATACATGTGAAAACGGTGAGAATCTAAGTGAGGAACAAATAAAAGAAAAAATCGATAGTTATGATAGCTACACTTTTGAGTTCTTAGAAGGTACATATAGCTACGAGGAGTTTATAAAAGAGCTTTCGTAATCAATTGGAAAAAGGTACCAAGAAATTAGAGTATTTGTAAGAAAAGGAATAACAGACCATGGATAATCGAGCTGAATTGTTGAAAATGGAAGTTGGTGAGAGGTGTTAGAACTGAAAAATATAGTAAAGCGATATGATTCAAAAACGATTTTCGAAGGAGTGAATATGTGCCTTAGAGAAGGCACGGTGACCTGCCTGGTAGGCCACAATGGATGCGGAAAGTCCACGTTACTGAAAGTGACAGGAGGGCTAATTCCAAAGGATGGCGGCGAGGTAATCCGTGAAAAGAATTACAGGATTTCATTCGTTCCGGATCACTTGCCGGTGGCAAATATGAAAGCCGGGGTCTATCTAAATCATATAGCCAAAATGGCGGGGCTAACTTCTGAAAATGAGAGACATAAATTAATCTCAAATTTTGCAGCGGACTTCTTTTTGAGTGACATGCTTGATAAGAAAATGAAAAATCTATCTAAAGGTTCACTCCAAAAAGTAGGTGTAATACAGGCTTTAATAGTCAATCCTGATATTATATTACTAGATGAACCCTTGTCAGGGCAGGACTGTGATTCGCAGCAGGTATTTATCCCAAAAATGCTTGAGTTAAAGGAACAACGAAAGATTATTCTGCTTGCTTCTCACGAACAAAACCTAATTAAGGCCATAGGAGATGAGACCTACACAATTGAAGGAGCTAGACTTATTCCATACACTAGGGCAAATCATAAGATGTATAGCATTGTTTTAGAAGATGATGGAAGATGTATCCCTTCAGATGAGATGCATATGGAAAATGGCAATTATATTGTTAAAACAACTGATGGATTACTGTCTATAACCATAGATAGATTGATGCAGGAAGGATGGCATATCAAAGGTGTTTACGAGGTTGAGTAATAGAATTAATTTTAGGATGAGTGGGTATTTTGGAGGAACAGGTGCTGTTATTCCTGTGTTGATGATTCTATGTTTTACAGCTGTTATGTACTCTATTAAACCTGGAAATATTATAGATTCTTACATAGTTTCAGGGGTATTTGCCTTTTGTTTGATGGTATTTGTAGCGGTTGGCATTGGAGGTAAGGAAAATACAGTTCAAGAACAGATTCTTTTTCTTATAGAGAAGCGATGGGTAGACTACTACATTGCCAGGGAACTTTCTTTAATAGTAATAACTATAGTTTATTGTTTTTTTATAGCACTAGGTCCGGTATATGCAAATCTAGTTTATCGCTTTTCCTTTTTTACTAGAATTCTTACGGTAAATGATGTTATTGCAGGATTCTTTGTGGTTTTGGCAGGTGGCTTGTCAGGATATACAATAGGAGACTTTCTGAACATTAGAGTTATGAAAAATAGAAGAATGGCATTGATGCTGACTGTGTTGATTGCGTTACTTACCACTGTCTATGAAGGGATTTGCCAGGAAGTACCTAGGGTGGCTATTTTGGGTTATCTTTTCCCACCAGTAATGCTGCCGGCAAAGGAATTTATAGGAGGAGAGATTTTTGAAGCGGGCAAAGTATTTGCAATAGTAATGTATACAATTGTCTATTGTCTTGTACTTTCGACAATTAAAATTGTTCTGATGAATAGAAATAGATTCGAATAATAGACCTTATCATCCGAAAAATGTTATTATGGAAGAGGTGGGATGGCCCATCTATTTATAAATAGGAATTAGGTCAATGATAAATACAGAGAAGATAATTGAAAAAGTAATATTAGTTGCAGTCTGTGAGGGTGATGAGGTAGAGGCTAAGGATTCTATAGATGAGTTGGCAGAGCTTTGTGAGACTGCAGGAGCGCAGGTGGTTGGTCAGATTATGCAAAATCTTGAGCGCAGAAATCCAGGTACCTATGTAGGCACTGGTAAGGTTGAAGAGATTGCAGACTTAATCTGGGAAACTGGGGCTACTGGTATTGTGTGTGACGACGAGCTTACACCGGCCCAGATGAGAAATTTGGCAGACGCTCTTGATACAAAAGTTATGGATAGAACCCTTATTATCCTTGATATTTTTGCAGCTCGAGCAGGTACAGCCGAGGGTAAGATTCAGGTAGAGCTGGCACAGCTTAGATATGAGATGACCCGTCTTACAGGATTTGGTAAAAACATGTCTCGAGTTGGTGGTACTGCAGCAGGTGGTGGTGGAGCCATCGGTACTCGTGGACCTGGTGAGAAAAAGCTGGAGATGGATAAGCGCCTTATTGCAGGTCGTATTTCTCAGCTTAAAAAAGAGCTTGCTGATGTGGTAAGTCACCGTGAGCTCACTCGTGCTAAGAGACAGAAAAATGGTGTCCCAGTGGCTGCTATTGTAGGCTATACCAATGCAGGTAAATCATCTCTTTTGAATAAACTTACTGATGCAAATATTTTGGAGTGGGATGCGTTGTTTGCCACTCTTGATCCTACTACTAGAGAGCTGTTTTTAGATAATGACCAAAAGGTGCTCCTTACTGACACTGTTGGTTTCATTAGAAAGCTTCCACATCATTTGGTTGATGCATTCAAGAGTACACTTGAGGAGGCAAAATATGCTGATTACATTATCCATGTTGTAGATGTGAGCAATCCGCAGATGGATAGACAGATGGAGATTGTGTACGAGACTCTTGATAAGCTCGGTGTTAATGACAAGCCTGTTATTACCATATTTAACAAGGTTGACAAGGTGTTAGACGAGCACGACTATCATGATTTAAGGGCGGATTACACGGTACACACATCAGTGAAAACTGGTAAGGGCCTTGATAGAGTAAGAGAGATTCTGGCTGAACTTCTCCGAGATGGAAAAGAGTATGTTGAGAAATTGGTTCCATATTCAGAGGCTGGCAGTATTGCGAAAATAAGAGAAAATGGAGAGCTTATTTCAGAAGAATATCGTGAAGACGGAATTTTTATCAAAGCATATATATAATTTTAAAAGAATTTTACGAAATACTTAGACATTCTTTACTAGTCATGTTAAACTATCTTCGGACAAATAAGAAAAGGTTTAATTATTTATTTCTCGTGAAGGAGAAATACGGTAGAAGGAGAAAGAAATGACAATTGCACAATTCTTATCACTGCTAGGTGGAGTGGGCTTGTTCCTTTTTGGAATGTCAATTATGTCCACTGGACTGAAAAATAGTTGCGGTGACAATCTTCAGATAATCTTGGAGAAGGCTACTACAAACAAGCTAGTAGCTGTTCTTGTGGGAATCGCTATGACGGTTCTCGTTCAGAGCTCTTCAGCCACAGATGTTATGGTTATCGGCTTCGTTAATTCGGGCATGATGGCTCTTTCACAGGCTATTGGAGTTATCCTTGGTGCCAATATTGGTACTACAATCACAGCACAGATCACAGCTTTTAATATCGCTACATTCACACCATTCTTACTTTTCATTGGTGCTGTAATGTATCTTTTCATTAAGAATAATCTTACCAAACATATTGGTTCAGTTATCATGGGATTTGGTATGCTCTTTCAGGGTATCACAATCATGAAGACTGCTATTGCACCACTTTCACAGTCGGCGCTGTTTGTTAATTTCCTTACAACACTTAAGAATCCATTTTTAGCATTGCTTTTCGGTATTGCATTTACTGCATTACTTCAGAGCTCATCATCTTCAACAGTTATCTTCCAGGCTTTTGTAGTCCAGGGAATTCTTGATTATGATGTTGCAGTATATTTGGTAATCGGTGCTGCTATCGGTTCTGTTACACCAAACCTTTTAGCATCACTTACAGCCAATAGAAATGGTAAGCGTTCTGCTATTTTGAATTTGTTATTCAATGTTATCAGAGCACTTGTAATTATTGTGGTTATAAATGTAACACCACTTTTGTCATGGATTCAGTCTACATCAGCTGACCCAGGACGTCAGATAGCTAATACACATACAATCTTTGCGTTGATTGCAGTGTGCATTATCTTTCCATTTACAGATTACATAATCAAGCTTACATACATGTTTATCCCAGAGCTTCCAGAGGAGACTCGTGCAGCAGAGGATAGACAGCTTGTATTTATGTCGCAGGTGACAAATGTACCACCTCATATGGCTATTCACCAGGCACAGCTTGAGGCAGCCAGAATGGGTGCTATTGCAGCAGAGAACTTTGAAAAGGCAATCGATTGCTTCTTTGACTATTCACCAGAAAAGGTGGAGGATGTTGAGGAGCGTGAGGAGACAGTTAATATCCTCAATCATGCTATCCAGGATGCTATGGTCAAGCTTCAGGCTCTCAACCTTACACCTGAGAACCTCCGTAAGATATCAGCTATTACAATCGCTGTAACTGATATGGAGCGTATTTCTGACCACGCTGAGAATATTATCGAGTACGCTACTCGTATGAAGAATAAAAAGACCAAGCTTTCTAAAAAGGCAGCCAAGGAACTTAAGGATATGGCTGAGAATTCTATGGAAGAAGTTGAGCTTGCACTTGAGATTTTCACTTCAGAGAATTACGAGAGCTTGCCTAAGATAGAAAAGCTAGAGGCTAAGGTAGATAAGCAGGAAAAGCAGCTTATCAATCATCACGTAGAGCGACTTATGGACAACAAATGTGAGCCTATCGCCGGAGTTATTTTCTCTGATATGGTTACTGACCTTGAGAGATGCGCTGACCACGCTATCAATATCGCATATGCGTTAAAGGATCACTAGTGGACCAGGGGGACGGGGTTCATGGTCCATTTTATAAAAGGTTAATTTAACCCCTCTTTACCAGATAATTGGTGAAGAGGGGTTTTCCTTTATAAAACATATATGCATTAAGAAAGGTATTTTTATGATTTGGATGTTGATGTTTGTTGGAGCGGCAGTAGCTTCAATTCTAGGAATTATCTATATGACAAATTCCATTGCCAAGTTTAAAGTGATTAAAAATAAACTTGTGGCGTTTTTGATTTTGGTGGCTTTATTTTTGATATTTACATTTACTTTGGAATGGATAAATGCGCTTACCATCACAATCTATACCACGGGCTTCTTCTTGATTTTTGGGTTACTTGGAAGAATCGTAAGGCGTTTTTCTAAAAGAGAATTTAAAGTACACTGGCAGGGAGTGCTTGCTATTTTGTCATCTATTTTATTTCTAGGTACTGGATATTACCTGTGCGCTAGCGTGGTGGAAAAAGACTATAACTTGACTACAGAAAAAGATACTGGAGATATAAAAATAGCAATGATATCAGACTCTCATATTGGCACTACATTTGATGGAGAAGGATTTGCCAAGCATCTAAAGACTATTGAGGCTCAGTCGCCGGATATATTGCTTATAGTGGGAGATTTTGTGGATGATAGCTCTAAAAAAGAGGATTTGGAGGTTGCCTGTAAGACTATAGGTGAGATGGATTTAAAGTATGGCGCATGGTTTGCATACGGCAATCACGACAGGGGTTACTTTAATCATAGAGATTTCACAGCAGAGGATTTGGAAAATACACTTCTGAAAAATGGAATCCATATTCTTGAAGATGAATCCGTATTGATTGACGATAGGTTTTATCTAGTGGGACGAGCTGATAAGGGATATAATCCTGACCGATTGACAATGGACGAGCTCTTACAGGATTTAGACACCAGCAAATACATAATAGTTATGGACCATGAGCCTGCCGATTATGTTGCTGAGGCCCAGTCTGCTGCTGACCTGGTACTGTGCGGTCACACCCACGGCGGACAGATGATTCCTATCACAAAATTTGGGGTATGGTCAGGGATAGACGACAGTACCTACGGATTGGAGGAACACAATAATACAAATTTCATCGTATCCTCAGGCATTTCCGACTGGGCTATCAAGTTCAAAACAGGAACTAGGTCAGAGTATGTGGTCGTAAATGTGAGCTCTAAAATGGCCCACTAACCCCGTCCCCTAGGGCCAAAATTATAAAAAACTATTGCATTAAACGTGGCTTGCGCATATAATACAGGAAAATTAGAAATGCAGAGTAGACTGTAAAGCGTTAAGTGCTGTGTGAACAGGGAGTTGTCACGCAGACGAAGGGTAACCCGCGGTTTTATGGTCGCATCCCGCTGCTACATAGCGAGGTTTATATACACCTTCATTGTAGACAAAAGGAACTGCAAAGGAGGTGTATTTTTTATGAAAAAATTATCTAACACTAAAACACTCACACTTGCAGCAATGCTTACAGCAATCGGTATTGTACTTGGTTATTTTAAATTTCCAATCAATCAGTTTATTGAAATCCGATTTGCTTTTGTGCCACTTTGCTTGGCAGGTCTTTTGCTTGGACCTGGTATTGCTGGAGTTATGGGAATACTTGTGGATGTAGGAGGATTTTTGATGTATCCTACTGGCCCATTTTTCCCTGGATTTACATTCAGTAGTATGATGACTGGTGTGATTTTTGGACTTTTCCTTTACAAGAAGAGAGTAACACTTCAGCGCATGATTGTGACTATGGTTACATACACAATGGTTGTAGGTGTTTTACTTAATAGTATCTGGCTCAACATGCTTTATCTAAAGCTTGGATACTTCAACACTATTCTCTACCGTCTTCCTAAGGAAGCAATTATGCTTGTAGTTAACACAGCTATTATTTACACATTGTTAAAGGCGTTTGAGAGCGTAAAACTTTATGAAAAAATATAGTTACCAAGAGGCAATTTCTTTTTTTGAGGAATTGCCTCATTTTAAACCACCAAAAAATACAGGGACACCTGTGAAGGATATGTTTTCCCTTGATGCAGAGCTTGCCCTTCTAGAACAACTAAATAATCCACACATGGATTTGGAGTATATTCATGTGGCAGGCACCAATGGAAAAGGCTCTACGGTGGCTTATATTTCGTCCATTTTAAATCAGGCGAAACTGAAAATAGGCACTTTCGCATCTCCATTTTTACACAGATACAATGAGCTATTTGTGGTAAATGGAAAAGAGATTACAGACGATGATTTTGCTGCTGTTTTTACAGAGGTAAAGCCTGCCTACGACAAGCTTGCTAAAAAAGGCATCCTCCCTAGCGAGTATGAGATTCTCACAGTAATGGGTTTTTTATATTTCAAAAAACGTAAATGCGATGTGGTGGTTTTGGAGGTAAGCATGGGTGGCAGAGTTGACACTACCAATGTCATCCCCGCGCCCATAGTGACGGTTATAGCACCAATCAGCTACGACCATATGTCGATTCTGGGGAATACTTTGACGGAAATAGCCACAGAGAAGGCTGGCATAATTAAACCTGGCACCAAGGTGGTATCTGCCATTCAAGAGGCGGAAGTAAAAAAGGTGCTAAGTCAGACATGCAAAAAGCAAAAGGTCCACATAGATTACATTAAAAAACCTAAATTAATCAGGCAAAATCTTAGGGGCCAGATATTTGAAATAGACCGTATTTACGAAACTTCACTTCTTGGAACCTATCAGATTGAAAATGCTGCACTTGCCATTCTTGCAATAAAAAAGTTTAACGAGTGCTTTAATAGCAAGAAATTCCATATTTCAGAAGAGATGATAGAGGATGGAATAAAGGATACTAGATGGTTTGGAAGATTCACTCTTGTAAGCAGGCAGCCATATGTAATTGTGGATGGAGGTCACAATAGACAGGGGGCTAGGGTCCTTAGAGAATCGTTGCAGCAGTATTTCCCTGATAAGAAGATTACCTTTTTAATGGGAATACTAAAGGATAAAGAGGTGGATATTATCCTTGATGAATTGCTGCAAGTAGCGAAAAAATGCTACACCATGGCGGTGCCAAATGACAGGACCATGTCGCCCGGAGAATTAGCTGAAAAAATAAAAGAAAAAGGTGTTGAAGCTCAGGTAATTTCAGCTGCGGATACAGACAGATTAGATGTGGATAAGCTAGTAGAAAAAGACGATGTTTTGTGCATATGTGGTTCATTATATTTACTAAGTTTTTTCACATTTTAATGCTACAATCAACAAAAATAGGTTGACTGTGTCTTAAAGGCCGGGGGGTAGCTATGAGTGACAATTACTACATTACAGATATGAGTGGGCGTTTGCCAGTTGGTTTACCAGGTGGATTTTTCATATATGAAGCGGGCGGAAATGAGCAAATACTCTTTGCAGATGAGAATGTAATTAGGCTCTTTGGTTGCAAAACTTTTGATGAATTTTTAGAGTACGTGGATGGCACATTTAAGGGGATGGTTCATCCTGATGATTTTCACAAGATTGAAAATCAGATAGAAGCTCAGACTATCTACGCTGAGAAGCGCCACGATTATGTGAGATATAGAATTATTCCTAAGAATGGCGATGTCAGATATATAGAGGACTTTGGACATCTTTTACATTGGCCAAATGGCCGAAGCTTTTACTATGTATTCATAGTGGATGTTGAGGAGAATGAGTATGCCAATAATGCAAGCAACTCGTTTGCCGAGGCAGAAGTACTTGCCGCCAATCGTGAGACTGATGAACTTACAGGCTTGCTTACCATGGCATTTTTCTATAACAAGGTTCAGGTGCTTCTAAATTCACCGGATTTTAGACGTCAGGATGTGGCCTTTATTCATTTTGATATTCCAAATTTCAAACTTTACAACGAGCGCCATGGATTTATCATGGGTGATGAAATCCTAAAGGATTTGGGAAAGACAATCCGGACAGTTTTTAGCGGCGCTACTGTAGCCAGATTCTCTGATGATCACTTTGTTGTATTTACAACTACTCCAAAGGACGAGGTAATTGAAAATGTAGAAGAAATCTACAGAAAGATGCTTCTTACAGAGGATGTAAATAAAAAGGTAAAGGTCAAGGCTGGTATTTATTTCATGGAGGACCCTCACGCTGAGGTTGGTCTGGCGTGTGATCATGCCCGACTAGCTTGTAATAGTATAAAGAATCGTCATGATGTAAATTATTGTATTTACGATGACATAATCCGTGATGGCTTGCGCCGTCAGCAGTTTGTTGTTGACCATATTGATGAGGCTATTGCCAATGACTATATAAAGGTATTCTACCAGCCTATTATTCGTGTGGAGACTGGTAAAATATGCGGATACGAGGCTCTTGTTAGATGGATTGATCCAAATGATGGAATGCTTCCTCCTAGCTATTTCGTGGAGACGCTTGAGAAATTCCACTTGATTCATTTTGTAGATGAATTCGTGGTAAAAAAAGTATGCCAGGATATCAGGAGACTTGCCGACCAGGGGGAGGAGCTAGTTCCAGTTTCTATCAATGTGTCAAGACTTGATTTTGAAGTCTGTGATGTGTTTAAGCTGCTTTCTGATTTCTGTGAGATATATCAGATTCCGCATAATATGCTTGAGGTGGAAATTACTGAGAGCGCATTTAATGATAATACAGGTATTATCAAGGATGCCACTAAGAAGATTAGAGAAGCCGACTTTGATGTTTGGATTGATGATTTTGGAAGTGGCTACTCGTCTCTTAATACAATTGCTGAGTATGAGTTCGATGTACTAAAGCTTGATATGGTATTTTTAAGAGGTTACGAGAAAAATCCAAAATCAAAGCCTCTTATGAAATACATTGTAAGTGCTACCAATGCCATGGGAATTCTTCCGCTTTGCGAGGGCGTTGAGACTGAGGAAAGCTATGAATTCTTAAAGGAAATCGGATGCAATATGGCTCAGGGATACTATTTTTCAAAGCCAATGCCACTAGATGCGTTAATTGATTCTATGTACGCTAAGGGGTATGAATGGGAAGAGTTAGGATAACTGATTTTTAATGGAGTCTGGAGAAATCCAGGCTCCTTTTTTTCCGGCTTTCGTACTTTATTTTCAACATGAAAAAAATTATAATAATTTCATGAGATTATCACAGTTATTAGAATTCGAAAATATAATAGTTCAGTGCCACAACAATCCTGATGCAGATGCTTTGGCGTCTGGTTATGCGGTGGTCAAATACCTGAAGGCCAAAGGGAAAAACGTCAGGTTTATTTACGGCGGCAATTTTGAAATTTCCAAAAGTAACCTTAAGTTGATGGTGTCAGATTTATCTATCAAAGTTCACTATATTCGTTATCAAGAGCAGATAAATGAATTGTTAGGTATAGAAAAGGGACAGCTTCCAGATGTGATTGTCACAGTGGACAGTCAGTATGGAGAGGGTAATATTCAGAAGTTCGAGGCGAAAAATATTGCCATCATTGATCATCATCAGGTATCTCGTTCCCTTCCAGAACTTTCAGAGATTCGCTCTTATCAGGCAAGTTGCGCTACTGTAGTTTGGGATATGCTTCGTCAGGAAGATTTTCCGGTTAACGATGATATTCTTTTAGCTACTGCATTGTACTATGGTCTCATGACAGATAGTAATGGATTTTCCGAGGTTCATCATCCTCTTGATATGGATATGCGAGATGAGCTAAGATTCAGCACTTCTATCATTACAAAGTTTAAAAATTCAAATATTTCCCAGGATGAGCTTAGGATTGCAGGTATCGCCCTGCTTGGTTCTGAGTATTATAGGGATTACCATTATACAATCGTTAAAACTGACCCTTGTGACCCTAATGTCCTTGGTATCATTTCTGATATGTTGCTTGAGGTGGAGGATGTGGACTGTTGTCTTGTCTACTCTATTCACGAGGGTGGTATCAAAATCTCAGTGCGCAGCTGTGTCAGAGAAGTAAAGGCTGACGAGCTAGCTAAGTTTATCTGCAACGGTGTTGGAGATGGTGGCGGACACAGAGTCAAGGCCGGCGGTTCCATTAGACGTGCTCTTTTAGAGCTTCAGGAAATGGACTATGCAGCGCCTACTATTCAACAGTTCTTCAGAAGTCGCATGCATTCTTACTTTAGAAATACTGAGATTATCTATGCTGACAGCTATAAGGCAGATACTTCTAGTATGCAGTCATATCGCAAGAAGCGAATTAAGGTGGGCTATGTGAAGGCCACAGATGTGGTGCCTGCAGGTACTCGCAGCATTATTCGTACCCTTGAGGGTGACGTGGATATGCCAGTTACTGACGATACTGTTATTGCTATTGGTATTCAGGGTGAGATTTATCCTATGAAATGGGATGATTTCATTAAAAAGTATGAGCCTATCTCTGAGCCATACAATTATCCAGGTCAATATGCGCCTACCATTAAGGCTGTGGAGACTGGCGATAGCAAGAATCTATTGCCATTTGCTCATTCATGTATTTCCCTTGGCACCGGTGAGATTTATGCCAAAGAAATCAAGATACGTACAAAGGTATTTACTCGCTGGGACCCAGATAGCTATTACCTTGGCAAGCCAGGAGATTTTATGGCAGTATCAAAGACCGATACTTCAGATGTTTACATCATTGAGCGAGATATTTTCAGCAAGACATACGAAATAATAGAATAAATAGAGTTTTGCTTTGCAAAAAAAATGGGCTTTGGGATCCAACTAAACTGGGAGGTACCAAAGCCCTTTATAATTTAGCGCCAATGGCGCATTTTACATTAAAATTTAATTAGAAAGAAACAATAGAAAAACCGTCTTTTAGGCCCTTGACCTGCAGATAGGATTTTACATTGATAACTCTTTTGGTCAGCTTGTGGCCTGTCTGGGTAAATCCATCAGATTCCACTTCATTGAAAATAATGTCATTACCTTCTTCGATGCCACGTCTGTCTGTAATATGGTATTTTACAAGGCCAGTTGCAATACCTGCAAATTCTTCCTTAGACACTAAAACACTGACTTCTGTATTGCCACCTGCGGCACCAGTTCTAAGGGTGTTGGTGTCTGCGAAAAACTGACGGCCCAGTTCATCTTCTTTAGAGCCATTCATTGCTTGACTTAATCCTTTAATCAGGTCTTCTCTGCTATCCATGAGCCATCCTCCTGTAGGTGAAATATTTGAGTTTCAGTACATATAGAATACAATGTATGTTTGAATAAACTGTGATAAAAACATGAAATCTGATACAATAAAAATCGAGGGCAAATGGCCTATTAGGATTTGGAATAATAGTGTATGAGAAGAATTAACGAAGATATTAAAAATGAAAAATTTAGAAATTTATATTTGCTCTACGGAGACGAGGAATACCTGAAGCAGCAGTTTAAGGACAAGCTGATTAAGGCTCTTGTCAACGAGGGAGATACTATGAATTTCTCCAAATATCATGGCAAGGATATCAGTGATAGAGAGATTATCGATTTGGCTGAGACCATGCCTTTTTTTGCCAAGCCTGTAGGTGCTGATGGCACTCAGTATAGAGTTATTCTTTTAGAGAGATGCAATCTGGCCAGCAGATCTGCTACTGCTAAGAAAAAAGATGAGCCAGATTTAATAGAGTATTTTGCTGCATTGCCATCTCATGTTATTTTTATAGTACTTGAGGACGCAGGAATTGGCCGCAGCAAGCTATTTAAGACTGCAAGCTCTGCTGGACTTGCAGTTGAGTTTACCATGTTAAATGATGCGGACCTAGCCAAGTGGATTGGCGCCAAGCTCAAGGCCGAGGGCAAGATGATGAAGCAGGATGCTTTTCAGCTTTTCCTTAAGATGACCCATGCCAACATGAGCAACATGGATACAGAGCTTGAAAAGCTCATTAGTTATGTGGGAGACAGAGAGCAGATTCTATCTGAAGATGTGTCTGCTATATGTGTTGCCGGCGTAGAGTCCAAGGTATTTGATTTGGTTAATTCCATTTCAGAGAAAAATCTGAGACAGACCATGGACATTTACCAAAAGCATTTGGCTCTTGATACTAATCCTAGAGAGATTTTAGGTGCTTTGATTGCTGAGTTTAGACGCATGCGTGTAATCAAAGAATTGTATGATGCTGGTGACGATTATCGCACCATTGCAAATAAAATGGGAGCGAAAAGTGAGTACGGCATCAAGATGACAATCCCTAGAGCAAAGCTTATGACTATATCAGAGATTGACGGTATTTTGAATGATTCAGCCCAGTATCTACAGCAGATTAATACTGGACTTTTAAACGATAAAATGGCTATTGAACTGCTTATTATGAAATATGCAGGCAAGACTTCTTAAGCTAGAAAGGAAAGTGTATGAGTTTTGTACATCTGCACACCCATACAGAATATTCACTGTTAGATGGTTCAAATAAAATAAAATCCTATGTAAAAAAGTGTGTGGATATGGGCATGACTGCTGCGGCAATCACTGACCATGGAAACATGTATGGTGTAGTTGATTTTTATAAAGAATGTAAAAATGCAGGCATTAATCCTGTTATTGGCTGCGAGGTGTATGTGGCACCTGGCTCTAGATTTGACCGTGAGCGTGTTCAGGGTGAGGATAGATATTATCATCTTATTTTATTGGCGGAGAATAATGCAGGTTATCAGAATCTGATTAAGATAGTCTCAGCGGGATATGTGGATGGTTATTATTACAAGCCACGTGTGGATTTTGAGATTCTCGAGAAGTACCACGAGGGTATTATCTGCTTGTCTGCTTGCTTGGCAGGTGAGGTGGCAAGAGCTCTCAATCGTCAGCAGTATGATGAGGCAAAAGCAGTTGCTCTTAAATATTTAGAGCTTTTCGGTGAGGGCAACTATTATCTTGAGATGCAGGATCATGGTATACCTGAGCAGCAGACTGTTAACCAGGGGCTTATGCGACTTTCTCGTGAGACAGGCATTCCTCTTGTTGTTACCAATGACTGCCATTATACAAATAGAGAGGATGCAGACAGCCATGATGTACTGCTTTGTATTCAGACAGGCAAAAAGCTTAACGATGAGGATCGAATGAGATTTGAGACTCAGGAGTTTTATGTTAAGTCTGAGGAGGAGATGCTTGAGCTTTTCCCTTACGCCAAGGAAGCAGTTGCTCGCACTCAGGAGATTGCTGATAGATGTCACGTGGAGTTTGAGTTTGGCGTGACCAAGCTTCCTCATTTTGAGGTGCCTGAGGGATATGATTCTTGGACTTATCTTAACAAGCTCTGCTACGAGGGACTTGATAGACGCTATGGAGATAGAGCACAGGAGCTAAAGCCTCGTCTTGAGTATGAGCTTGATGTTATTAAAAATATGGGATACGTTGATTACTTCCTTATAGTATGGGATTTCATCAACTATGCCCGTACCCATGGAATTCCTGTTGGACCAGGTCGTGGTTCTGCGGCGGGAGCATTGGTTAGTTACACAACAGGTATTACTAATATTGATCCAATCAAATATTCACTTGTGTTTGAGCGTTTCCTTAATCCGGAGCGTGTCAGCATGCCTGATATAGATATTGATTTTTGCTTCGAGCGACGCAGCGAGGTTATCGACTATGTAGTTCGTAAATACGGTAAGGACTGCGTTACTCAGATTGTTACCTTCGGTACTTTGAAGGCTCGTGGCGTTATTCGCGACGTAGGTCGAGTTATGGATTTACCTTATGGATATGTGGATTCCGTAGCCAAGATGATTCCTACCGATTTAGGTGTTACCTTGGACAAGGCTCTTTCCATGAATCCTGAGTTGAAGGCTCTCTACGAGGCGGATGATCAGGTGAGAAATCTCATCGATGTTGCCCGAACACTTGAGGGTCTGCCTAGAAATACTGGTATGCATGCTGCCGGTGTTGTTATTGCCGGCAAGCCAATGGATGAGTATGTTCCACTTTCTCGCGGCGGTGATGGTACCATTGTTACTCAGTTTGTCATGACTACAATCGAAGAGCTTGGCCTTTTGAAGATGGACTTCCTCGGCCTTAGAACTCTTACTGTTATAAATGATGCTGTTAAGCTTGTGGAGAAAAACTACGGCAAGAAGCTTAACATGGATGAGATTGATTACAATGACCAGGCTGTTATGGATATGATTTCTGCAGGTAAATGCGAGGGCGTTTTCCAGCTGGAATCTACCGGCATGAAGAACTTCATGAAAGAGCTTAAGCCTCATTCTATCGAGGATGTTATCGCCGGTATTTCCCTTTACCGTCCAGGCCCTATGGATTTCATTCCAGATTACATTAAGGGTAAGAACTCAGGTGAGGAGATTACCTACGACTGTCCTCAGCTTGAGCCGATTCTTGCTCCTACCTACGGATGTATCGTTTACCAGGAGCAGGTTATGCAGATAGTTCAGCAGCTTGCTGGCTATTCTCTTGGTGGCGCTGATGAAATTCGTCGTGCCATGAGTAAGAAAAAGCAATATGTCATCGAAGAGAATCGTGAGATTTTCGTTAACGGTGGACAGATTGAAAATCACATCACAGGCAAAATTACTAAGATTCCTGGCTGCGTGGCCAATGGCATCTCGGCAGAAGTTGCCAACAAGATTTACGACCACATGGTTGATTTTGCCAAGTATGCATTTAACAAGAGTCATGCAGCAGCCTATGCGGTTGTTGCCATCCAGACAGCTTACCTCAAGAGATACTACCCACTTGAGTTTATGGCTGCCCTTATGACATCTGTTATCGATAACAATGGCAAGGTTTCTGAGTACATTGCAGTCTGCAGAACCAACGGAATCGATGTGCTGCCTCCTGATGTAAATAGCGGAAGCGGAAGATTCTCTGTTGATGATGGCAAGATTCGATATGGCCTTTACGCTATCAAATCTGTCGGTCGCAATACTATAGATGCTATTATTTACGACAGAGAGAAAAATGGTCCATTCAGAGATTTGGAGGACTTCATCAATCGCGTTAGCAACTACGACGCCAACAAGCGTACTATTGAGAACCTGATTAAATCAGGCGCTCTTGATTCTATGGAAGGAAATCGTCGTCAGAAATGTTTGATTTTCCCTTCTATTTTAGATTCAGTTAACAGCGGCAAGAAAAATAACATTCAGGGGCAGATGTCACTTTTTGATTTTGCAAATGATGAGCAAAAAGAAGATTTGAAAATTGCCCTTCCTGAGGCAGAGGAATTTGACAAGGAAATCAAGCTTGCCCTTGAAAAAGAGCTAATGGGTGTATACGTAAGTGGACATCCTCTTGATGATTATATTGGATTGCTTGAGAAAAATATTACTGCAAAGGCTTCCCAGTTTATGGTGGATGATGAGACAGGTCAGGCAGCGGTAGAAGATGATAGTGTGGTTGTAATTGGCGGCATGATTAGTGGCGTTACTATTAAATACACCAAGCAGAGCAAGGCCATGGCATTTATCAACTTGGAGGATTTGACCGGCACAGTAGAGGTGGTTATTTTCCCTAACAGCTACGAGAAGGCTCGCTCTCTAATTTCAGAGGGTAATAAGGTATTCATTCAGGGTCGAGTTCAGGTTGAGGAAGAAAAGGATGCCAAGCTGATTTGTCAGGATATCAAGTCTTTTGATGATTGTGGAAGAGAAGTTTGGATTCGTTTTGCCAATAAAGATGCTTATGAAGCTGCAGAGGGCCAGTTGACTGAGATTATCAGACAGATGGATGGAAGCGATGGACTGGCTATTTACCTTACAGAAGAGAAGGCGATAAAGCGTATGGGTCCTAACTGGACGCTGGCTGCTTCCCTAGAAAATCTTGAGGTTCTATACCAAAACTTTGGACAGGAAAATGTCCAGGTGGTGGAAAAGAAGATAAAATTCGACAGTGGAAAGCGTAGATACTAGCAAATAATTGATAAAATGCCTATTGAAAACGTTTACAAAAGAGTATAAAATTACAAGGAATTGTTTTGAAGCGGGATATTAGGAGGAATAATCAAAATGGCAGATAAAGTAAAAACTATCGGTGTTCTTACTTCAGGTGGTGATGCCCCTGGTATGAATGCGGCTATCCGTGCCGTTGTTCGTCAGGCTATTGCCAGAGGAAAGACAGTTAAGGGAATCAGAAGAGGTTATGCGGGACTTCTTTCTGGTGAAATTATAGATATGAATGCACACAGCGTTTCTGAGACTATTCAGCGTGGTGGTACTATTCTTCAGACAGCACGTTGTTTAGAGATGCTTGATCCTGAGTATCAGGAGAAGGCAGCTAAGAATGCAATCGCAGCTGGTATCGACGGTCTTGTTGTTATCGGTGGTGACGGTTCTTTCAAGGGTGCTCAGAAGATTTCTAAGTTCGGAATTAACACAATCGGTCTTCCAGGTACTATCGATCTTGATATTGCTTGTACAGAGTACACAATCGGTTTCGATACAGCTGTTAACACAGCTATGGAAGCTATCGATAAGGTTCGTGATACATCTACATCTCATGAGCGTTGCTCTATTATCGAGGTTATGGGACGTGGCGCTGGTTATATCGCTCTTTGGTGCGGTATTGCTAACGGTGCTGAGGATGTTCTTCTTCCAGAGAGATATGATTACGATGAGCAGAAGCTTGTTAATCACATCATCGAGGGACGTAAGAAAGGTAAGCAGCACCACATCATTATCAATGCTGAGGGTATCGGTCATTCTACTTCTATGGCTAAGCGTATCGAGGCAGCTACAGGTATTGAGACACGTGCTACTATTCTTGGTCACATGCAGCGTGGTGGTTCACCTACATGTAAGGACCGTGTATATGCATCTACAATGGGTGCTATGGCAGTTGACCTTCTTTGCGAGGGCAAGACTAACCGTGTAGTTGGTTACAGACACGGTGAGTTCATCGACTTTGATATCGATGAGGCACTTGCTATGAAGAAGGATGTTGATGAGTATCAGTATCAGATTTGCAAGTCTTTGAACAATGATTACAAGTACTAATAACAATCAGATTAAAAACATAATTGCACTTAACAAAAAAGCCAGAGAGCGTCGCGCTCAAAGGCTTTTTGTGGTTGAGGGGATTCGCGCGGTAGCTGAGGTGCCGGGCGACCTTTTGCATGCCATCTATTATATAGAGGGCTTTGGCGACTCTGTCGATGGCAAAGAATTTTTGGCCGAGATTAAGGCAAAAGCTTCTGATGTGCCTTGTGAAGAGGTGGCAAAATCAGTATTCAACTCAATGTGTGATACAGTTACACCACAGGGAGTGCTGGCATTAGTTAAGATGCAGGATTTCTCTTTGGAGGATATTTTAGGAGCCACTTCAGGAAGGCCAGCGCATATTATTATCCTGGAGTCATTGCAGGATCCTGGCAACATGGGCACTATTGTCCGCACAGCTGAGGGGGCAGGTGCCACTGGCATTATCATGAATAACACTACTGTAGATATCTATTCTCCAAAGGTGGTGCGCTCTACAATGGGCAGTATTTTTAGGGTGCCACATTTGATAGTTTCTGATTTGGGAGATACAATCAAGACACTTGAGGATAAATACGGTGTGGCTGTATATGCAGCACACCTCAAGGGAGACAAGTTCTATACTGAGCTTGATTTTAAGGGGCCTACTGCATTTATGATAGGTAACGAAGGCAACGGACTTACAGATGAGATGGCAGACTTGGCTACCTCATATCTTAAAATACCTATGGAGGGACAGCTTGAGTCTCTCAATGCATCAGTTGCCGCCAGTCTACTTATGTACGAAACACATCGTCAAAGATATTAATTACTAGAGAGGTTTTATGCGTATTTGGTTTAAATCATGGAAAGACAATCATATGCTTCAGGATTATGTGTGGGAGGACTACTCTGAGGAGACTCGCACACACAAAATCTTTGCAGCAGTAGATAAGGCAAGCTACGAGTTCGACACCAGCAAGCCAGTATGGCTAGACTCTACCATCCGCGAGTTCAAGCGCCACGGCAAGGCCCGATTCACTCGCGACAACTTCGTAGACGAAATCCCTTTCGACTACTTGGAAATCCACATCCTTGACGAAGACTAAATATTTCCCATCTTATAGGATTAATCCACGCCCAGCAAATAGGCACAGGTGCGGTTCTTCTATGGTGGGAGTTCTTTCGATTATTTTGCAATTCTGATGCTACAGTTCGTGGAAGACAGACACATATATTTTTAAATATAGCTTCCAAGGCAAGATTAGGAATAATTGCGTGATTTTGGAGTGAGCTTAGTGAAATAAAAAAGAGTTTTGCAATGTATTAGCACGAGCCGCCATGGACGGCGGCGAGAGTACGAAAGCAACACGACGTTGCATAAAGTACGGTGCTAATACATACAAAACTCATTTTTTTAATTTCACTTAGCGAAAGGATTATGAACGCAATTATCCTAATTCTTGATTGGAAGCTTTTTTATATATCATCCATGTCTGTCTTACACGTACAGCATCTTCGAATGGCAAAATCAGTGAATGGACACTCACTGGATGGCGCACCTGTGCCTATTTTTTGGCGCGGCTAGGGATTATCTGGGCGGATGGGAGATATTTAATAAAGTATTAATAAAAATTAAGGGGGATTTATGGTAATATATAAGTGGGAGCCTAGATGGGAGGTGGAGAATTGTGGACATGAATATGTTTCAGGACGATGGCGTGAATTCTTGGAATACCGTCATGCTTTTGTATGAATCCGCGATTAAGAAATTCCGTACCAAGGTTGAGATTTTAAATGATGAGTTTCAGCAGGTACATCAATATAATCCAATTGAATATATTAAGACTAGAGTTAAGACTCCTGAGAGTATTGTTAAGAAGCTTAAGAAGAATGGCTACGATGTTTCGATTCCTAGTATGATTGAGCATTGTAATGATATTGCAGGTGTCAGAATTGTATGTTCCTTTACATCAGATATTTATGAGATAGCAGAGATGATTGGTCGTCAGACTGATGTTACTGTTATTTCGATTAAGGATTATATCAAGAATCCTAAGCCTTCGGGTTATAAGAGCTATCATATGCTCGTTAAGATTCCGATTTATTTGTCAGATAAGACAGTAGATACAAAGGTGGAGATTCAGATACGTACAATCGGTATGGATTTCTGGGCCAGCCTTGAGCACAAGATATACTATAAGTTCGAGGGTAATGCGCCTGATTACATTAGTAGAGACTTGAGAGAGTGTTCTGAGATTGTATCTATGATGGATACTAAGATGCTTCAGCTTAACGAGGCAATTATGCAGACCAAGTTAGAAGAGGCTGAGCGTCAACGTGAGGAGAAGCGCCATACTAATGGATGGCAAGGGAAAGTTGTAGAGGGTAATACCCTATAACATTTTCTTATACAATTGAATATGATATGATAAACACTGTTGGGATTTCCCGACAGTGTTTTTCTAATTAATAAGACACAATAACCTCCTAATAGCTTGTAGCTGTAACTAGGAGGTGTTAATGGAGGATAGTGGAATGTTAGAAATTATAAAAGCTATTTTGTTTGGTATCGTAGAGGGAATTACAGAGTGGCTTCCTATTAGTAGTACTGGACATATGATTCTTTTGGATGAGATTGTAAAGCTTGATGTTTCTGAAGAGTTTTACAGCATGTTCCAGGTGGTTATTCAGCTTGGTGCCATTATGGCGGTAGTGATTATTTTCTGGAATAAGATTTGGCCATTTGGCAAGAAGACAAATGTGGCTCCACTTAGCAAATCGGGTGTGGGCGCGTGGGTTAAAAAAGATATTTTTGTACTTTGGTTTCATATCTTACTGTCATGTATTCCAGCGGCTGTTGTAGGAGTGCTTTGGGATGATTTGTTTGAAGAACTTTTCTATCACCCAATTCCAGTGGCACTTGCTCTTATTGTTTTTGGTGTGGCATTTATTATTGTTGAAAATATGAATGCAGGTAAAAATGCTAAGATTACTGCTGTTGCAGATATTTCTTATATGACAGCTTTCCTTATAGGTATGTTTCAGCTTATAGCTGCTGTTTTCCCAGGTACATCTCGTTCGGGAGCTACAATTGTTGGTGCTTTGATTATCGGCGTATCAAGAACTGTTGCAGCTGAGTATACATTCTATTTGGCAATTCCTGTTATGCTGGGAGCTAGCTTACTTAAGATAGTAAAGTTTGGCCTTGATTTTACGGGAATGGAAGCAGCCATCCTATTGGTGGGAATGGTTGTAGCATTTGTAGTTTCAATGTTTGTAATTAAGTTTTTAATGGGCTACATCAAGAAACATGATTTTAAGGTATTTGGATGGTACAGAATTGCACTTGGAATTATTGTGGTTGCTTGTGGTGCACTTGGCTTGATCCAGTAAAATACGCATAGTAAAAGCCCCGTTGTGCATACGCATAGCGGGGCTTATTTTAATGAGCTAGTAGTTCACAAGCTCTTAGTTCTCTCAAGGTAATCGTGTTAGATTAGCGAAGAGAATCTAAGGCTTGTGAATGTAACTAGCGGACTATAGGTAACTAGCGGCCTATAATTCTGATGTACAGTGTGGGCAACGAGTTGCCTTAATATCAATTTTGCTGAAGCAGTATGGGCACTCCTTTTCTGTAGGAGCAGCAGCCTCAGCATCTTCTTTATTTTTCTTTACAAGAGCAGCAGCCTTTTCTGATGCCTTGTTGATTGATTTGATAATGATAAAAATAACAAAAGCAGTAATAAGGAAATTAATAACTGCTGTAATGAAATTTCCATAAAGAAGAGTAGGTGCATTTTCGCCAGAGCCAAGTGTTACTTTTAACTCAGAGAAATCTGTTCCACCAAAGATACCAAGGATTGGTGTAAGGATATCCTCATTCAAAGAAGTAACGATAGCTGTGAATGCGCCACCTACGATAACACCGACAGCCATGTCCATAACATTACCGCGAAGAATAAACTCTTTAAATTCTCCAATAAAACCTTTCTTTCCGCTCATAGATTACCTCCCTTTCTAAGCTGAAGTGTCAATTAATTGTCAGAATTATTATAGCAGTATATTTATAGAAGAAAAAGCCCCAAAACTGTGTAAAATCTGAATAAAAATAAAAGCTACAATATTTATATTAGATATGTTAAGCTAGTACATAGAGTGCGTCAAAACGCATTAATTTTATTCAAAACGCGGAGGTTTATGATGGAAAAATCAAAATTAGGTATTGCTAAGGAACTTTTAGCAGCAGGTATCTTTGTTGGAGCCCTTGCTGGCGGTTACGTTTTCGCTGGTCTTATGGTGCTTTATGTACTGTTAAAGGAGGATGATCAGTGGCTTAAGGAGATGGCAGTTAAGGCTATCGTTACACTTATGGTATTTAGCTTTTTCATGAATGCAGTTTATCTTTTACCAGATGTTGTTAGATGGTTTGGTACATTAGCAAACGTTCTCGATGCTGGTTGGGATTCATACAAGCTTACAAGTGGTCTTGAATTAATTACAGATGTTATTGATATTGTGAGAACTATCTTTTTCTTAGTACTTTCAGTTAAGGCTCTTAAGCACCAGACTATCAATGTTCCAATCGTTGACGACTTAATCAAAAAGTATGTTTAAAATAATTACTTGATATTATTTTAATAATATGCAATAATGTTTCTAGCGTATTTTTAATCTATAAATAGGGAGGACAGGAATATGGCATTTTGTAAATATTGCGGAAGCCAAATAGAAGAAGGACAGGTATGTAATTGCGAGGCAGCACAGGCAGCTAGAGCAGCAGCAGCGGCACCACAGCCACAGGCAGCTCCACAGCCACAGGTAGCACCACAGCCTCAGGTTACAGTTTCAGCACAGCCTACACAGGCATCAGTTATTGCTAGCAACATAGGACCTCAGATGGGTAGCCTCATCAAGAAGTTCTTTACAGCACCACTTGCAGGTGTAGAGGAGGCTTATGCAGCTACAACACATGCAGCTCAGTTTATCTTTGGCGGCATTTTCATTGTGCTTTCACTTCTTTGCTTCAGCTTATGCTTTAAGGATTTTGTTTTAGCTCTTGAGATTACTTTATTAGTTCTTGGAATTAAGCTTGTCCTTGCAGTTGTTTCATTTTTGACAAAGACCGTTGAGGGTGGTTTCCTAAATACACTTTCAGCTTTCAGTTACACAACACTTACATCTAGCTTATTTACAGTTCTTATTAGTATTGTGTTTGGACTTAAGGGCTATTCATTTGCAATCGCACTTGTTGTAGTTTGGGTTGTTATTGGTGCTGTTCATACAGCATATGTATTCCATGTAATGCATACAGGTTCAGAGAACAAGGGCGCTATTGTATATCTTATTACAGTTGGTATTGTTACAGTAGTAGCTGCACTTATCGCTGGTAAGATTGCTTCAGCTGCAGTTATGTCACTTGTTGAAGATATGATTTATGGCTCTTTCGGTAGTATGTTTGGTTATTAATCCGGTTTAGAGAGGTAGTTAAAATGTTTTGTGAAAATTGTGGTACAAAGTTAGAAGACGGTACATTGTTCTGTACTAATTGTGGTGCTAAGCAGGATGTTCCTGAGGTTGCACCAGAGTTTACACCTGAGGAGCCTGCTGCTTCAGAGGTGGTTTCGGAAGTTGCTTCTGAGGTATCTGCAGAGGCTACACCAGAGGTAGCTCCACAGCCTGCAGTTGCTCCACAGCCAGTAGTTACTCCACAGCCTACAGTAGCTCCACAGCCACAGGTTGCAGCTCCAAAGAAGCCAAGCTTCTTTAAGAAGATTCCTACATGGGGATATATTGTTGGCGGTATTGTACTTGTTGCTCTTATCGTTGGCGCTTGCTTCTTATTTAAGTTTGTAAATGAGAAGAGACATACAGTTAATGTAGCAGATTATCTTACTGTTGAATTTGAAGGTTACGATACTGTTGGTAAGGCAACAGTAGAGCTTGATGAGGAGTTCTGGGAGGTAGTATACGAGAAGGCTAGCTTCAAGGATAAGTCAAGATACGAGAAGGAAGACTATTTCACATCTTACTTCACAGAGGCTGAGTACATGGAGAGCGAAATTGGTCCATGGTTCTCATATGAGATTGACAAGAGCTCAAAGCTTTCAAACGGCGATGAAGTAAAGGTTGAATACAAGGTTAAGGCTGAGAAGATTAAGAAGAAGTATGGCGTAATCATCAAGGCTGAGACTCAGAAGTTCACAGTAGATGGACTGGAGGAATGTGATACATTTGATCCATTTGAAGATATCGAAATTAAATATACTGGTGTATCAGGAAACGGTGAAGTTGAATACGAAATCGTAAATGATAGAGATGTATATGATGATGTTACATTCTCATTTGACGAGGATTATTACCTTGAGGAAGGCGATGAGATCACTCTTACATTTGGACCATACTATGACGAGGACGAGCTCCTTGAGTACTGTGCTGAGAATTATGGATGCATCCCAACAGCTACAGAGAAGAAATACACTGTAGAGGGACTTGGTTCATACGTTAAAGATGCTAATGAAATCAATGAGACTAATGCAGCTGATATGATTAGCGAAGCTACAGAGAATATCAAAGAGGATTTCGAAGATAGCGTTGGCGATAAGTATACATTAGAGAACGTTGAGTATATTGGTGCCATGGTAGCAGATGATGACGGCTATGCTGAGACTTTCTTCGCTTTCAAACTTACAGTTTCTAATGGCAGCAAGACTGTTGACGCATATGTATACAATCAGTATTACAAAGTAGTTATCAGTGCTGATAAGGCAACATGTTCTTATGAGTATGATGAAGGACCTTCATACAGCATCTATGAATCAGTAGAGGATCTTAAGGACTCACTTAGCTACTATGATAGATACTACGATACAACATATACTTTCTAGGTTTAGCTAAAAATTAAATAAATTTAATAATTATTAAATCTTTGCCATCCGGCCCATTTCGGGCTGGATGGTGTTTTTTTTTACCCCAAGATAGACTATAATGTTAAAGATTACTAAATTAAGGAGAGTTTTTGTTATGGGTTTATTTGACAAGAAAAAAAAGGAGCATTCAGCTGAAAAGTCAGAGGAGAAGCTTACATTAGAAAATACAGAGATTACTGATGAGGATAGTACAGAACGCTTTTCTGTATTAGTAGAAAATGTCACTACTATGCTAGATGGTGAGGGGCGAGTTGTTATTGGTACACTGAATGGTAAGATTACAAAGGCTGATAAGGTTTTTATTTATCAACCAGGAGTGCAGCCTGTTAGTACCAAAATCATTGCTATCGAAGCTAAGCTAGATAATAGAACAGCTATTGTGGATGAGGCAGAAGATACTACTGTTTCCCTTCAGCTTGAACTTGATTCGGATGTTGCGATTAAAAAGTTTGCAGTACTTACCAACGTAGGACCTGAGGCTGATGCAGGTGTTAAGACACTTGTAGAAAATGCGGCATTATCTGGCGTTATTACAGGTATGGCTTCATATGGCAAAGACAATAATTACCATGCAGTATTATCTTATTGGGTTAGCCATGCTCATTTTATTACACCTATCAAGCTTGACGTTGAGCCAAAGCTTAATGATAAGGGAATAGCTCAGATAGATAAGAACACTAAGGTGGCATTTTATATGCTTAAGTCTAGCGTTAAGCTTACAGGTACACCTGAGGGCAAGGACAGCATGGTGCTTCCATTATTTACAGATTGGGAGTCTCTTCGCAGATGGGAGGGACTTACTAAGGATGGTCAAAAAGTCCACACACAGATACTTAGTTTCCAGCAGCTTTATGGCATGCTTAAGCGTGGTGATGTATATGCAGGTATCGCTATCAATCCATTTAATAAGGTACCTTGTACACTTCCAATTCCATACCTTGATACAATCACAAATACCCCTGGATATAAGCACGAGTTTGGAGAAAATCAAGGCGAGATGATTCATGAGGAGAAGCAGAAGGCAGGTCAGAAGATTCTTCTTGGTCTTCCAAAGGAGACAGAGGAGATTACCGCTATCCGCCAGAAGCTTGTTGAATATGGAACAGGCCATGAGGATATCTTATCAATTGGCTTCCTTACAAAGGTTGAGGAAGCTACAAAAGTAGTACGTCATTTGATAGTACTTGAGTTCAATGATGAATATACACCAGAGCAGATGAAGCCACATATGGAGGCGATTTTCAAAGAGATTAATCCTCTTACACAGGAGATTAAGCAGATTGAATATGCTGTTAAGGGTAAAATCAAGGCAATTGATGACATTGTTGCTCAGCATAAGGACAAGATGGTTATTTATAGTAAGTAGTTAGTTAGGAGTTATTTATGTCAAATCAGGATTTTAGAGAGTTTGACCCAGACGAAAATACAGTAGATATTTCAGATGAAATTATAGAAGAAGTAACTGGCCACGAGGATGGCAAGAATGGCAATAATGATAAAAAGGATGATAAGCCTATTGAGTTTTGCTACATGTGTCATAGACCAGATACTATCACAGGTCCACTTATTAAGATGGCGCCAGGTATGAGCATTTGCAAGGATTGTATGCAACGTACCTTTGATACAATGGGAAGCTTTGGATTTGGTGGCGGCGATAATTCAAAGAACAATATGGACATGAATAAGATGCCAAATATCAGCTTCTTAAATCTCGGTTCTCTCTTTGGTGAGGGACCTAAAATTAAAAATGCACATGGATATGGAGAGGCCAAGGAAAAAGAGGATAGACCGGCTCCTGCAATTGATATCAATAATATCATTCCACCTCACAAGATTAAGGCCATGCTTGATGAATATGTTGTGGGACAGGATTATGCTAAAAAGGTTATGTCTGTAGCTGTTTACAATCACTACAAGCGTGTAGCTACTGGCACAATGGATGATATTGAAATTGAGAAATCAAATATGCTTATGCTTGGACCTACAGGTTCTGGTAAGACATATTTAGTTCGTACATTAGCAAGACTTCTTGATGTACCTCTTGCTATAACTGATGCCACATCTCTTACAGAGGCAGGCTATATCGGTGACGATATTGAATCAGTTGTCAGCAAGCTTTTAGCTGCATCAGGCAATGATGTGGAGAGATGTCAGCAGGGTATCATTTTCATCGATGAGATTGATAAGCTTGCTAAAAAGAAAAATACTAATCAGCGTGATGTAAGTGGTGAATCTGTTCAACAGGGTATGTTAAAACTCTTAGAGGGAGCAGATGTGGAAGTACCAATTGGAGCGTCTAGCAAAAATGCAATGGTACCTACCACCACAATAAATACTAGAAATATTCTCTTTATCTGTGGCGGTGCATTCCCTGCTATGGATGAGATTATAAAGGCTAGATTGAATAAGCATTCTTCAATGGGATTTATGGCAGATCTCAAGGATAAATACGATGAGGATAAGAACATTCTTCAAAAGGTTACTGTAGAGGACTTGAGAGAGTTCGGTATGATTCCAGAGTTTATCGGACGTCTTCCTATTGTCTTCGCAACAGAGATGCTGGATGAGGACATGTTGGTTCGTATTTTAAGAGAGCCAAAGAATGCGATTATAAAGCAATATCAAAAGCTGCTTGAACTAGACGAGGTAAAGCTTGAATTTGATGATGGCGCCCTTCATGCTATTGCTCGAAAGGCACTTGATAAGAAACTGGGAGCTAGAGGACTTCGTTCAATCATTGAGGAGTTCATGCTAGATATCATGTATGAGATTCCTAAGGATGATAATATTGGACAAGTAATAATTACAGAGGACTACATAGAGAAAAAGGGTGGTCCAAAGATATTAGTTAGAACGACTGGCATTTTGCCCGAAAAAGCGGCTGCTCAGTAAAGTGATTTTTACCAAGTGACCAAACTCCAATATGTAATAAGTAACGAAATTTGAAATTTGTTCAAAATATTCGGACATTTTCTTTACTTTGAAAAAGTGTTCTGTTAAACTAAATTTAGTCGAGCAAAGCTCGGCAAGTAATATATTGGAGGTACTTTAGCATGAGCAAAGGTACAGTTAAGTGGTTCAACAATTCAAAGGGCTACGGATTTATCTCAGATGAAGCTGGCAACGATGTATTCGTTCACTTCAGCGGCATCAACTCAGAGGGTTTCAAGACTCTTGAAGAGGGTGCTACAGTTGAGTATGAAGTAACTGATGGGGCAAAGGGACCACAGGCTGTTAACGTAACTGTTGTACGTTAATCAAGTTTTCATTAATCATATGTTTTGGGATACCTTTGGTTATGTTATGAAAAACAAGCTTTAGGCAATACAAAGAATGATTAAGGGGGAGAGGCAGCGTTAGAGATAACGCTGCCACTTTTTTTACTTAAGTAGGAAATTACTTTGTAATATCCTATTAAGCAAAAAACAAGCTGCGCTTGAAAGATGTGTTTCGCTGGCAGATGAATTTAATTGCTTACAGCAATTGCCAGCTCCCACTGCTGGAGTTTTGCAAAGCAAAACTCTATTTTATAGAGAGGTGAGTTATTGAAGAGATTTATACTAGTTCTGCTTAGAACTCTATCCACTTTTATGATAATTGCGGGATTACTCATAGGTGGAAAAGCACTATTAGATAAGAAAATAAATAATAACCAGACGGTTGAATATAATCTTCCAGAACCAATTACAGTGCCTAGCGTATCTTATGATAGATATGCATATCAACATATTTCTGAAGTTGCACAGAAGACTTATGATCAAATTTACAACTGCATAATTAATTACAATAAAAGTGTGGTGCTTACTACTACGGATGAAGATGTGCTTGCTACTGCATATGAAGCTATGATGGCAGACTATGGTAACCTTTTTTGGGTTAATGGTTATCAGTACAATTCATATACTACCGGGGAAAAGGTTGAAAGCCTAGAATTTTTGCCAAGATACACTATGACTGAGCAGCAAAAGAAGGCATATCAGAATAGTGTGGATGAGGCTGTATCACAGTGGCTGTCTGGAATCAGCACAGATGCAAGTGATTTTGACAAGGCGCTTTACGTATTTGAGACTTTAATTGAAAAGGTTGATTACAAAGAAGATAGCAAGGAAAACCAAAATATTCTCAGTGTATTCTTGTATAACGAGACTGTTTGTCAGGGATATGCTGATGCAGCATGGTATCTGTTAGATCAGCTTGGCATCAGAAGTACAATAATCAGCGGCACTGCTAATAATGAGAATCATGCATGGAATCTTGTATATCTGGATGGTGCATACTACTTCATGGATGTGACCTGGGGCAATAGCAAATATTTGAACCAAAATCAGGATACTGCAAAGAGAGTGAACTATGCATACATGGCTATGACTTCCGAGGAGATAAGCCAGAATCATGTAATTAACAGTAGCTTTGAGATTCCTGAGTGTATGTCAAATGCAGACAATTATTATGTTCACCAGGGACTTTACTACGATTGGTTTGGAACAGACTCTATTGGTACTAGACTTGCTGAGTCATATAGGGCAGGTGATGACGAATATTCCTTAAAGTTTAGCAGTTCTGATTTGTATAACCGAGTGATTGAGTATTTCTTTGAGGAAAAGCATATTTCAGAATATGTCCCAGAGATTAGTTCTATATATTATCTTTTGGATGAGGACGCAAATGTACTGACAATTCAGTGGAAAGAGTAAGGAAAATAGATAATATACAGATGTGGTTTTGAAAACTACGTGATGGATTAATAAAAACTATTTACGTGGTATTCTTTTGGTGGTAAGATATACCTGTTAAGAAATCCGGAGGAATACTATGTATAAAATTATTGTAGACAGTTGTGGCGAGCTCACAGAGGAAATGAAGAAAGACGGACATTTTGTAAATGTGCCTTTGACCCTCGAGATTGATGGTGAGCATATTATAGATGATGAGACTTTTGATCAGGCTTATTTTATAGATAAGGTGGCTAAGAGCCCTAATGCTCCTAAATCTGCCTGTCCATCACCTAATGCATTTATGGAGGAGATGGAATGCGACGCAGATAATATTTACGTTGTAACACTTTCAGCAGAGCTTTCAGGTTCATACAACAGTGCATGCCTTGGTAGAGACCTATTTGAGGAAGAGGATGAGTCAAAGAACATCCACATTTTCAATTCCAAATCTGCTTCTATTGGAGAGACTCTTATTGCTCTTAAAATTGCAGAGTGTGAGAATGCAGGCATGTCTTTTGAAGAGGTTATAGCTACAGTTGATAAATATATTGCAGAGCAGCATACTTTCTTCGTGCTTGAGACCCTTGAGACTTTCAGAAAGTCTGGACGTTTATCTGGACTTAAGGCAGTGCTTGCTGATACATTAAATATCAAGCCAGTTATGGGTTCTACAGATAATGGTTATATTCAGCAGCTTTCAAAGGGCCGCGGCATGAACAATGCAATTGATAAGATGACAAAGTGTGTAATGGATGTTACTACCAATTGCGAAGAGAAGATTCTTGCAATTTCTCATTGCAACTGCCCAGAGCGTGCTCTATCATTAAAGAAAAAAATGGAGTCGATGGCCAAATTCAAAGACATCTTAGTTGTAAATATGAGAGGTGTCAGCACTATGTATGCTAGCGATGGTGGAGTTATTTTGGTCGTCTAGTTACGAGTGATGACATACGAACAGGTAGTTAATACAATTGATAATAAACGCCGATTTGGTAAGGCATGTGGAAGGGATGTTACCAGAGAGTTTATGACTGCTTTGGGCCATCCTGATAGGGGGATGCATTTCATCCACATTGCTGGGACCAATGGCAAGGGATCAGTAGCAGCTTTCGTGAGTAGTATCTTGCAGGCTGCTTCTTTTGCGTCTGAAAAATCATTTAAGGTGGGACTTTTTACATCCCCTCATTTAATAGATTATACAGAGCGCATTCAGATTGATGGGGTCCAGATTCCAAGAGAAGAGGTAAGGCGAATCGGTGAATCACTTCTTGGAATGGAGCTTAAGCTTGAGCCTACAATGTTCGATTATTGGCTAGCTATGGCCATAATTTATTTTAAAGAACAGCAGGTTGATTATGTTGTGCTTGAGACAGGACTTGGGGGCACCAAGGACTCTACCAATGGACTTAGTCAGCTTCCAGATGTGAGTGTCATCACATCTATTGGTCTGGAGCATACTCAGTATCTTGGAAATACACTTGCTGAGATAGCAGGAGAAAAGGCTGGAATCATTAAGCCTGGCGTGCCTGTAGTTATTGGCCAGATGGATGATGAGGCGGCCGAAGTCATAGAGGCTCGTGCCCGAGAATTGGGTTGTATACTTCATCTGGCTGGTACTGTGGATAAAGATGTAAAATTAGGACTATTTGGTGGATACCAGAGAAAGAATGCAGCAGTTGCAATAGAAACAATAAGGCGTCTATCACTTCCTGTGGATAATCAGACGATTGCCACTGGTCTTGCAAATGCCAGATGGCCAGGCAGGATGGATATCATTAGTGAGGATCCATTTATTTTGATTGATGGCGCCCACAATCCTTCTGGTGTAAGGGCTCTGGTAGACAGTCTAGTGGGAGAATTTCCAAATATTAAATTTTCATTTATAATGGCAGTAATGGCAGATAAAGATTACGTTGAGATGGCGCAAATAATTTCGCCTATAGCAGAGCGTATTTTTACTGTAACAATCGATTACTCTAGAGCATTGCAAGCAGAGACGTTGGCAGATGACTTGAAAGGGATAGGTATGGAGGCTACTGCCTGCAAGGATTATAAGGATGCTATTAATAGGGCATCTGCACAGGATAATCCTATAATTGTTATGGGGTCATTGTATTTTATTGGAGAGGTTTTAAATGATAAGGACCAGGTATGAGGCGTGTTTAGCTCTAGGACTTAGCGATGGAGCGACGATTACTCAGATAAAAGCAGCATATAAGGATTTGGTCAAAAGGTGTCATCCCGATGCCACAGGCAATCACGATGCTACTATTTATAATAGAATAACTGAGGCATATCAATTTTTGATGACAGAGCACAAGGGCAAGGCTTTGACCCACACAAAAGTAGTTGGAGGGGCAAAGTCATCTACAAAGTATGGGCGTACCGCCAGCAATGCTGATTACGTAGCTTTTCAAAAGAAGGTCCAGAAGGCCAAAAACAAAAAAGCTGAAGAATTTGAACAAAAACAAAAAGATTTTTCTGCAAAGATAAAAAAGCAGGAAGCTGATTATAAAAGAGCCATGGAAGCTATAGATGCAATACGTGTTGCCAGGGCTATCGAATCCATGGTTTGGGCAAATGGATTAGGAAAAGAGAATCTTAATGATAAAGACAAGGACTGGTGAAAATATATTTTGGGCAGTGGTAACTGTGGCACTTCCTACTATGCTAGAACAGATTTTATCTGTTCTTATGCAGTATGTAGATACTGCCATGGTTGGAAGACTTGGCGCTGATGCCACAGCTGCTGTATCTACATCTACCACCATTACATGGTTAATTGGAAGTATGCCTTACGCTTTTGGTGTGGCAGCTATGACACTTATTGCTCAGGCAATAGGGGCAGGTGAAGAGCATCAGATAAAGGATGTGGCAAAACAAAGCCTTTTATTTGCTATTGGCGTCGGTGTAGTGCTTGAGGTTATATGTCTTGCACTGAGCCCATTTGTTGCTACATGGATGGGAGCAGAAGAGGCTATTCGTCCTGTGGCTACTAGATATTTCTTCTGGATATCGGTGCCAATTATTTTTAAATCAATCCAGTATATTTTGGCGTCGGCTATCAGAGCTACAAAAGATACCAAGACCCCTATGTTTATCAGCATCATAATAAATGGAATCAACTTGGTGCTTGATTATATATTTATTTATATATTTGGATGGGGAGTAGATGGTGCAGCATACGCTACATGTATTTCTGCAATTCTAGGTGGAGTATTTACTCTAATTGTATTCTTTAGGAATCCGTATTTACGTTTTAGAGGTCATTTGTTAAATACAGATAGAGAGGTCACTAGGAAAATGTGGAATCTATCTCTGCCTGTACTTCTTATAAATATAGCGTCCACATCTGGATATGTGGTTTTTGCAGGTCTTGTATCTCACATGGGAACTATTATATTTGCAGCCCATAGTATAGCTGTTGGGGCAGAGGAGCTGTTTTATATTGGCGGATATGGATTTAAGTCAGCTGCCACCACTATGGTAGGAATATCATTTGGCGAGCAGAATCACGAAAAATACCGCAAGGTTTGTACCAGCAGTGTGATAAGCACGTTGGCTGTTATGACACTTAGTGGAGTGCTTTTGTTTATATTTGCTGAGCCTCTCATGTCCTTTTTTACAAAGGACGCAGATGTAATTGCCCTTGGTACAAAGGTCCTCAAGATGGTAGCTTTCAACGAGCCTTTCTTTGGCTTATATATAATTTCCGAGGGTATCTATTATGGATTGGGACGCACCAAATATCCATTTATAATTGAGACAGTTGGAATGTGGCTAGTACGCATTTTATCTACTTATATCGGCATCCATTTCTTTGGAATGGGCCTGATAGGTGTTTGGTGTTGTATGATAGCCGATAATGTGCTGAAGGCTATTTTCCTTACAGCTCCGGTTGGATTGCTGTGGAATAAATCTGTAAATAATGGAAAAGTATAACAAAAAAGAAGTGGTCACTTCAAAAGTGCCACTTCTTTTTGTTTATCATATTATGCTTTCCAAAGTCCGTGTAAATTGCAATATGCATATACGCCTACAACTGAATCACCCTCAGCAAGGAAAAATTCTGTGCATGGCTTCTCGCCTGGCTGTAATACATTGCGCTGGCAACCTTTCTTGGTCTCAATAGCGATCCACTCGATGAAATGCTCTGGAGCCATTGGGTGCTCAACTGAGCCTACAGTGACAGTAACCTTGTTGCCATCAACTGTATAAACTGGCACATGCTTTTCTACAGCGCCATCAGATGTACCAGGCACAAGCTCTGTCATCTTTTGGCCACAGCAGGTCATAGGTGCACCGGATTCTTTGACCATCTCTACAAAATTTCCACATACCTTGCATACAAAAAATTTCATACTCAACCTCCTAATAAATTATTAGACCCCATAGTTCTTTATTCCTAAACGATAAGCTACATATGCCAGTATATTTATATAAATGTAGATTATTCGTTATTAGGCAGTTCAACTTGGAAGAAGCGGATATTTTCTGTGAGCTGTTCAGCAATATTTTGAAGCTCCTCAGCCTGTGTTACAACAGCTTCCATGTTGCTATCAAGCTGGGTTAAGCTAGCGCTTGTCTCTTGGGTTGATGCTGCATTTTCTTGAGAAATGCTTGAAAGAGAATCAACAGAGCTTAATATGCTGTTCTTATCTAAGTTAACTGATTTAACGAGCTCAACAATCTGCTTATTTCCAACTTCAGTTTCCTGAAGAAGTTTAATCATTTCGTCAAATGTCTCACTCATATCTGAAAGAGCTACAGCCTCATTAGAAGTTGCCTCCTTGATGTCCTCTGCCAGTTTTTTGTTTGTGTCAGAATAATGAGTGATAGTTGCAAGCATGCCTGTGATTTCCCCGGCAAGGTTGTTGGTTTCCTCTGCCAGGTTTTTAATATTGTCAGCAACAACGGCAAATCCCTTGCCTGCTTCACCTGCTCTGGCAGCCTCAATAGAAGCATTGAGCGCAAGCAAGTTTGTCTGGCTTGAAATATTGATGATACCCTCGGCTGCTTCTGTGATTTGAGCAACAACAGTTGCTGTTTCACCAACGGAGCTTGCAACTTGCGATGCAATAGCATCAGTCTTTTGATCTTGAATCTTAATCTGCTCTAATTTTTCTTTGATTCTAGTAGATTCGTCAAATACCTGCTGGCCCTTATCCAAGTTGCCATTTGCAGAATATAAAACATTTTCTACAGAATCACCGATGCTAGCTGTGATAGTAGATGTCTGAGAAACATCCTGAGCCATAGCTGTTGCACCTTCGGCAATGTCATAAACTGCTGAGCTGATATCGTTTGTTGTGTGCTGAGAAGCGGCGATATTGTCCTTTGTTTCCTCAGCTTTATTATTAACGCTTGTAGCATAATCAATGACTCTTACTAAAGCATTTCTCAAATCATGTCTCATAGATTCAAGAGAAAAACCTATTTCGGCAAAGTCAGTGATAATTGTCCTTGGTTTAATTTTTGTAACAAAATCACCTTCAGAAATACGACGAACTGCATTTCTAATACCCTTCATATTTCTTGAAATATTCATAAGAATGATAATAGTAAATATGAAGAGAATCACAGCTATAGCTGCAAATACTATAGAAGAAATTAAAATTGTATTTTGAATCTTAGCATCAGTTGCACGATTTTCATTTTGCGCCCATGTGGTTACGATAGAATCCATGATAATGAGCTGATTTCGGCTGGCTGTATAGCTTTGCGTCCATGGCTCAGCAGTAGCGGCAGAGGTAGTTTTAGCGTAATCCTCTTTCCATTTAGCATAGGATGTAGTGAAGTTATCGTAAGCTGTGGCGAAGTTGATGCCATCTTCAGTTGTAAGCTTTGACCAAAGTTTATCGTTGGTTTTGGCCATTGTGATTGCCTGATCAAGTTCCGAATCAATGTTATCAACCATTGTCTGCCAATCGGCATCCATTGCCTCTAAAACTGATTGAACTACGAATTCTTTATAGGCAAGTTTCTGTGTTCCAAGAAGCTGAGCCTGTGTAAAATCACGCTCTGCTTTTATTAGATTAGAACTGATGCCATAAAGCATGTTGTAGTAGGTCTCTTCTGTAGTTTTCTTGATTCTGTAGGTGTTGAATGCGTTAAATACATTGCAGATGATTAGTGCTGCAATAAGTGGAATTGCGATTATTAGAATTAAAATATTCAGACTAACCTTTGCTTTTTTCTCGTTTCTGTCTTTCATTTGTGCCCCTCTCCTTACCCCTATTGTTATAAAAAATCAAAAGCATTCAGTTGATGTGTATATATTTTACAATAAAAATCTGACAAAATGAATAGATTGATAAAAAAATGATTCTATTACTGTGTATTAATAGATAGTTCAAATTATTGAAGTTTATATTGGAACATTTTTGGCAAGAAGTGCGTTATAATGGCAAATTCTATTGAAAATTAGTGTTGACATATAACGAAAATCGTGATAAAGTGCTATTGTTTTGTGGATATTATTGGTTTTGCACAGTTTCGAGAGGTGAAATATGGAACTTACAACACTTAATAAAGAATACAAATTATTACGTGCCGACAGCGGCGATAAGTTTGTTAAGATGAGCATGATCGACCCAAAGGTTAACTTGGTTGAGGAGTATTGGATTACATCAGACCATACTCTTGGTAATAGTCGAGCATATTTTGATTCATATGAGATGAGTATTGAGTACGCTCTTGATAGAGTTGATTACAGAATGACACTTAATGCAGATGGACAGAAGCCATTCATTATTCTTGTCAATGGTAAGGCTATCAATACTTACGGTCAGCTTGAGAACTTCTTAAATGGAGAGTTCACAATCAAGGCGACTAATATTATCGAGAGCAACGTAAAGAAGCTATATTCATAATTTTTATTTCACTTATTGCTTCAGTAGATTATTCTACTGGAGCCTTTTTTATTTTGCAAAGTAAAACTCTATTTTTGGTAGTTATATAGTGAAAAAACTGTGTCCGATTGGACAAGTTGTATAATTTTTGTCATTTTTAGCAAAGGGTCTATAATATTTGCTATAATTACCGATAAATAACGTGTTGGACAACGTTTATGGAGGGAATAATAATGGGAGAAAAATTTCATTATGCGGAAAGAAGTGAGCAGGTAAAGCGAATCAATCGTCTAATGATTCTTACATTTGCGGTATATTTTACCTTGCTTACAACAGTTGTAGTTATAGCTTATTTAAGAGAATTTAGATCTCTAGGCTATTTGCTCACAATATGCGGATTAGAGGTGGCTACTCTTTTAACACTCTCTATTATTTATGTGAAGAAACAGGATTCAGTGGCTATTAGGTGGGTATCACTTGCATTTTTGGCTGCGATTGGTCTCCTCAGTACTTATGGTTTTATAAGCTATTATGTACGATTTGCCATGGTGGTGCCAATGGTTCCATTTATCCTATATTATGATAAGAAATTTATTAGAATTTCTGCACTTGTATTGGCATTGGTAGAGCTTGGAACTTATGCTATGCATTTTATGGAGCCAGCAATGTATACTTCAGATGAGGCAATAGATAATGCTGCAGCAATAGGTTGTTCTTTTGCAGCTGTTGTCCTTTGTGTTTGCATAGAGAATATGTTTGAGACCTTTGAAAGAGATGTGGTAGGTCTCATGCAATACCAGGCAAAGAAACAATCAGATATGATGTCTGAAGTGATAGATGTGGCATCAAGGGTTAATGAAGGTGTTAGCCAGGCAATGGATAATATGAACAAGCTTGATGTTACAACTGCTACTGTTAGCGGTGCTATGGATGATATTTCAAACAGTACCCTTTCAAATGCTGAGCACATTCAGGAGCAGACAATTATGACTCAGAATATTCAGGATCTTATCGAAGAGACTGTTGCCCGTTCTGAGGAAATGGTTGCTGTGGCAAGCGAGGCTAGCAACATCAACAACGAGAACTATGAGATGATGAAAGAGCTGAAGGAGAAATCTGAGACTATCGGTCAGATTAATAGCAATCTTGGTGATGCTATGACAGTGCTTGTTAAAAAGGGCGATGAGATGAAGTCTATCACTGAGGTGATTTTGGATATCAGCACCAGAACTAATTTGCTTGCCCTTAATGCTTCTATTGAGGCTGCTCGTGCAGGCGAATATGGTAAGGGATTTGCTGTTGTTGCCAACGAAATTCGAGATCTTGCTGAGAAGACAAAAAATGCTACTGAAGATATTACTCGTATGATTGATGAGTTTGGCAATAACGCTCAGCAGGCTGAGTCAGCTGTACTTCAGGCATGCGCTGCATCTGAATTACAGGGTGAGTTGATTGAACGTTCGGCTGCAAGCTTCATTCATTTGAATGAGGATGTAAACAATCTTACAGCTAATATAGAGGGCGTTGAAAAGATGATCGAGAATCTTGCTGTTTCTAACAACAAGATTGTTGAAAACATTTCACAGCTTTCTGCCATAACAGAAGAGGTTACTGCAGCAGCTACACAGGCAGCAGAGCTTTCTAATGACAATAAGAATCTTTCTAACGAAGCAAGAGAATTGCTTGTTAGTGTACAAAATACAGCAGCGGCTCTTGATAAATATAACAAGGATAAAAAAGCAAGTAGTAAGGAACAGGCTGTCAGTCAGGAAAAGGTGAAAAAAGAGCCTAGAGCAGTGCAGGCTGCTAGAGAAATTAGAGAGTCAAAAGAGTCTCAGGCTGATAGCACAAGAGAGCACAAAGAACCAAGAGCAGTTAAAGCCGCAAGAGAAATACAAGAAGCTAGGGAAGCTCGAGAAGCTGCAACAAAAACTAACGCTGTAAAGGCTGTTGAGGCGCCTACAAGACCTGCAAGGGTTGGTGCTAATGGCGACACTGTGTCAGTAGACAATACAGTAAAGACAAGCGTACGTAGTGCTTCAACAGAAGTATCTGCAGATGCTTCTGTAGAGGCAAATAAAGATAAAGGCTTAAATTTAGCTTAGTAATTGAATTATATAATTGATAAATTGGCCCCCATAAGTGGATATGTAATCTGCTTACGGGGACTATTTTTATTGGATTTTAAAATGTAACAATTTTGAAATAATTTCCAAAATATGTTAGAGTGTTTGGATACAAAGAAAGGAGGCAATGAGTTATGAAAAATAGATTTATTACTATGTGTTTAATAGGTTCTGTATCCATGGCTTTCATAGCATGCGGAAATCAGAAGGGCGATACTGTTGAAGAAACAGCTCCTGTAGCTGTAGAGGAGACAGTTGATGAAGGTGCGCTAATAGAAAACCTAAATGAAGAGGTTGAGTCTGAGGATAATCAGCCTGAAGAAGTTGACTATGAAGTGTTCACTAGCAAGGGTTCAGAAGCCGTAGAAGAATATGCCAAAGAAATAAAGGATGCAGCTCTTGACGAGGACTGGGACACTATCGGAGATATGATTGCTTATCCCATTGGTTCAAAAGAAGATGGGACTCTCTGTGAGAACAAGGAGGATTTTATTGAGTATGCTACAAATGTAGGATTTGACCAGAGCTACTATGATTCTCTAGAGGAGTGGTCTTTGGAAGATTTATGGGCTAATTACCAAGGTGCTATGCTGGATAATGGAAATATCTGGTTCGCAGATGTATATGTGGATGATACCAATTGCGAGTTGAAAATTATTAGTTTTTGGGGATTGCACAATAGTTAAAGCGATAACAGAAATAAAAATCCAAGGTCTATTTGACCTTGGATTTTTGTGTATATGCTTTTGTTGTAATTCTAAGAGTTCATCTGCTTGATTCTAGTCTTTTGAAATAGAATGAGAGAACCTGCAATAAGGACTCCTACAAATGGTAAGAATCTATTGAAATTACCTAGTAGAACACCAGGAAAGGCAATTAGGAATATCGCATATACGATAATCTCTAATACGAGAATTCCATAAACCATTTTTATGCTGCCTGGCTCATCGCATCGATCAGCAAAAAGAATGCATGTGCAGGTTGCAGCTATAAGGATGAATCTTGCCAGATATCCTGCTACAGCTGGTACATTTTCAGTGTGTAAAAGAGAAGCTCTCAAAGCCTCTAGCACAGCGTAGGAATAGATAGTCCATTTGAAATGCTTGGTGGTACTTTTCTTCAGATGGCAGACAAAATAGAAAATAAATAGTGCGCAGGTTACAGCTTGACCAATATAAATAATCAACCTGTTTACATCTCTTGATTTAACAATGGCTACGATTGTTAAAACTAGTGCAACTACTAAAAGCAGTACCTGAAAAAATAGACCAACCCCAATCTTCTTATTAACCCCAGTACTTTCGTTATTCATAAAAACCCTCCCTATAATTAAATATTTAATTGTTTATAGTATAACTGATTTTTATGTGGAATTGTTGAAAATTAAACTCTAAGATTATCCTAAGCAACCTATTTTTGTCTTAAGAATTGTTTTTCTTTGCAACTAAATGTAACAAGAATTGTACAAAATGTATGGTTTGGTTGGTGGATTACTGAAAGCAAGGTAGATATAATAATGTTAACAATAGTTGCGAATGTTATATTTTTATTACAAGGTGGAAATATATGAATAATGATAAACAAACAGCTAGAAAGGATTATTTGGAGAATATTCGCTGGATTACGGTTGTGATTGTTGTTTTATACCATGTATTATATATGTACAATGCTGAGGGTGTGTTAGGGGGAGTTGGTCAGATTACAAAATTATCAACTCAGCCTTACGATATCTTCCAGTATCTGGTATATCCGTGGTTTATGCCGGTGCTTTTCATTGTGGCAGGTATAAGTTCAAGACTGTATCTGGAGAAGCATACAAATAAGGAATTCATAAAAAGTAGAACTACTAAGCTCCTTGTTCCTTCTACAATAGGACTATTCGTATTCCAGTTCATTCAGGGATATGTAAGTATGCATCTGGCAGATGGAGCAAAAGAGCTTGCAGCCATGGGAGTTCCAAAGTTTGTTATCTATCTGATTATGGTTGCGTCAGGAAGTGGAGTACTCTGGTTTGTTCATCTACTTTGGATATATAGTGTGGTGCTTGTACTTTTGAGAAATATAGAAAAAGGAAAGCTTATCGAGGTCTGCTCAAAGACACAGATATGGCTGATGGTTCTTTTCTTCTTCCCAATCTGGGGAGCTGCACAGATACTTAATACACCAATCGTTCAAGTCTATAGATTCGCTTTCTATTTTGTATTCTTCATTATGGGTTATTATGTATTTTCTAATGAAGAAGTAATGGATAAATTAAAGAAATACGCAGTAGTATTTATAGTAATCGGAGTAGCACTCTGCATTACATTTGCGGTAGTTAATTTTGTTATCCTTGGTGGAACAAATTATGCCGATAAGCCGGTTAATAGAGGTCCACTATACGTGGCATGCTCGTACTTTGGTTCCCTGGCGATGCTCTCCAGTATGGCAAGATACGGAGACTTCAGTAATGATTTCACAAAGTGGATGAGTAGTCATAGCTTTGGGTTATATGTATTCCATTATCTTGGAATATCCACAGTTGCACTTGTTTTCGCAAAGAATGCACTCCTTCCGGCGCCTCTTTGCTACCTACTTAGTTTAGTAGCAGGATTCTTATTTGGATATGGACTTTATGCCATTATCAGTAGGATTCCATTCTTCAGATGGGCAGTTCTTGGAATCAGTAAGAAAAAGGTTAAGAATACGAGCCGGTAGGCGAGACCTCGAACCGACCAGGGCCGTATGGGACTACGCACTCGACGGGAATAAATGGTTTATCTAGATTATGTAATGTGTAATGCGCGAGACGGGGTGCGGGTGTCCAGTGGACACCTCTGCGAAGCAGAAGCACCGACCGAGCCGGCAGGCGAGACCTCGAACATTCGAGGCCCGTATGGGCCTCGTTAATTAAAAAAGGACATATCCATTAGGATATGTCCTTTTAATTAATAAGAGCGCGAGACGGGACTCGAACCCGCGACCCCCACCTTGGCAAGGTGGTGCTCCACCAACTGAGCCACTCGCGCTTAGTGTTCTTGCGAACAATGGTTATTCTATAGGAATATTAGCCATAAGTCAAGGGATTTTCTAAAGTTGCAAAGCTTTGGAAAATCCCTTTGATTTTCTGACAATTATTCTTAGTTCTTAGGGCTATCGTATTCGATAGAAATAAGGCTTTCTCCATCGAAAATAAATACGAGACCCATACCATCTTTTTCATACTTCATAGAGCCTGTTTCCTCTGATGTTGGCTCACCATATGCAGCGATAATGTCATCTCTAGAGCTTGAAAGGTCAATACCTTCAGCTGTGGCTACATTATCTGTTCTAAGCTGAACATAGAGTACTAAATCCTTGTCACCATCTGGGTATGTCTGGATTTCAAAGTCATTATATGTATATAAATGACCATCACCCTGACCTGCACAACTTGGTGATGTGAATTCATCTTTTGGCTCGCCAAGAGCATCTAAGATAGGAGCAACATCTGCGTCTACAGGAATTGCTGTTCCATTATACGTAAATACGTATCCAGCTGAGGCTGTAGAACTGCTTTGACCTGCCTGTGCAGAACCGTTTGATTCAATTACTTTTGTGTCGCTAGAGCTACCGCAGGCAACCATTGAAAGGGCCATTGCAGCAGTAAGAGCTAATACTAAAAATTTGTTTTTCATTACATTACCTCCTTGGGGTTATTGAATTGTTGGATATTTGCTAGGGTCATAATTGTGGGTGTTGCCGTGGGAATTTGAATATGCCCATAGGTCGGCATCATGCCAATAGAATATAAGTGTGCCATCAAGCTGCAAGTTAGGATCATAGTGATACCAACCTTCACCTACGTCTATCAATAACCAATAATGACCACGTGTATCGCGGATTTTTTCAATTTCCATATTTTTAATGCCTAGTCTGTTGAGAAGAACTTCGGCAGTCTTTTGCTTTACAGTACAATCACCAACATGATAATACATGCCCTTGTATGCGGCTGAAAGTAAATCATCAATACCGGCTGATTCTGAGTATGTAATATTGTTTACAACCCAGTTGAATACAGCTCTGGCCTGAGCTTTTTGGTCCATTCCATCAGTAATAATCTGAGCAAGGATATCATCTGCTAAGGCATATACAGTTTCTTCTGTAGCTGCAGCAATTTTCGCTGAAACTATTCTAACGGTAGTTGTTTTTTCTGTGACATTTCCTGCATCGTCAGTTGCAATATATCTGACGGTGTAGACGCCACGCTTGTCGACATTTACCTCAGAACTGTCCACCTCAAGGGTAGGATTTGGATCTAGATTGTCAGTGACTTCTATATTTTTCTTGTAGGAAACTGTGTCGCCCTGTGCAATTTCAATTGGCGCGATGCCAGTGATTTCTGGAGGAGTGATGTCCTCGACAACAGTGCATGGCACAGTGATCTCAGTAGCATTATTTGAAGTGTCAGTTACAACAACAGTTATATCAAATGAACTTTCAGAAGAAAAATCATAGGCTTCTTTGTAATCGATTGAGCAGTTTGTTATATCGCTAACTGACTCAACCAAGTCTGCTGCAGTTGGTGCTGGAGCAGTGGTGTACATTTGAATGGATTCAGTTGTAAGCGTAACTTCTGGAGCGGTAGTATCCTGTACATGTAAAACTGTATCATATGTCTGTTCTCCGAAAACAGGCATTTTCCACTTGATTTGCAATTTGTAATCTCCAGGAACATTTGCATCAAAAGTAGACTCTTTGGTAAAAGCAGCTCCTTTTACATCTCGCTTTAAAAATTCTTTAACATTACATGTTGATGTGCCAGCCTCCACATAAACTTCAGAATAAACCAAATCTGAATTGATGTTATAGTAAGCGATTGTGCCAATGATTGCAGCCAAAATAATCAATGCAATTGGCAAAATAATAATTATTAATTTTTTCCGTTTCATATTTTTTCTCGCCATCTAATAGAATTTAACTACAAAATTATATCATATTATTAGAAGAGAAAAATATATCTTATTGTTTTTATAAAATACAAGGCAAAATACGGGAAAAAGTTTAATTGAGAAAAATAGTACAGGAAGTATATCTTTAAAATATTAGATATTTCCTGTATTCTTATATGTGAGTAAAATTTAGGATTAGAGGGATGAAGAAGGGGTTAATAGTTCATGAATAGGATTTTTGTTAATCAAGTAGGGTTTTTACCAAATGCTTCAAAAAAGGCAGTGCTGAATTTTCCTTGTGAGAGTTTTAGTGTTTTCGACACTGATAATCATGTGGTTTTACAGGGGAGGCCAGTACATTTTGGCGGCGATGATATATCAGGTGAAGATGTTTTTGTCGCTGATTTTAGTCAGCTTACTAAACCAGGCAAATATATAATTGAGGCAGAGAAAAATAAAAGCGCAACATTTGAAATATCGCAAAATGTATTTGAAAAACTTACCCATGACGTGTGCAAATGTTTCTATTATCTCAGATGCGGTCATGGATTAGATCAAAAATATGCAGGTAAATATTTCCACAGCCCATGTCATTTGACCAAGGCCACTGTATATGGGGAAGATGTTGAGTCTGTTGATGTAAGTGGCGGCTGGCACGATGCAGGAGACTACGGAAGGTATTCCACTGCTGGAGCTGTTGCTGTGGCGCATCTTTTGTATTCAGTCAGATTGTTTGAGAATTTCATTAATCTAAAAATAGACATTCCAGAAGAAAATTGTGATAAAGGGATTTTACCTTCAATTCTCTCAGAGGTGAAGGTTGAGCTTGATTTTCTCATGAAGATGCAAAGAAAAGATGGCTCTGTTTGGCATAAAGTTACTACATTTAATCATGCCCCTTTTATTATGCCTGAAGAAGATAAGGAAGAGTTGTTTTTGTTTAGCGTTTCTTCCCTTGCTACTGCAGATATAGCGGCAGTTTTTGCTTTGGCATATACAGTGTATAAAAATTTTGATATCGCATATGCGGATTTATTATTGGAAAAATCTCTTAAAGCGTATGAATGGCTGGAGAATAATCCGGAACCATTATTATTTAAAAATGCTGAGGGTTCAAATACCGGAGAGTATCCAGAGCCTGAGGATTATTCTAATAGATTTTGGGCGGCTTGTGCATTGTACGAGGCCACAAGTAATAAGAAGTATTATGGGGCAGCACTTGGCCTGAAGGATAAGATAGTAAAATACGATGAGAATGCAACCGATAAGGGCTATCAAGGCAATGTGTTTACTTGCTTTGGCTGGGCTGATGTTGCAGGACTTGGCTCTCTTTCTTTGATTTTGAAAGATGAAAATAGCGATTTAGAAAACTATGTTAGAGATTGTTTTGGCAGTGAAGCTGATAGACTATTGAACAATGCTGAGGAAAATGGATTTGGTCTTTGCATGACCAAGGAAGATTTTATCTGGGGCAGTAACATGGAGCTGCTGAAATACATGATGGTACTGTGCGTTGCTGACACTATCAATCACAAAGCGGAGTATGAGAATGTCATAACTTCTGGGCTTGATTATTTGCTGGGATGCAACAGCATGAATGTGAGCTATGTTACTGGAAATGGGGAAAATGCATTTAAAAATCCACATCTTAGACCGACAGCAGTAGATAATATAGATGAGCCATGGCCTGGACTGGTTTCGGGTGGCCCTAATGTAGGACTTCAGGATGAGTTGGCTATGAGTATTCCAAAAGACACAGCTCCAATGAAGTGCTTTCTTGATAAAGTAGAATGTTATTCATTGAATGAAATAACTATCTACTGGAACTCGGCATTAGCTTTTGTTATAGCTTCTTTTTATAATGGGAATAGTTGATTTTTAAGGCGAATATGATACAATTCGATTGTTCACAATCGTTTGGGTAACTAGAATAATTTTTATATAGGAGGACAATTATGGAATTTCAACAGGTAATTGACGCTAGACAGAGCGTTAGATCATTCAATGGTAAGCAGGTTTCAGAAGAAATTTTGCGTGAGATGGTATCAGCTGCACAGGCTGCACCTTCATGGAAGAACACACAGACTTCTAGATACTACTGCATTTCTACTCCTGAGCAGGTAAGCAAGTTCAGAGAAACTGTACTTCCTGAGTTCAATCAGAATAGTACAAAGGATGCAACAGCATATGTTGTTACAACATTTAGAAAGAACATTTCTGGCTTCAACAAGGCAACTGGTGAGGCTGACAATGAAGTCGGAAACGGCTGGGGAGCATATGACCTTGGATTACACGATATGTTGCTTTGCGCAAAGGCTGTAGAGCTTGGCGTTGATACACTTATCATGGGTCTTAGAGATGCTAGCGTTGTTGCAGATTTCTGCGGAATCCCAGAGGATGAGCAGGTTATGAGCATCATTGCAGTTGGTTACAGAAGCGAATCTGTAAGCAACAAGCCACCTCGCAAGAGTGTAGATGATGTAGCAAAGTTTATTTAATGCAAAAAATGAGGCCATCCAAATGGATGACCTCATTTTTCGCATTAAAAGAGCGCGAGACGGGACTCGAACCCGCGACCCCCACCTTGGCAAGGTGGTGCTCCACCAACTGAGCCACTCGCGCATTGTACTAAAAATATTCACTGTTCTTGCGAACAATCGTTATTCTATAGGAACAATCGCCTTGTGTCAAGAATAATTTTAATTTTATTGTCCATTTTTTTATATAATGCTAACATTTACTTATATTTGGAGATGGGAGTAATGCAATGGAGAGGATTTTACTTCAAAATGAATATGTAAGTGTAATTAGAGCGGGTGAGCCAGATGGCTCATGCGGGGGCAATCAAAACTGGTTTAGAAACACACCTCTTGAGTATGCTGCCAATCAGGGCTGTGGAATGATTGCAGCAGTTGATGTTGCAAATTTTATGCAAAATAGAGGCAGGATTTCCTACGATGAATATGAAAAATGTATTGTTAGTTTCATAAAGCAGCATCCTTTTACTAAACTTTTTTTACATGAGTTCAGGAGAAGGAGTAAATCCGCATTTGCGATAGGGATATTGCCAAATCAGATTAGTAGATTTTTAAATAAAGGCGACAAGAAAGCAGGGGTTCCTGTTAGATTTAAATGGAATGGTTTTCATGGCCACAAAAATATGTACCAAAAGATAAAAGCAATGATAAATGCAAACATTCCTGTGGTGTGGGCAATATATAGCAGAAAGGGCAGACTGAATCTCTATAGATTTAATCAGGCCACTAGCAAATATGAGGTGATTGCATCAACCAACAATCATTTTGTAACGGCTATCGCGGTGGAAGAATCCCATGAAGGTCAAAAGTTAAGAAGAATGATAGAAGTATCTAGCTGGGGAAAAGGATTTTACATTGATTACGATGAGTATCTAGAATTTGTAGGCAGCAGCCTGATAAACAAATACTGTTCAAATATTATGGTGAGAAGATAAAAAAGGCGCCGAGGGAAATCTCGACGCCTGTAATTTTATTCTTGAAGTGAACCTAAATATTCCTGAAGTGCACTAGAATCGATTTCGTAAAACTGCGATGTGGCATTTGCCTCTTTTGAATCCTCGACTTTAGTGTAAACTGAAAAACCAATCCAAGCTACAATACCAACAGCGATAACGCAAACACATGCGATGCTTAAAAACTCCTCAAGCTTCTTCTTTCTAAGAAGTGATCTACGGTGAGTTTTCTCAAATTTCTTTTTATCAACTTTTTCCTGACTCATTTCTTCTCCTTAGCTAGTATCGTATATTTTCCAAAGAATGATCTAGCCATAAACAACTACAAAATATAGTAACCTAATGAGACTCATTTTTCAAGGTGAAATCCTTACTGGAGAATATTTACTAACAATAGGAAAAAATCTATTCAAAACCCAAGATATTGTGGTAGAATTTAGTTTGAAAAGTTATAGCATAGAATACTTATGGCTATCTTTAGATTATAAGGAGAGGATAATGAGTAAAGCAGATATTATTTTCAAAAATATGTGCCGTGACATTTTGGAAAATGGCACAGATACAAAAGATGAAATCGTGCGACCAACTTGGCAAGATACAGGCGAAAAGGCCTACACTATCAAGCAATTTGGCGTTGTAAATAAATATGATTTGAGAGAGGAGTTTCCAGCTCTCACTCTCAGAAAGACAGCCCTTAAGTCATGCATGGATGAGGTGCTTTGGATTTATCAGCGCAAGTCTAACAATATCCATGATTTGAAGCCTCATGTATGGGATGAATGGGCCGATGAAAATGGCTCAATCGGCACTGCCTACGGCTATGTTGTAGGTGAGAAATTTGAATATAAGGGAGAGCAGATTGATCAGATGGATTATGTGCTCAAGCAGCTTAAGGAGACACCATATTCTCGCCGTATCATGACTAATCTATATCAGTTCCATGACTTGGCTACCGGTCATTTGGACCCATGCTGCTATTCAGCTACTTACAATGTCACCAAGGACAGGGAGTCAGGTAGGCTTGTTCTTAACATGGTTTTAAATCAGCGTTCTCAGGATATTCTTGCTGCTAATAACTGGAATGTATGCCAGTATGCAATTCTTCTTATGATGGTTGCTCAGGTTAACGATATGATTCCAGGTCAGCTGATTCACGTTATTGCTGATGCTCATATATATGATAGACATGTGGATGCAATTAAGGAGCTTCTTAGTCGACCAGAGCTTCCAGCTCCAAAGGTTCGTCTCAACCCAGAGGTGAAGAACTTCTACGATTTTACAACTGACGATCTTATCGTAGAGGGCTACGAAGCCGGCGAGCAGATACGTAACATACCTATAGCTGTTTAAAATCGCTGCATAGACTCGGCGAGCGAGAGTAGGATGGCCTCCGGGGATTGATAAAGTAGATTGGCTGATTGGAGGAGAATAATGAATTTAATTGTTGCAGTAGATAAAAACTGGGCCATAGGCAAGGACAATAAATTGCTTGTGAGCATTCCAGATGATATGAAATTTTTCCGTGAGACTACCAGCGGTAAGGTGGTGGTGATGGGAAGAAAGACTCTAGAGAGTTTCCCAAATGGCAAGCCTCTTAAGAATAGAGTCAATATAGTTTTGACAAGAGATGAGAATTATCAGGTCAAGGACGCTATCGTAGTTCATTCTAAGGAGGAGCTGGATAAGGAGCTTGCAAAGTATAATTCCGATGATATTTTTGTTATCGGTGGCGAGAGTATTTACAGAATGCTTCTCGATGATTGCAACACAGCATTTGTCACTTATATTGACTACGCTTACGATGCTGATACATTCTTCCCTAATCTGGATGAAAAGCCAGAGTGGAAATTGGCGGAGGAGTCAGAGGAACAGACATATTACGACATAGAATTTTATTTCAGAACATATACAAAATAGTAACCATTAACAAGCACTAGATAAGGACGTAAATAATGGCACTTAATATTACAGGACGAAAGTTATTTGTTAAAGCTTTGAAGGAAGAGGGAGTAGACACAATATTTGCCTACCCAGGCGGCATGATTACTGATATTGTGGATGAGTTATACAAGACCGAGGGCATTCGAGTCATTCTCGGTCGTCATGAGCAGGCTCTAGTTCACGAGGCTGAGGGCTACGCTCGCGCCACAGGTAAGACAGCAGTAGTTTTGGTGACTTCAGGTCCTGGTGCCACTAATACAATCACAGGTATCGCAGATGCATATTATGACAGCATTCCTATGGTTATTTTTACTGGTCAGGTCCCACTTCATCTGATTGGAAACGATGCTTTCCAGGAAGTTGACATTGTAGGTATGACCCGTTCTATTACAAAATATGGCGTGACTGTCCGCAATCGTGATGATATGGGACGCCTTATTAAAATGGGATTCCAAATTGCCTCAACTGGCAAGCCAGGTCCAGTTCTCATTGATATTCCAAAGGATATACAGACTACTAGTGGAGCTCCAGAGTATCCATCTCAGGTTGATATTCGTGGATATCATCCAAATGAGACAGTTCACATCGGTCAGTTGAAGAAGGCTTATAGACTTTTGAAAAATGCTAAGCGTCCACTTATCTTAGCAGGTGGTGGTGTGAGAATTGCAGGCGCTCAGAAGAAGCTTTTGGAATTTGCTTCAAAGATGAATGTGCCAGTTACCACAACAGTTATGGGAAAGGGTGTTATGCCAGAGGACAATCCTCTGTTCATCGGCAATTGCGGAATGCACGGTAGATATGCTGCCAACAAAGCAGTCACAGAATGCGATGTGCTCTTCTCAATTGGTACACGTTTTAATGATAGAATTACAGGTGAGTTGGATGAGTTTGCGCCAAAAGCTCAGATAGTTCACGTTGATATAGCTTCTGCATCTATTTCGAGAAATGTAGTGGTAGATGTTCCGGTTACAGCAGACGCTAAGATCGCGCTTGAGCGATTGGTGGAATATGCTGAGCCAATGAAGACAGATAAATGGATTGCTAAAATCGGTGAGTGGGAGCAGGAACATCCACTTACCATGCCAAATACTAAAATTGGCAATTGTCCTCAGGATATTTGCGAAGGAATCAATGAGGTCTTTCCAGATGCTAACATTGTTACTGACGTTGGTCAGCATCAGATGTGGGCTAGTCAGTTTATTAGACTTCATAAGGGCCAGGAGTTCATTACTTCCGGAGGCCTTGGTACCATGGGATTTGGATTCCCAGCTGCTATCGGTGCAGCTGTTGGTGCCCCTAAAAAGCCTACAGTCCTCATTACAGGTGATGGTGGTTTTCAGATGAATATGCAGGAGATGGCTACTGCAATGTCTGAAGAAATTCCGGTTGTTATATGTATATTTAATAATTCTAATCTCGGCATGGTTCGCCAGATGCAACAGCTATTCTATGGCAAGAGATACGAGATTACCGATTTATCTGCTAAAGACGGCGGCTATTATCCAGACTTTTTGAAATGGGCTGAGAGTTATAGTTGCAAGGCAATTAGGGTTACTTCCTCAGAGGAGATAATTCCAGCGCTTAAGGCTGCTAGAGCTAATAAAGGCAAGCCAACAGTAATTGACTTTTTAGTTTCACCAGATGATCTGGTACTTCCTATGGTAAAAAGTGGTACACCACTTAGCGAGATGATTTTGAAATAGCCGTTGATTGAGGTGAATATACGATGAAAAATAGATGGATTGCATTATATGTTGAAAATCAGGTAGGTGTTTTGGCGAAGGTTTCTGGATTGTTTTCTGCAAAGTCATACAATCTTCAGACCCTTACAGTAGGCACAACTGAGCGTGATGATGTTTCTAGAATGACTATATCTGTTATGGCAGATGATGTGACATTTGAGCAGATTAAAAAGCAGCTTAATGCCATGGTAGAGGTAATTAAAGTTATAGATTTAACTACTATTCCTATCCACATGAAGGAAATCCTTTACGCAAAGGTAAAGGGATTGGACGCTGCTGGTAAGACAGAGGCTTTCCAGATAGCAGAGGTTTTCAATACTGGGGGAATGGTTAGAATTACAGATATAGGTACAGACAGCGTTTTGTTTGAATGTACCTTGACAGAACGCAAAAACAATGATTTAATATCACTTCTTAAAACACGCTTTAAGAAAATAGAAGTGGTTAGAGGCGGAGCGGTTGCAGTAGAATCTATTTCAAGCTCCTGCCGATAGGAGAAGGTATGAAAAAACTTCGAGGATGTTTGGCTATCCTACTACTTGCTTCAATGTGTCTGATGGACACATCTGTTAAGGCATCCCAGTCTGAGGTTGATAGACTTCACGATGAATCTGAAAATGCTTCTCATGCTGTAGATGACCTAAACAATCAAGTTCAGCAAGTGCAAAATACTGTTAATGAATTGGAGGGGCAGGCCAACACATTATCAGGACAAATTAATAGCTTAAATACTCAGATTACAACTGTTGCAGGGGAGATATCTGATACAGAGGAAAATATAGCCCTTGTACAGGCTGATATTGACGTGTTAAATGAGCAGTTAGAGACAACTCAGCAGGATTTGGATTCTCAACGAGAGGCTATGAAGACCCGTATCCAGTATATGTATGAGAATAGCTCTACCAACACACTTGTCAATTACCTTGAGAGTGGCTCCATGTCTGGCTTTTTACAGCGCTTAGAGTATATGTCTGAGATCGTTTCCTATGACCAGATGGCCATTAAGAAATTTGAGGAGACTCAGCAGGCTCTTGAAGAGACAAAATCCCAGATAGAGGAGAAAAATACAGAGCTTACTGCGTACCAAGGCACACTTGAGTCCAAAAAAACTGAGCTTGGAACTCTCGTTAATTCCACAGCGTCAGCTCTTGATACTACCAATGGTCAGATTGCAGACAGTCAGGCTGCTCTACAACAGCTTAAACAACAGTTGGAAGAGGCTAAGGCGTATGAACAGCGTATACAACAGCAGTATCAGGCGGCTCAAGCAGCTCTTGCTGAAAAGCTAGCAGGTGAGCATGGTGGATACAGCGGTGGATATAGTACCACAGATGAGGAGACCTTGCTTTTGGCTGCTCTTATCCAGGCGGAGGCGGATAATCAGGGTACTTCGGGACGATTAGCGGTAGGTTCGGTAGTTATGAATCGAGTTGCCAGTCCGAAATTCCCTAACTCGGTATCTGGAGTTATATATGCTTCTGGTCAATTTGCGCCTGTTACTTCAGGACGTGTGGCTCTTATTCTTGCTCAGGGACCAAATAGTGGCTGTCAAAAGGCTGCGGCTGATGCAATAGCAGGAAATATCAATACAGACGCTTTATTCTTCTGCACATATTCATATGCGCAGAATTTACATAACACTCAGGTCGCAGCAGCCGCTGAGGCGGGGGCTCCTACTGACGGTGTAGGTTTCTTAGATAGAACATCGGGTACAGTAATTAATGCCCATTACTTCTATAACTATAATTAATAAGGAGGAAAATAATTATGGCAACACCACATAACGAAGCCAAAAAGGGTGATTTTGCAAAGACAGTTCTTATGCCAGGTGATCCACTTCGCGCAAAATTTGTCGCTGAAAATTTCTTGGAGGATGTAAAGTGTGTCAATACAGTTCGTAACTGCCTTGGTTTTACAGGTACTTATAAGGGTGTACCTGTATCAGTAATGGCCAGTGGTATGGGTATGCCTTCAATCGGTATTTACTCATATGAGCTTTTTGCATTCTATGATGTAGAAAATATTATTCGTATTGGTTCTGCTGGAAGCTACACAGATAAGCTTAATGTTCTTGATGTAGTAATTGCAGAAAGTGCCTTTTCAAATAGTACATTTGCTAAGTATACAAACGGTGTGGAGGAGACAACTCTTTACCCAAGCAAAAAGATAAATGACGTAGCAATAGCAAAGGCTAAGGAGCTTGGCATCGATGCTAAGCTTGCAAAGGTTCATTCTTCTGATCAGTTCTATACAGCGCCAGAAATGGGCGGTTGGAAGGCTGTTAAGGAGCGCTGCGGTTGTGACTGTGTTGAGATGGAGAGCTTTGCCCTTTTCAACAATGCTAATATGCTAGGCAAGAATGCAACATGTATGCTTACTATTTCTGATTCATTTGTAACTTCTGAGGAAATTCCTGCAGAGGATAGACAGAAATCGTTTACGGAAATGATGAAGCTTGCGCTTGAGACGGCAATTGCCCTATAAAGCCTTTAAAATCAACGATTATACAGCCATTCTTATTTGATTTAATTAACTCTTAGTAAAGAGTATTAATCAATAGGAATGGCTGTTTTTTATTGAAAAAATGCCGTTAGACAACTTATAGATACCGCTAATGGACTTAAACGTTTAATCGTGGTTTTTCACGTTATAATCATATCATCGTAGAGCTCTAGAAATATTTAAAATGCAAGGGGGTTACATTATGGATGCATGGGGACAGCAAATATTTGAATGGATGCGTGGATAAGTAAGGGGGACGTCTTATGAGCAAGATTCAAATTGTATTCAACAGATATGAGAAAAAATATTTGTTGGATGAAAAAACATATCATATGTTCAAAAAAGAGTTGGAAGAATATATGGAAATGGATGTATATGGGCTTCACACTATTAGGAACATATATTATGACACGAAGAGTAATGAGCTCATTAGGACATCCATAGAAGGTCCAAAATACAAGGAGAAGTTTAGGGTTCGTTGCTATGGGGAACCGGACTATGACAGTATGTGCTTTTTAGAGATTAAAAAGAAATACAAAGGTCTGGTAAACAAACGGAGAGTTGCAGTTCCAATGGAAGAAGCCGAAAGGTTTTTAATCGATGGAATTTTGCCATCCAAACCAAATCAAATATTTAAAGAAATTGATTACTTGTTTAATCATTATGACTTGGAACCAAAACGCTATATTGCGTATGACAGAATAGCTATGTTTGGCAAAGAGGATCCTGATTTTAGAGTCACATTTGACAAGGATATACGCAGCCGCGTATTTGATTTGACTTTATACAAGGATGATGAAAATGATTACCTTTTGCCACCTGGTTACAGGTTAATGGAAGTAAAAATTGCGGATTCTATGCCAATTTGGTTTGCTAAGCTTCTATCAAAATATGAGATTTACTCAATTTCGTTTTCCAAATACGGAAATTTTTACAAGAAGCAACTACTTACCGAAGCGGACGGTATAGTTGCTAGAGGCGCAGAAGCTAAGAGCATTCTAGGAGGCGCAGTAATCTAATAATTTGCAAAAGGGAGAAGGACTAATGGAATCATTTTTTTCTGCATTTGTGTCATCAGGCACAGATACTAGTTTATCAATTTGGGGAGCTATCGGGTATGCTTTGGTGGCGTGTGTTTTAGGAATTATCATTTCTGTTACATACATGAGAACAGGAGTGACATCAAAGAATTTTGCGAGAACACTTATTGTCTTGCCAGTTCTAGTATGCGTAGTCATGCTTGCGGTTAATGGAAATCTGGGAACAGGACTTGGTGTTGTAGGCGCGTTTTCGTTGGTAAGATTTAGATCGTTGCAGGGAAGTTCACGCGACATTGGATTTGTATTCTTTGCAATGGCAATTGGAATTGTTTGTGCCATAGGCGAGTTGCTTTTGGCAGGAATATTTACAGTATTAATATGTGTTATTCATATTATCTTATCAGTCTGCAAATTTGCGGAAGCAGATTCAAATGAAAAGGATCTTAGAATAACAATTCCAGAGAATCTTGATTATAGTGAAATCTTTGATGATTTATTCGCTAAGTACACTAAAACACATCTTTTATTATCAGTTCGCACCACCAACATGGGCTCGATGTATGAGATCGAATATAGAATTAAGCTGAAAAATGACTTGGAGGAAAAGAAGTTATTGGACGACATTCGAATGAGAAATGGCAATCTTACTGTTATTTGCGGTAGATGCGATATGAGTGATGTTGGTCAGCTTTAAATTACAAAGGGGCGCTGTTGCGCCTCTTTTTTTTATTAATTGTTGCGAAAAATGCCCGAAAAAGTTGATTTCGAAACTTTTTCTTAGTACCATACTTATACCGTAAATGAAATATTGGTTTGTATTTTCTAGGGGGTATTTGTCTATGGGAAGAACGACAATAGGGATTTGCGATGATGAGCTTGAAATTTGTAATGCTACAAAGAAGATGATTTTGTCCTTGCTGACAAAGTTATATGGAGATGATGATGAATACTTTGCTTTAAAGATTTATGATTCTGCAGCAGGCTTATTGCACGATATAGAAGATATAGATATAGCTTTCCTTGATGTGGAAATGCCTGTGATGGACGGAATGGGTGCTGGAAATCGTATCTATAAAGTAAATCCGAATTGTAAAATTATAATTGCCACAAGTAATGATAAGCGCTACAGTGAAGCGTTTAAATTTAATGCCCATAGATATTTAAATAAACCTTTACGAGAGAGCGAGGTAGAGGAGGCAATTGTTTCTGCTATCAATAAAACTGTTGGAAATTCTACCCTAGAGCTATTTCGAAATCGAATAAAATATAATGTTAAGCAGAGTGATATTTTATATATCAAATCTTTCAATGGCTCTGTTGAGGTATATACGGCAAATAACGTTTTTACCAAGAGTGTCTCATTAGACCAAATAGAAAATGAATTGGATGAAAGGATTTTTTATAGAATACATAGACAATATATCGTTGGTTTTAAGAATATCAAAAGCGTGTCAAAAAACATTATAGAATTGACCAATGGAGAAAAATTGACAATATCTAGAAGAAAGCTACTTAGCTTTGAAAAGGCGTACATAGAATATGACTTGAATTTTGGAGGCTGATATGAATTTTTTTATGTCCTTGATTGAGTTTGCTTTTTTGCTTACAGAAGCAATATGGATAATTAAATGTGCAAATTTGCAGATGAAAAACAAGCGCTTTATTGCGTTTGGATTTTTAGCTGCAATAGCAACAAGCGGATTTTTACAGGACAAGATATCATACGGCTCTCTATGCCTAATAGAGCTATTTCTAGTATATATAATTGTATTTTTGATAATAGACAGTAGCATTGTATCGAAAATAGAATCTACTGTTTTAGTGCTTCTTATTAATAACTGTATAATTCTTTCTATAAAAGCATTTTTTCCAGATGGAGCATATTTTCATATAGGAAATAAGTGCGTTGATGTATGTTTAAATAATCTGGTGGAGCTTTCTATTGTATTGATTTTTGGCTTTTTGACAAAGAGATTTTTAGAATCCCTTATTAATGAAAGAAGAAGGAAAGTCGGCAAATTTTTAGATTATGTAATAACAATCGGCTGCCTGGATATATTTATATGTATATTCAGTATTTACAATTTGATACAGATATCATATTTCAAAGGAATTTTTGCACGAGTTGTCACTTCCATTGCCGCCTTGTCCTTGTTGCTTTTAGAAATCAATATCCTATATAAGAAGTGGCTGGTTGAAAAGGTGCAGGAATATGCTAAGGCCGAGCGAGAATTATACGAGACTCAGAAAAATTATTATATATCGTTACTGGATAAGGAAGCGGAGACAAAAAAATATCGTCACGATATGAATAATCATATGATCTGCCTAAAGAGTCTAATGGATGACGGTAATTACGATGAGCTGAAGCAGTATATCGAGAAGTTGTATGATAAGACCAGCGTTTTGGTAAACAAAGGATATAGTATCGGAAATACGATAATCGATGCTCTGACTAATTATTATGCGGAGCATTTAGATAAGGATATAGAGCTAAGGCTAGAGGGAAGGTTGATGAGGCCTATCCTCATTGATGAGATTGCTCTCTCTTCTATTTATTCAAATATGATTGTAAACGCCATTGAGGCGCAAAAGCACATTGCTGGAGACAGGGAAAAATATATACATATTCATTTAAGGGAAGGTAATAAATATGCTCAGTTGACTGTGAGAAATTCTATGGCTTACGAAAGAATAGATGATATTGATGCTATAGAGACTACGAAGTTAGACAAAGAAAATCATGGTTTTGGGATTAATAATATAAGAAAGAATGTTAATGATAACCATGGTGATTTTACAATAGAAGCAAAAGATTACGAATTCTGTGTGAAGGTCACGCTACCTTTAAACACCAAGAATACAGATGGAGCAACTGTCAGTTAACGGCAGTTGTTCTTTTTTGTTGCAAAAAACTTGAATATTCAAGGTTTGTAGGGATTTGGCGTGTATGAATTTAATTAAAATTTTCACGCTGATAGACACAATTTAGAAACTGATTTTTGCAGGAAAAGTTTCCATTTAAACGAAAAATCAAGGTTTCTTGATAATTTTTTAACGAGCAGAGTGTGAGAATTGGCTAAAAGGAAGAAGAATATTCAGAAAAAAGTCATTGTCTATACAATAATGACGAAATTTTTGATTGTAATTTAAAGTCAGTTATGTTAATATTTTCACAACGGCGGCGTACTGAGGTCTATTTTTTTGAGGAATGTTCGTTAAAAAATTAACAGATTTTCGCAAAGCAATTTGTCTAATTTGTACAACGTAATTTTGAAGAATTATTAGATGTTAGTCACCGGAAACAAAAAAGTATTTCTTAAAAAGGAGAAAGAAACATGGGAAAAAAAGTAGTTATTGCTAGTGCATGTAGAACAGCAATCGGCACTATGGGTGGATCACTCAGTGCAATTCCAGCAGTTGACTTAGGTGCTACAGTAATTAAGGAAGCAGTTAAGAGAGCTGGTATCAAGCCAGAGGACGTAGAGCACGTATACATGGGTTGTGTTATCCAGGCAGGTTTAGGACAGAACGTTGCTCGTCAGGCAGCTATCAAGGCTGGTCTTCCAAACGAGACAACAGCAGTTACAACAAACGTTGTTTGTGGTTCTGGTCTTAACTGTGTTAACCAGGCAGCACAGATGATCATCGCTGGTGATGCTGATGTAGTTGTAGCAGGTGGTATGGAGAACATGTCACTCGCTCCATTTGCACTTCCAAACGGACGTTATGGTTATAGAATGACTTGGCCATCAAACAGCCAGGGCGCTTTAGTAGATACAATGGTTAAGGATGCTCTTTGGGATGCATACAATGACTATCATATGATTAAGACAGCTGATAATGTAGCTGAGCAGTGGAAGCTTACAAGAGAAGAGCTTGATGAGTTCGCAGTTAACTCTCAGAACAAGGCTTGCGCAGCTATCGAGTCTGGTGCATTCAAGGATGAGATTGTTCCTATCGAAATCAAGAAGAAGAAAGAGACAGTTATCTTCGATACAGACGAAGGCCCAAGACCTGGTACAACAATCGAAGGTCTTGCAAAGCTTAAGGCTTTATATCCAGACGGAGTTGTTACAGCTGGTAATGCTTCTGGTATCAACGATGGTGCAGCTGCACTTGTTGTTATGTCAGAGGAGAAGGCTAAGGAGCTTGGTGTTAAGCCACTCGCTACTTTCGTAGCTGGTGCACTTGGCGGATGCGCTCCAGAGATCATGGGTGTTGGTCCTGTTCCAGCAACAAAGAAGGCTCTTGCTAAGGCTGGTCTTACAATTGATGATCTTGATGTATATGAGGCAAACGAGGCATTTGCTGCACAGTCAGTTGCAGTAGGTAAGGATCTTGGCTTCGATCTTAAGAAGCTTAATCCAAACGGTGGTGCTATCGCTCTTGGACATCCAGTTGGAGCTTCAGGTGCTCGTATCCTCGTAACACTTATCTACGATATGATTCACAATCCAGAGTACAAGAAGGGTCTTGCTACACTCTGCATCGGTGGTGGTATGGGTTGTGCTACAATCATCGAGAAGTACGAAGGCTAATCGTTAAGACGATAAGCGACTTTTGAATATTTATATTATTCAACAAACTAAAAAATTTAAGTGAGCGACAGCTTCTTAAGCAATCTTCAAAAGCGCGAGCAGGAAGGCCCCATGCCGGGTAAGGAAGGGGCCTACACCGGGCGGGAAGGTTTCCTTACCCGAGTATGGGAGGTGGCCTGCGGGAGCTTTGAAGATTGTATAAGCTGGAGCGTACTAAAAATATTAGGAGGAATAAAAATGAAAGTAGGCGTAATTGGCGCAGGTACAATGGGCCAGGGTATTGCTAAGGCATTTGCTCAGGTTGATGGTTATGAAGTAGCTCTTTGCGATATTAAGCAGGAGTGGGCTGAAGGCGGAAAAGACAAGATTGCTAAGGGTTATGCAAGACTTGTTGAGAAAGGTAAAATGGAGCAGGCAGCTGTAGATGCTATCTTAGCTAAGATTACTCCAGGCCTTAAGGAAAACCTTTGCAAGGATTGTGACCTCATCGTTGAGGCTGCATTCGAGAACATGGAAGTTAAGAAGACTACATTCAAGGAGCTTGATGAGATTGCTAAGGCTGATTGCATCTTCGCTTCAAACACATCTTCACTTTCAATTACTGAGATTGGTAACGGTCTTAACCGTCCAATGATCGGTATGCACTTCTTCAACCCAGCTGACAGAATGAAGCTTGTTGAGGTAATTGCAGGCGTTAACACTCCACAGGAGACAGTTGACAAGATCGTTAAGATTTCTGAGGAGATTGGAAAGACTCCAGTACAGGTTAACGAGGCTGCTGGTTTCGTAGTTAACCGTATCCTTATCCCAATGATTAACGAAGCTGCTTTCATCAAGATGGAAGGTGTTTCTGATATCGCTGGTATCGATGCTGCTATGAAGCTTGGTGCTAACCACCCAATGGGACCACTTGAGCTTGGTGATTTCATCGGTCTTGATATCTGCCTTGCTATCATGGATGTTCTTTACAATGAGACAGGCGACAGCAAGTATCGTGCTTGCCCACTTCTTCGTAAGATGGTTCGCGGTGGCAACCTTGGTTGCAAGTCTGGTAAGGGATTCTACGTATACAACGCAGATCGCACAAAGACAGCAGTAGATGCACAGTAATTCGTTACGTTAATAAGCCAGATGAGGCTTTAAATTGTTTATATAGATCCATTGCTCAAAGAGCTTAAATAGCCTGTAAGCAACAAGCTCTAATATTTCTCAAGCGAGACATGTAGTCGAGCGGAGAAATCATTAGGCTTGTAGCTGTAACGGGCGGGAGATCAACTAAGGGCAATGGATTGTTAATAAAATTAAGGAGATTCAGATCATGGATTTTACATTAGACAAAAAGCATGAGATGGCTAGACAGTTGTTCAGAGAGTTTGCTCAGAACGAAGTAAAGCCACTTGCTCAGGAAATTGATGAGACAGAGCAGTTCCCTCGTGAAAACGTTGAGAAGATGATGAAGTACGGTTTCATGGGTATTCCAATTCCAAAGGAGTACGGCGGACAGGGCTGTGATGTTCTTACATACGTTATGTGTGTAGAAGAGCTTTCAAAGGTTTGCGGTACAACAGGTGTTATCGTTTCAGCACATACATCTCTTTGCTGCGATCCTATTCTTACATATGGTACAGAAGAGCAGAAGCAGAAGTTCTTAGTTCCACTTGCTAGTGGTAAGAAGCTTGGTGCTTTCGCACTTACAGAGCCAGGTGCTGGTACAGATGCACAGGGTGCTCAGTGTAAGGCTGTAGAGGATGGAGATTCTTGGGTACTTAACGGTTCTAAGTGCTTCATCACAAACGGTAAGGAAGCTGATATCTACATCGTATTCGCTGTAACAGATATCGTTGAGGATGCTAAGGGACGTAAGTCTAAGAAGTTCTCAGCTTTCATCGTTGAGAAGGACACACCAGGATTTACATTCGGTACAAAGGAGAAGAAGATGGGTATCCGTGCTTCTTCTACATACGAGCTTATCTTCCAGGATTGCCGTATTCCAAAGGATAACATCCTTGGACCAAGAGGTAAGGGATTTGGTATCGCTATGCACACACTTGATGGTGGACGTATTGGTATCGCTGCTCAGGCTCTTGGTATTGGCGAGGGCTCAATCGATGCAACAATCGATTTCGTAAAGGAAAGAAAGCAGTTTGGTCGTCCAATCGCTGCATTCCAGAACACAGCATTCCAGCTTGCTGATATGAAGGCTCGTATGGATGCTGCTAAGTATCTTGTATACAATGCTGCATGCACAAAGGACATTTATACACAGGATCACAGAACAAGCTACTCTATCGAGGCAGCTGAGGCTAAGCTTTTCGCAGCTGAGGCAGCTATGGCTGTTACTACAAAGGCTGTACAGCTTCACGGTGGTTACGGTTATACAAGAGAGTACGATGTTGAGCGTATGATGCGTGACGCTAAGATCACAGAAATTTACGAAGGAACATCTGAGGTTCAGAGACTTGTTATCTCTGGCGCAATGCTCAAGTAATTAACACTTTTTTAGTTAAAGGAGATTAAATACATGAATATCGTAGTATGTATTAAACAGGTTCCTGATACAAAGGGCGGCGTAAAGTTTAACCCAGATGGAACTCTTGATAGAGCTTCAATGCTCGCAATTATGAATCCAGATGACAAGGCAGGTCTTGAGGCTGCTCTTCGTCTTAAGGATGAGACAGGTGCAAAGGTAACAGTTGTAACAATGGGTCTTCCAAAGGCTGATGATATGCTTCGTGAGGCTCTTGCTATGGGTGCTGATGAGGCAGTTCTTATCACAGATAGACGCCTTGGTGGTGCTGATACATGGGCAACTTCTTCTACAATTGCAGCTGGTCTTAAGAAGCTTGATTACGATCTTATTATCACAGGTCGTCAGGCTATCGATGGTGATACAGCACAGGTTGGTCCTCAGATCGCTGAGCACCTTGGCCTTCCTGTAATCTCTTATGCTGAGGCTATCAAAGTTGAGGGTAACAGCGTTATCGTTCAGCGTCAGTATGAGGATAGATATCATGAGATCAAGGCTCAGATGCCTTGTCTTATTACAGCTCTTGCAGAGCTCAACGAGCCACGTTACATGACTCCAGGCGGAATTTTCGATGCATTCGATAAGGAAGTAACAGTTTGGGGTAGAGATGATCTTACAGATCTTGATGATGCTAACATCGGTCTTGCTGGTTCTCCAACAAAGATTGCTAAGGCATCTGATAAGGTACGTAAGGGCGCAGGCGAGAAGGTAGCTCTTGACCCTAAGGAGTCAGTAGAGTACATCGTTAGCAAGCTTAAAGAAAAGCATGTAATTTAATAAGAGGAGGCAAATAGAATGTCATTAGAAGAATACAAGGGCGTAGCTATATTCGCTCAGCAGGTTGATAATAAACTTAGCTCAATTGCCTTCGAACTTATCGGCAAGGCACACGAGCTTGCAGCAGATTTAGGAACAGACGTAACAGCAGTAGTACTTGGTAAGGGTATCGCAAACCTTGCAGATGAGCTTGGTGAGTACGGTGCAGACAAGGTTGTTGTTATCGATGATCCAGCACTTGAGACATATCGTACAGAGCCATATGCACAGGCTCTTACAGCTTATATTAATGAGTACAAGCCAGAGATCATGCTTGTTGGTGCAACAGCAATCGGTCGTGATCTTGGTCCTACAGTTTCAGCTAGAGTTCAGACAGGTCTTACAGCTGACTGTACATCACTTGAGATTGGTGATTTCCCACTTCAGGCTAGAGAAGGTCAGGAGCAGAAGCACAATCAGCTTCTTATGACTCGTCCAGCATTCGGTGGTAACACAATCGCTACAATCGCATGCCCAGACAACCGTCCACAGATGGCTACAGTTCGTCCAGGTGTTATGCAGAAGCTTGATAAGGTTGCTGGCCGCAAGGCAGAAGTTATCAACTTCAACCCAGAAATCAAAGAGAACAACAGATTCGTTGAGATTCTTAATATTGTAAAGAACGTTGCAACAACAGTTGATATCATGGATGCAAAGATTCTTGTATCTGGTGGTCGTGGTGTTGGTTCTGCAGAGAACTTCAAGCTTCTTGATGATCTTGCAGAGGTTCTTGGCGCTACAGTATCTTGCTCACGTGCCGTTGTAGATTCAGGCTGGAAGCCAAAGGATCTTCAGGTAGGTCAGACAGGTAAGACTGTACGTCCTAACGTATATTTTGCAATCGGTATCTCTGGTGCTATTCAGCATACAGCAGGTATGGAAGAGTCAGATATTATCATCGCTATCAACAAGGATGAGACAGCTCCTATCTTTGACGTAGCTGATTACGGTATCGTTGGAGATCTTAACAAGATCGTTCCAGCTCTTACTGAGGCACTTAAGGCTGAGTTAGCTAACAAGTAATTCGGTCCAATTAAAATGGGGTAATATCTACTCTTTCCGAAGATTAGATTTTTCCTATAATTTCTTTCTTTAATTTTATTAAAGGCGAGTCCAGATGGGCTCGCCTTTAAGTATTATAAGAGTTGATTTTCATTGAAAGTTTGCCATTTACACTTTTTTTAGCCACAAATATATATTAATATATATTTATTATAATAGGTTTACTATGGAGTAGTGTGAATGGAAAAGAGGCATATCTTTACAATTCTATTTTCAATTATAGTAACTGTAATGGTTGCTATTATTGTTATGCCTATAACTAGTAATGCCCAAACCCTCACTCAAGCTGAAGATATGACAAGAGTTAAATATCGAACTCTTAGCGAAGATGAGGTTAACATATTAAAAGTATTTTTTGATTATGATTTTTATAAAAGGAATAATAGTGATGTAGTAGATGAATATGGCGATAGTTATGAGGCTTTGCTTAATCACTTTATTAATTATGGTGTTTTTGAAGGTAGAGACTGCTGCCCATTTTTTAACCCTTCAGCATATCGAGCTTTGAATCCGGATTTATATATTGAATTTGGAAATAATCCAGTTAAATATTATGAGCATTATCTTATTTATTTTGATAGTGAAGATAGAATTGAGCCTACATTAGAGGCATGTGCTAATAGAAATATTACTGTTGTTTCATTAGCTGATTCTTCTATTATAATTACACCAGCAGTATATTTTGCTGCAAAGTTATTTGGTACTGATAGCTTTTATGAAGTTGCTGAGGTGGTTTATGGAAAGAGGCTTGAAGTAACTTCAGTGGAGACTCCAGGTCCACCACCAAGTTCAGCTCCTGCTCCAGCGCCAGCTCCAGCTCCAGCTCCAGCGCCTGCTCCAGCTCCAGCGCCTAATCCAGCACCAGTGCCAGACCCAGCGCCAAGTCCAAATCCAACGCCTGATCCTGCACCAACTCCTTCAGGGCCAATAGTTGTACAAATGGTGTCTGGAGATACAGTATATTATTATATTTTACATAGTGAAAATGATCAGTCAGTATATGGGGCATATCAAGGAGTTGGAGACCGATTTAATTTGACATTAGTGTGGACATCTTCTGATGAATATAGTGTTTCGGGAGAGTATGAACCAACAGCTGAACATACACCAGAAAGATGTCCGAACACGGTTGCATCATTAATTTATGATTTCCCAACACAGGTAGGAAATGAAGAGAAGGTACAATATATTGCAGGATATCAATCATCGTCAACTATTGAGGAAAATGTGGAAAATAGTGAAGATGTAACTGTTGGAGATGTGTTAGGTGTGCCAATGGGAGGAACTGCAAAAGCAAATGTGCATGAAGGAACATTTCATAATGCAGGGGATTCATTTTCCGTAGAGGCAACCACAGAGTTTACTGTCAGTGATGAAGGAAATATATGCGTTGATACGGTGATTTCAAATAGTGATAATTCTGACCAATTTGTTAGTGTAGAATTGGAAGTTAAGTGATAAAATCATTACTATGAATACAAGTAGAAGACTAGACATGACCCACGGCCCACTATTGGGCAAATTGATAATTTTCACAATTCCAATAATCCTTTCTGGAGTATTACAGCTTCTGTTTAACGCAGCTGATGTAATTGTTGTGGGTAGATTTGCGGGGCAAGCAAGTCTTAGTGCTGTGGGTTCCACTTCATCTCTTATAAATCTAATGACAAATCTTTTTATAGGAATGTCTGTTGGTGCTAATGTGTGTGCAGCTCAATACTATGGCGCTAATAATGAAGTTGATGTTAAGAAAACAATTCATACAAGCACAGCCTTTTCCCTTATATGCGGAATAGTATTAATATTTGTTGGTGTTTTTGGAGCCCGCCCAATGCTTTTACTTATGGGGTCTCCTACCAATGTTATTAATCTAGCTGTTCTTTATGTGCAGATATATTTTATTGCTATGCCAGCAATAATGCTTTATAACTTTTTAGCTGCTATCTTAAGAGCATCTGGAGATACAGCGCATCCACTTTTCTTTTTAACAATAGCAGGTATAGTGAATGTATTATTAAATCTCGTTTTAGTAATCGGGTTTAGGTTAGGAGTAGCAGGCGTTGCCATTGCAACTGTTACATCAAACTACATTTCCTGTGGAATGCTTGTGGTCTTTTTGATGAGAAAAAATGACTCCCTTAAGCTGGATATTACTAAGATATCTATAGACGGCAAGATTCTTAAGAAGATAGTTACCATGGGATTGCCTGCAGGTATTCAAGGTTCCTTATTTTCACTATCTAACGTAGTTATTCAATCTGCAATTAATTCTTTTGGAGAAGCCGTTATGGCAGGCTCTGCAGCGGCATCTTCCATAGAGGGATTTGTATATATTTCTATGAACTCAGTATCTCAGACCACTGTGACATTTGTTGGTCAAAACTATGGCGCAGGTGATGAGAAGAGAGTTAAGAGAGTTATTTTTGATACCTTAGCAATTGTTAGTGTTGTAGGTCTTACTATGGGAAATCTTGCATATCATTTTGCGCCTCAATTGTTGCCGATTTATATGGATAGCAATGAGGATATTACAAGAGCGGTAGCTGCAGGTACCGTGAGACTGCTTTGGGTATGTTGCCCTTATCTTTTGTGCGGAATAATGGATACACTCTGTGGTGGACTTAGAGGCTTGGGCCATTCTACAGTTCCTATGGTTGTATCATTGCTTGGCGCCTGTGTTACAAGACTTATTTGGATTGCTACATATTTTCAGAGTCATCATACAGAAGCTGTACTGTTTTTCAGCTATCCAGGTAGCTGGTTCTTGACGTTGACAGTACATAGTATCTGCTTGATTATAGTGTATAAAGCTTGGGTTAAGAGGAAAAATAGCGAAATTAGAATTTAGCTGGGGAGGATTACATGGACTTCAAATCTATGCTACATGCTATTAGCAGACCGAGGAAAAATGCCGTTTCCTATGATCTGTCTACAGACTTTAAATATACTGGGTTACAAGAATATCCTAGGCCACAGCTGCAGCGTAAATCTTACATTAACTTGAATGGTAAATGGGATTATAGGATTTTGAGCGGTCAGGGGCAGGTTATTTGTAGCGGACCAATTGAGGTGCCATTTTCGCCTGAGACCAGCCTTTCTGGCACTGTTCAACATGTGCTTCTTCCAGAGGAGACTTTGGAATATACAAAGGTATTTACATTAGAAAAGGTCAAAAAGTCTAAAAATCTTATTTTGCATTTTGGGGCAGTAGATCAGGTCGCTCATGTATCTATTAATGGAATATCCCTCGGAACACACGAGGGAGGTTATACCTCATTTTCATTTGATATAACTGAATATGTAGTAGAAGGTTCTAATGAAATCAAGGTAAAAGTCCGTGATTACACAGATAAGGTAGGCTACGCAAGAGGTAAGCAATGCTTGGATCCTCACGGTATGTGGTATACAGCACAAAGCGGTATCTGGCAGACTGTTTGGATGGAGTGGGTTCCAAAGGCTTATGTTACCAATATGAAAATAACTCCTGATATAGATAGAAATAGGGTGGATTTCATATTTAAGGTCTCAGAAATGAAGGGACAGATAGTTGCTAGTTCCTCTAATCAGGATTTAATTAAAAGATATAGTATCGATAAAATCAGCGATGATCATATCTATGCACATATAGAGCTAGATAAATATAAGCTTTGGACTCCTGAGGAGCCTAATATATATTTTGTAAATGTGGAATATGGCAAAGATTGTTTTTCAACATATTTTACTATGCGCCATTTTGGAGTTGATGTAGATGAGAATGGTATTCCACGATTGACTCTTAACCACAAGCCATACTTTATGAATGGTGTTTTGGATCAAGGGTATTATCCTGAGAGCCTTATGACTCCACCAAGTGATGATGCCATGATTTTTGACATAGAGACCATTAAAAGCTTGGGCTTTAACATGATTAGAAAACATTGCAAGCTTGAGCCAATGCGCTGGTATTTTCACTGCGATAGAATCGGCATGATTGTATGGCAGGATATTGTAAATGGTGGTACTGAGTACAATATGAATATGATTTGCAATATTCCTACTCTTGTGCGACCTTTTGGAAATACAAAGGACAAGAACAAGATTTTCCTAAAATTTACAGGTCGAAATACAGAGAAATCCAAGGAATTATGGCGTATGGAATGCAGGGATATGATGAAACAGCTTTACAGTGTCCCATGCATTGGTCAATGGTGCTTGTTTAATGAGGGCTGGGGACAGTTTGATGCAAAGGGAAACCTAGAATTTGCTAAAAAATTCGATACAACAAGACCATTTGATGCTGCTTCTGGCTGGTTCCATGAAGGCTGTGGAGATGTGTATTCTGAGCATCTATATTTCGAAGAACTTCGAGTGAAAAAAGGAGCCCGTCCTTACGTAATATCTGAGTATGGTGGACCTTCCCTTAAGGTGGGAGGACATGTGAAAAAGGATTTTCTCTATGGTTATAAGAGATTTTCTCAGCCAAAAGATTTGCAGGCTTATTATGATAAACTTATGGCAAAAATAAAGTCCCTCAAAGAAGAGGGACTTGCAGGAGCTGTCTATACTCAAGCCACCGATGTGGAAGAGGAGGTTAATGGCCTTATTACTTACGATCGTAAGGTGCAAAAGCTTTATTAAACCAGCTCTGTGGGAAGGCCATACCGAATATAATTCCCATAACAATTGCGCCGGCTGTCTTTATTGTGGACAGGCCGTAGCTTGAAAACATGCTCATATCATTTGTAATTAAATAATAAGAAGTGTAATAGATTCCGGCACCAGGTACCAGTGGGAATATTCCTGCGATTAGGTACACGGTGACGGGATTTTTGCGTTTTGCGGCAAAAGTTCTTGAAAAGACTGTAAGTAAAAATGAGCCTACAACATTTCCGAGAGTAGGAGCGCCAAGTGCCTCCATAATTATGAAATAGAAAATCCATCCTATGCCACCGGAAATACCACAGTATAAGAGCTCTGATTTTGGTGCAGAAAAAACTATGGCAAATGCTAAAGTTGCAATCATAGCTATTACAAACTGAATAATATAATTAACTATCATTAGATGTATGCACCTCCTCCTATTAAGTGTGCGATGGTGATTACAATACCAACACCTACGGCTATACAGAAGGCAGTAAGCAATGCATCGATTAATCTGATAGAACCAGATAAATAATCACTGTTGATGAAATCTCTGATACTGTTGGTAAGTGGTATTCCTGGAACCAGCGGCATTATGCCACCGATTATTATCTTATCGTAATGGACTGGCAAGCCTACAGCATACATAAGTATTGCGGTAAGGGAAACCACTATACTGCCAAATACGTTTGTCATTGTTTTAGAATAGGTCTTCTTCTGGAACATAAGAAATACTCTCAGTACCATTCCTACTAAAATTGCCATTATTGAATCGAGTGGTGTTCCTCCATATAAATATGCAAATCCACCGCAGCCGATTCCAGTTGCTATTAATAATGCTAGTGGACTGTATCCAGGGAGTGTTTTGCATTCTCCCAATTTTGTCCATGCATCTTCTATTGAAATATTATGTGCACATACTTCTCTGCATAAATGATTTAGGGCTGCTATGCGACCTAAGTGCATTGGGTACATAGGCACATGTCTGATCATCGAACTGGCATGTTCTGTCACCTCGTCTGCGCTAGCAAATATTCCATTGCTGAGTACGTATACGTCACAGTCGGTGATATCGTATGAATTTAAAATTGCCAGTACGCTATCCTCTACTCGATACACCTCTGCTCCGTTTCTGAGCAAGATGTCTCCTAATTCAACTGCAAAGGATAGTACCTTTTTTGTGTCTGTCATGTTAACTCCTTATATCTTGATTTATCTATTTTTGATTATCCAATATTCACATTACTTTTTCAACCAAATCATATTTATTTACAATTGTGGATAACATTGTGGGTAAAAATTAGTTGTTGATTGAAGTGTCACTATTGTGGAAAACTGTCATAAAGCTTTTAAAATAAAGGGATTTCAAAAATGACGAAAAATAGATTTCCACAGCAAAAATTGAAAAAGTGAAGTTATCCTCAACCTAAAAAATATGATTGTGGATATTGTGGATAAGTCGGTTGTTAGGTTGATATAGAGGTCAACAAGATAAAAGAGGATAAAATGGACGTTCTTAGACGTGGAATTTTAAAACTATCAAACAGTGAAAATGTTTGATACCGGAATTATATTATGTGTGATATAATTGAGCTCGTATGATAATTAATGGAGGTAAAGAAATTGGCAGACAGTAGTTCATGTTCATCAGCTAGCTCATGCAGTCGAGGCTCATGTGAAGGATGTCCATCTGCTTCAGCAGCTAAAAAGGGTGTTAGAAATACAGCGTTTCTTGAGGCGCCTAATAAGAATTCAAATATAAAGCATGTTATCGGAGTTGTATCAGGTAAGGGTGGCGTTGGAAAGTCACTTGTTACATCATCACTTGCAGGCATTATGGCTCGCGCAGGATATTCTGTTGGTGTATTGGATGCCGATATTACTGGTCCATCTATTCCAAAGATGTTTGGTGTTCATGGTCCAGCTACAGGCAATGACGAGGGTACATTTCCAGAGGTTGCTGAGGACGGCACAAAGATAATGTCTATAAACCTTATGCTTGATGATGAGGAATCACCAGTTGTTTGGAGAGGTCCTGTTATCGCAGGTGTAGTTAAACAGTTCTGGACAGATGTTCAGTGGGGCGACGTAGATTATCTGTTTGTAGATATGCCACCTGGAACAGGCGATGTGCCACTTACATGTTTCCAATCACTTCCAGTAGACGGTATTATCATTGTTACCAGTCCACAGGAATTGGTTCAGATGATAGTTAAGAAGGCATACAACATGGCTGAGATGATGCACATCCCAGTGCTTGGCCTTGTGGAGAATTATTCATATATATCATGTCCAGATTGCGGCAAGAAAATTGAGATATTTGGCGAGAGCCATATTGACGAAGTGGCAGCAAGCCTTAATGTTCCTGTACTTGGCAAGATGCCAATGGACAGAAGCTTTGCTACAGCAGCAGACGCAGGCCGCATTTATGACGTGGTTAATACATATTTGGGTGATGCGAAATCTATATTAGAGAAACTATAAAATTGATATGAGCGGGTAATTCACAAGCCCTTAGATTTCTTAAGAGAATCGTGTCAGATGAGCGAAGAAATACTAAGGCTTGTGAATATGACCAGCGAAGTAGTTTAAACTGGAATTAATTAATAGAATAGCCTGTAGTTATCAAGCTCTTGGTGTTGCTTAGCGAGATGTGTTAATCGAGCGGTGCAATATCCAAGTCTTGAGAACGTAACAGGCGTAGGTAAGAAATAAGGAGATTAAATAATGGCACAGAATCCAGTAGTTACAATTGAAATGGAAAATGGAGACATCATCAAGGCGGAGCTCTATCCTGAGGTTGCTCCAAACACAGTTAACAACTTCATTAGTCTTATTAATCATGACTTTTACAATGGAGTTATCTTCCACAGAGTTATTAAGGGCTTTATGTTACAGGGCGGAGATCCAGATGGAACAGGTATGGGCGGCCCTGGATACTCAATAAAGGGAGAGTTTTCAAGCAATGGATTTAAGAATGACTTAAAGCATGAGCCAGGTGTTCTTTCTATGGCTCGTACAATGTTCCCTGACTCAGCAGGAAGCCAGTTCTTTATTATGCATAAGAATAGTCCACATCTTGATGGGGATTATGCAGCTTTTGGTAAGGTTATCGAGGGCATGGATATTGTAAATAAAATTGCAGAGGTTGATACTGACTGGTCAGATAGACCTTTGACAGAGCAGAAGATGAAGAAGGTTACAGTAGAGACATTCGGTGTGGATTATCCAGAACCTGAAAAGCAATAGTTTTTTAGCTATGCAAAAATAACTATACCACCATCAGCGCCATTTCCGGAGGAAATTATAAATGCGCTGATGTTCCCGTTTTAGTTGAAATATTAGAATTGTTATGTTACTATTACGGCACGTCTTTGGCGTGTCGTTTTTCTTATTATTTATTTTCTTATTTATACCCATATAAAATGAAATTTAAATTTAATAATATTGCTGCTAGCTTTATACTCTGGGGCCTAGTTGAATTTTGCTCGATTATTTATTGTGCCCTGAGAAGGCGTAGAGAAAAAAAGAAAAGAGCTATAAAAGAGCTGTATATTAAACGTGTCCTTAGGCTGTTACCTAAGTGCGCTGATAGCATTGAGCTTCTTAGAGAGCTTTATTATAGCTTTGGAAATAATAGATATCTTAGGAGTATATTGATCAGAGCAATAAGGTATCAGGAGAAGCAGGCTGATAACAGAGTGTATGTGTCTGCAGGATTTTCCTATATTGAAAGAAAATTAGGTTGCGAACCTATTAACTATATGCACAGATATCTTTCAGAAAATGAACTTGAAGTTGGTAATTACAGTCTTGTAGACTTGCATGAATTGGAAGTTCTAACACATGAGAGATTTTCTTTGTGGGAAACTGAAAATGATAGATTTCTAACTTATATGAAAAAGCAGAGGACAAAACTGTTATTTGAGAAATCTGTCTTATTATTCTGCAATTTATTAATTTACCTAAAATATAGTAACGATATTACCCTGTTAATATTTGCAGTTGTAAACACAATTGGCCTAGTGAGTTTTATTATTCTGGATTATGATTGCTGTGTTGTAGATGAGAAAAAGCATGAAGGAAATCTTGCAAGAAAAAATAAAGGCAAAAAAAGAGCCCTTGCCAAAGATAAAAGACTACGTGAAATCTTTCAAATAGCTGGTGGCATGGGCTTAATTGTAAATATTACTTTGTTTGCGATTCGTCTGTTGGAACAGGAAGCTTTATTCTAAGCTTGGTTATTCGTTTCTTTTCAACAGCCAGTACTCTGACTATAATGCCTTCTTCTGAAACATAGGTCTCGCCAACATTTGGGAAGTGGTCAAATGCTCCAACAATATAACCGCCGATTGTGTCATAGTCCTCGCTAGAGAAGCCAAGAGGGATGATATCACACAAATCCTCTAAGTTCATTGAGCCAAGTACCTGGTACTCTCTGTCGCTGATGCGAACAACAGGATCTTCCTCATCTTCATCGTATTCATCACGGATTTCTCCAACGATTTCTTCCAATAAATCCTCTAGAGTAATCATACCGGATAAATCGCCGTATTCATCCAAAACGATGGAGAGGGAAGCGGCTTCCTTTCGCATTTCATCGAAAAGATCTGATACGTTTTTCATCTCGTAGGTGAAATAAGCATCTCGCAAATAGTTCTTAATAGAAAAATCAGAATTCGGAGTAAGTCCGAGGAAATCCTTCATATTGACTATTCCGATGACTTTGTGAGTGTCTGGCTCACAAACCGGAAGTCTTGTGTACATGTCTTCTTTGAAAACCTCAATTAACTCCTGGTAGGAAATATCGGCATCTACCATGGTCATGTCGATTCGAGGAATCATAACTTCTTTTGCTGTGGCATCAGAAAAATCAAATACCTTGTGAATCATAGTACGCTCATCACTTTCGATTTCACCTGTTTCGTGGCTGACATCAACCATTGTGCGGATTTCTTCCTCTGTAATTGTATTGTCCTTGAAATCAGGGTCGATGCCAAAAAGTCTGATGAATAATCCCGATAGGAAATTGACTATTGCAATCACAGGTGTAAATAGCCACATGGTGCCGCCTATTATAGGGGCAAAATGTAGGCTGAGCCTGGTGGAATAGCTTGTAGCAAGTGACTTAGGTGTGATTTCTCCGAAAATCAATATTAATAAGGTGAGAATACCTGTTGCGATGCCGGCGCCCTTGTTACCTAGCAAATCAATTGCAAGGGTAGTGGCCAAAGAAGATGCTGACAGGTTCACGATATTGTTTCCTATGAGAATAGCTGAAAGCATTTTCTTAGGACGGTTGATAACCTTTAAAACCCTAGCAGCTTTTTTGTCACCGTCATCAGCCATGGTTTTGATTTTTATTTTATTAACTGTTGTAAGGGCTGTCTCTGCTGATGAGAAAAAAGCAGATAGTGCCAACAAAATGAAAAGAATTACAAAACGAACTGTCGTATGCGAATCCAAATAAAAACCTCCCGTATATACATATTAAATATTAGCTTTGATTATAGCATTTATTCGTTTTTAATAAAATCTCTAGAAGATGAACTTGAATTAATGCACATTTAGTGTGGCAATTTAGGTTGACTTGCTTTAAAGTAAATAGGTAAGTGAGTTATTCATCGAGGGGATGTGGTGTTAGTAACTCTAATACTTATAGTTAGGAAATGATTTATGAAAAAGAAACTTCTTGTTATAGGATTATCTCTATATATTGCGGCAACAATGGTGGCTTGTGGCGGACATAGTCAAAAGGAAATTGACTTGCGTGACCAGGGAGTAGAGGCCCTTGATGCAGGTGATTATGAGACTGCTATCAAGTTATTTGATAAGGCTTTGAGGTGCTCCATTGGAAAAGTCACTGATTTGGAAATAGACATTAATTACTACAAAGCGGCAGCTCAGTTTAAATCTGGCGATTTCGAGGGGGCGGCAGCTACCTACGAGGCTTTGATTAAATATGATGGCGACAATTATGAGCCTTACTTTTTGCGAGGAAGTATTTATGCTTCTGAAGGTGAGGTAGGAAAGGCAATTTTGGATTATGATAAGGCTGTTGAAGTAGATAAAAAGAATTATCTTCTTTATATAGAAATATACGAGAATCTTGATTCTCTTGGATATACAGATCAGGGCAAGGTATATTTAAATAATGCGCTCCAGATTTCGGATAAATCTGCGGAGGCTGGCTATTACAAGGGCAGAATCAACTATATGCTTGGTCAGACTTCTCAGGCTCAGGAGTTATTGCAGAAGGCAGTAGACAAGGATATCGTGGAGGCTAGACTTTATCTCGCCAAGATATATCAGGATCAGGGTGACTATGACAAGGCCCAGAAATTGTTAGAAGAGTACGCAAAATCCGAAGATGTCACAAGCGAGGCACTTGCTACTTTAGGTGACATTGAGATGGCTAATGGAAATTATGAGAATGCTTTGGGGTACTATGAAGCTGGGTTGAGTCTTAAATCAATAGACAATATGCCTGACCTTTTGAAGGGACAGGTTTCAGCTCTTGAACACCTAGGTAGGTTCACCGAAGCATGCGATGCATTGACACAATATCTTGAATCTTACCCTAATGATGAGGTTGCAAAAAAGGAGCTAATATTCCTACAAACGCGATAGAAATGCTAAAGACACGCTACAATATGTAGTGTGTCTTTTTTATGTTTAAATACCAAATATTGTGTGTGTTGAATCGTAATTCTACCTAGAAAATATTCAAAAGTGAAATGGGATTTTAGGTAATAATGACGAAAAGCACAATATATAGTGATTAAACATTGACCCCTCACCCTATATTTTGATAACATATACTCAAGTCGAAAGTACCTTAATGCAACACTTAGCTGGCAAAGCAAAAAGGTTACAGGGGGAGTCCTTTTTTGACATGTTTTAAGGATACTAGAGAAAGGAAATTGGTGAGGAAAATTGTTTGACGTAGTAAAAAGAGATGGTGAAATAGCAGAGTTTAATTTGGGGAAGATTAACGATGCAATCGCAAAGGCCTTCGAGGCAACTGGAAAGGAATACAATGACGATATAATCGGTTTATTATCGCTTCGTGTTTCGGCTGATTTCCAGTCAAAAATTAAAGAGAGCAAAATCACTGTAGAGGACATTCAGGATTCTGTAGAAAATATACTTGAGCAGACTGGATATACAGATGTTGCAAAAGCATACATTTTATATAGAAAGCAGCGCGAGAAGATGCGCAACATGAAGTCTACAGTTTTGGATTATAAAAATGTAGTAGATAGCTATGTTAAGGTAGAGGATTGGAGAGTTAAGGAGAACTCTACAGTTACATATTCTGTAGGTGGCCTCATCCTTTCTAACTCTGGTGCAATCACTGCAAATTACTGGCTTTCAGAGATTTATGATGAGGAGATTGCAAATGCACACCGCAGCGCAGATATCCACATTCATGATCTTTCAATGCTCACAGGTTACTGTGCAGGATGGTCATTAAAGCAGCTTATCCAGGAGGGACTTGGTGGTATTACTGGCAAGATCACTTCAGCTCCTGCTAAGCACCTTTCAGTACTTTGCAACCAGATGGTAAACTTCCTCGGTATCATGCAGAATGAATGGGCTGGCGCTCAGGCATTCTCATCATTTGATACATACCTTGCACCATTTATTAAGACTGATAATCTTTCATACGAAGAAGTTAAAAAGTGCCTTGAGGCATTTATATATGGTGTTAACACACCTTCTCGTTGGGGAACACAGGCACCATTTTCTAATATCACATTAGATTGGACAGTACCTAATGACTTGGCAGAGCTTCCAGCTATCGTTGGTGGCAAGGAAATGGATTTCAAGTACAAGGACTGCAAGAAGGAAATGGATATGGTCAACAAGGCATTCCTTGAGATTATGATTGAGGGTGATGCTAATGGCCGTGGATTCCAGTATCCTATCCCTACATATTCTATTACTCGTGATTTTGATTGGTCAGATACTGAGAACAACAGACTCTTATTTGAGATGACTGCAAAATATGGTACTCCATATTTCAGCAACTATATCAACTCAGATATGGAGCCAAGCGATGTTCGTTCTATGTGCTGCCGTCTTCGTCTCGACCTTAGAGAACTTCGCAAGAAGTCAGGCGGTTTCTTTGGCTCAGGCGAGAGCACAGGATCTGTTGGCGTTGTTACTATCAACATGCCACGTATCGCATACCAGGCTAAGGACGAGGCAGATTTCTATGCTCGTTTAGATAGACTTATGGATATTAGTGCTCGTTCACTTAAAATCAAGAGAGGCGTTATTACAAAGCTTCTTGATGAGGGATTATATCCATACACTAAGAGATATCTTGGTACATTTAACAACCACTTCTCTACAATTGGACTTATCGGTATGAACGAAGTTGGTCTTAATGCTAATTGGCTTCGTGCTGATATGACAGATAAGAGAGTACAGGAATTTACAAAAGACGTTCTCAATCACATGCGTGAGAGACTCTCTGATTATCAGGAGATGTACGGTGACCTCTACAATCTTGAGGCTACACCTGCTGAGTCTACAACATACAGATTTGCAAAGCATGATAGAGAGCAGTTCCCAGATATCATCACAGCAGGTAAAGAAGGAGACACTCCTTTCTATACAAACAGCTCACATATGCCAGTTGAGTTTACATCAGATATATTTGATGCTCTTGAGGTTCAGGATGAGCTCCAGACACTTTATACATCTGGTACAGTATTCCATGCGTTTATCGGTGAGAAGCTTCCTACATGGGAGTCAGCTGCCAATCTTGTTCGCAAGATTGCTGAAAATTATAGATTGCCATACTATACACTTTCTCCAACATACTCAGTATGTAAGGAGCATGGCTACATAGCAGGTGAGCATTACACATGTCCACACTGCGGCAAGACAGCTGAGGTATATAGCCGAATCACTGGTTACTATCGTCCAGTTCAGAACTGGAACGAGGGCAAGACTCAGGAATACAAGAATCGTAAGCTTTATGATATAGCAGGTTCTGTATGCAGACGTGCTGGTGAGAAGACTGCAGCAGCAAAGCAGCCACAGGTTAATCTTGAGATCGTTTCTGAGGAAAAGGACACAGGTGTAAAATATCTTTTCACAACAAAGACATGTCCTAACTGCGCTAGAGCAAAAGAGATTCTCGAGGATGAGGATTACATCCTTGTAGATGCAGAGGAGCAGCAGGATTTGACTAAAAAATATGGTGTTATGCAGGCGCCTACTCTTGTAGTTGTTAATGGAGACGAGGTTACTCGTTATGCCAATGCCAGCAACATCCAAAAATATGCGGATGAGAATCTTTAATTAAAAATACTAGGGCCACTCGTGCAAAATGTACGGGTGGCTCTTTTTCTTTTTGTACGAAAACACAACGAAAAAATTTCGCCGGCTAATATAGGATTTGTTATAATACTCATATAAGACTTTGGTGGTAAAAATTATGAGAAGGGGGACTAGTTTTATGGCTACTAGAGTATACCAGTGCCTAAAAGAAATAGGCGACAAAATAATGGCCAACAAGGATTTCCTGACTGACTTAGACAGAGAAATCGGCGATGCAGACCATGGGGTAAATATGGCTCGTGGATTTGCAGCTGTAGTGGAGAAAGTACCTGAAGAAGAGGGCGATATTGGGGCCGCTCTCAAGAAAACAGGTATGACACTTTTATCTACCGTTGGTGGAGCATCCGGACCACTTTACGGTACAGCTTATATGGAGGCAGCCAAGGTGTTCGCGGGAAAAACTGCCGTTTCCCCAGAGGACTTTAAGGCCGCTCTCGAAGCAGCAATCGCTGGTATCCAAAAGCGAGGCAAAGCTGTAAAAGGCGAAAAGACAATGCTTGATGCACTTATGCCAGCTTACGATGCTTTCTCTGAAAAGGTTGATGCAGGAGCTGATTTAAACGAAGCTCTAGATGCCGCTTGTGCAGCAGCTGCTGAGGGTGTGGAGTACACCAAAACAATTGCGGCTACAAAGGGACGCGCAAGTTACCTTGGACAAAGAAGCGTTGGTCACCAGGATCCAGGCGCTACTTCAGCTACATTGACTTTGGAAACTATCAGAGATTTCTTGAAAGGATAATGTAGCAGAAAGGGGGATTTAATGGTTGGATTGGTTCTTGTGTCCCATAGCTGGAAGATTGCTGAGGGGCTAAAGGATTTGACTAGTGAGATTGCACCTACCCACAAGGGAATCGTATGCGCAGCTGGCCTGGAGGACAAAACCATAGGCACAGATGCGATTCGTATTTCCGAAGCAATTAAAGAGGCTAATGACGGTGATGGGGTTATAGTTTTAGCTGATTTGGGTAGCGGTGTTATGAGTTCTGAGACAGCAATTGAGCTTATTGAAGATGAGGGCATTGATGTAAGACTTGCAGATGCGCCAATCGTAGAGGGCACAATTGCAGCAGCGGTTAGTGCCATGTGCGGAAGTAATATTGATGCAGTTTTAAAAGCTGCAGAGGATACCCGCGGAGCACATAAAGTTTTATAAGATTTTCGTTGTGGACAGCCTGATAGTGCAACAGGCGAGATATAGGAGGAGGTAATATTTTATGAAAAAACTTATTAACGAAGTTGATAATATAGTTGATGAGATGCTTGACGGTATGGTGGCAGCTTACCCACAGTATATACGCCGCCTCGATGGACTTGATGTAGTAGTGAGAGCTGGAGGCTCAAATGGAAAAGTTGCCCTAGTGTCTGGCGGTGGAAGCGGACATGAGCCAGCTCATGGTGGATATGTAGGAAAGGGTATGCTGGATGGAGCTATTGCTGGTGCGGTATTTACATCCCCTACACCTGACCAGGTATATGAAGCAATTAAGGCAGCAGATGGTGGCAAGGGAGTATTGCTTGTTATCAAGAATTACACAGGTGATGTAATGAACTTTGAGATGGCTGCTGATATGGCAAGAGATGAGGGAATCGAAGTCGACCAGGTTATCACAGCTGATGATGTGGCGGTTGAAAATAGTACTTGGACAACAGGCCGCCGCGGAATCGCAGGTACTATTTTTGTACACAAGATTGCTGGCGCATGCGCTGAGGCAGGAGGAAGCCTTGCTGATGTAAAGCGTGTCGCTGAAAAAGTAATTGCAAATGTACGCTCAATGGGTATGGCTGTTGACGCATGTACAGTTCCTGCCGCTGGCAAACCAAGCTTTGATTTGGCAGAGGATGAAATCGAAATCGGTATCGGAATTCATGGCGAGCCAGGCGTTAACCGTGAAAAGATTGGCACAGTAAATGAAATCTCCGACAAGCTTCTCAATAAGATTTTCGCCGAGGGCATTTACAATTCTGGCGATGAAGTGGCTGTAATGGTCAACGGAATGGGCGGCACACCTTTGATGGAGCTCTTTGTGGCAAACAAGCACATTAAGGAAGTTTTGGATTCCAAGGGAATCAAAGTTGCAAAGACTCTTGTTGGCAACTATATGACATCTCTTGATATGGAAGGCTTTTCTATTACACTTCTCAAAGTAGATGATGAGCTAAAGAAGTTGCTTGCAGCACCAGCTGATACACCAGCTTTTGTGCAGGCATAGGAAAATAATACGTAAAATCACATGGAGCCATTCGCACCTAGCGTGCGGATGGCTTTTTTGCTGGAATATTACAAGATAAAACTTTCGACACAGAATGTTCATATAAATGATTAAATTGAACCTTGAAAAGGACTTCGATTTTTTATATTTAATTTAGGAAATGTCTTCTGAATTATCTGATAATTGTTAGTTGGAAATGCTGCTGAATTCCTCTTAAATAAGGGAAAATGGCATGTCAAATAGGCCGTAACAGAATAATTTAAAACGAGAAATATACCGCAACTGTGTATTTTGAAAAAATGTGTTGACAGAAGTGCTTTAGGGTATTATGATACTACCTGTAATATTCAAATGCGAATAAGCATGGAATGCTAAAAAGTTTGTGGCATATTACACAGAAATTCCGGAGAAATGTAGTAATTATGCCCAATACAGTTGATGCAAATTGTTTCAAACACTGTATGGAACTCGAAAAGGCTGATATTTTTTTCATAGTAACAATTTTTTTTGAGTGAGAATAAAAGACAGTGGAGTGCGTATTAAATGTGTTATAAGTGTGAATTCATTTATACATGTTTAGGGAGTTAATGAAAAGAGGAAATGGCATGAGAAAAATTAAACACCTCAAAGTTACAAAAAGAATTGTAGCATTGACAATGATGACCGCATTGATGTTTAGCAATGCGGTATTTTTCGTGTCTGCAGATGAAACTGCGGATACGAATGTATCTCAATCACAGAGCGGAGATACTACACAAGCCTCTTCTGACAATCAATCAGGAGATTCTACTAATGGAGGAGGCTCGACCACTACGGATAACAATGTAGCTGGAGATAATACAGGTGGCGCTCAGAATGCAAATGGAGACAGCACCGGAGCAGGTAGCCAGAATGCAAATGGAGATAGCGCTGGGGCAGATGGTCAGATTAATATGACATATCCAGTTATGACAATGGATCCAGATATGTTTGGAACTACTGCTGATTATGTGCTTAATGGTGGAAACTATGTACCTATGGGTGCAGATCCAGCGGACCCAACAAATCCAGTGGACCCAACAGATCCAACGGACCCAACAAATCCAGCGGACCCAACAGATCCAACAGCCCCAACGGATCCAGAAGAAATTCACTATACAGATTCTGAGGGAAATGAAATTGACCCTAGTGATATCTTCTCTGAAGATGCAGACGGTCATAAGGTATTAAACCTTAACATACTGTTCCAGACAGATGAAGATGGTAATTTGATTAAGGATGAAGAAGGCAATTATGTTGCGGATCCTAAAGCTATTTATTCAGTAGATTCAGATGGATATCTATTAGATAAAAATGGTGAGCGTATATTAGATGAAAATGGTGATCCAATTATAGTTTCGGATCCAACTAATACAACTATAGGTTCACATGTCCATACCTTTGGAGATTACCATTATGCAGGAAAGAATGCAGATGGAGTTGATTATCACGAACGTAATTGTACTTTCTCAGGATGCGATGCAAAAGAGACTGAGGACTGCGATAAGGAAGTCGTTCGTGAAGGTGACTTCGAGGTAACACGCTGTAAAGTGTGCGGACAGGAATTTAATAGAGTATATGCTAAGCCAGTGATTAATTCTGTAGAATTTAGCACTACTCCTGAAAAAGATGAGGATAATATAGATTTATTTAAATCGGATGTAACTGTTACAGTAAATGCTCGTTGCGAGGCAGAACATGGCGCTACATTTAAATTAGAAGGTGTAGATCAAAATTCAGATGCATATGTAACATTTGAGTTAACTCAGGAAGGTGACCCAGATGAGAATGGCAATGCAAATTATACATATACTTTCTCTGGTAATGAGTTATTCTATAGCATTGAAAAGGTTACAGGATATGCTAATAATTACGAGACGGATTTATATGTAGAAAGAGAGTGCAAATTCACAGTTAATAACACATCGATGAAAGTTAATGGTGTGGCATACATAACAAACTCTACTGATTATGCGGATCGTGTTTGGATTTATGATGATGACAGATATTATTCTGATAATTGGTATTCATCATCTATAGACGGATATCCAGATACACTGTTTTTAGTCTATAGAGGTTCTTCAAATAATGCATGTGGATACTTTACTGTTTATGACAATGGTGAGGAGATATCAGAAGAGGCAATAACTAATAAATCAGTGTCACATTCAGGAAAAAATTCACGTGTTGAGACTAGTTGGAATGGAATCGACTATAACTACACGTATATTCCAAGTTCAAAGATTTTCTCACGTGGCAGAACTTTCTATGAATTGAATTATGAATGTAAGATTCCTGTATCAGTAGAGGGTGAGCATACATACCTTATTAAATATGGTGAGAATTCGTGCAATGTAGAGACAAGTGAAATCACTATTAATATTGATAACACAGTACCAGTAATTGACTCGATCTCATACAATGGCAATTCTACTCCAGCAGGTACCTCAGGAGCTGACGCAGGCTACTACAATGAGGATGTAGAAGTAGAAGTAGTTGTAACAGAAGAGAACTTAGTTAATACAGAAAAGCTTGACGACTTAAAGCTTGTTGAGGAAGGTGGAAGCAGCAGGCCTCTTACATTTAAGGAAAAGCGTGGAGATAAATACGTGTTCTCTGCTACTGCTTCATCAGAAGGCAAATACCACGTAGAAGGTTTTGTTCAGGATAAAGCTAAGAACAGAAAAAACCTCGCTGAGCAAAGTGCATTCATTATTGACAAGACTAATCCAGAGATTACTTTAGATTTTGACAATACAGAAGCTAAAAATGGTAAGTACTACAATGCAGCCAGAATAGCAACAGTTACAATTAAAGATGCTAACTTTGATCCAGATGATAAGTACATCACATTAAATATCTCTGAAAAAGATGGCAAGGCTGCTTCAGGTGGCTGGGAAAAGTCAAGTGAAGGTAGCTACACAAAGAAGATTAACTTCGATGCAGATGGTGTATATAGCTTCACAGTATCTTGCAAGGATAAGGCTGCAAATGCTAGCACAAGCGTTTCAGCTGATGAGTTTGTAATTGACACAAGCGTACCTACTATTGATGTTAACTTTGATAACAACACAGCTTCAAACGAGTATTACTATAAGGACGCTAGACAGGCGACTATCGTAGTAGAGGATGCCAACTTTGATTCTAAGCTAGTTGTAATCGAAAAGACTGGCGAGGATGGAGCAAATGCATTACCAAGTGTAGGTGGATTCTCAGATTCTGATAAGAAACATTCAGCATCTATGAATTTTGATAAAGATGGCAAATATGCATTTAGAGTCACATGTCAGGATTTAGCTGGTAATGTGGCTGAGACATACACAAGTAGCGTATTTGTTATTGATACTGTTGTTCCAGAGGTAGAGATTACAGGCGTAGCTGATATGTCTGCTAACAACGGAGCAGTTAATCCTGTTATCACATCTACAGATGAGAATTTAAATGTAGAGGGCGTTGTAGTAAATCTTAAGGGTGCCAATAACGGAACAATTTCAAGTGTTGGTAAGGCTACAGCAGTAAACGGCGGATTTTCAGTAGAGATTCCTGACCTACCTCATACAAAAGAAAATGATGACTTGTACATCCTTACAGCTACAATTACTGATTTAGCTGGAAATGTTACTGAAAAGGAAATTAAGTATTCTATCAACAGATTCGGTTCAGTATACGTACTTGGTGATGGAACACTTTCCATGATTGATAACTATTATGTTGTTAAGCCACAGGACGTAGTTGTTACAGAGATTAATGTAGATGAATTGACATATAAGGAAGTTTCTATCACATACGATGGAAGTGTTAAGGAGCTTTCAAGCGGCCGTGATTATTCTACATCTGAGACTTTAAATGAGCATTCATGGCATTCAATTAGCTACAAGGTCAATAGCTCTAACTTCAGAAATGATGGTCTCTACTCAGTATCAATCTATTCTGAGGACAAGGCTACAAACACACAGAGTAATAAGGCAAAGGGAGCAGACATTGACTTCTTAGTAGATTCAACAGCTCCAAGTATTGTTGTGGCAGGTGTTGAAAGTGACGGAGTATATCAGGAGGCTGAACATGATTTCTCTGTAAATGCTACAGATACAATCGGTATTGCAGGATTGACAGTATATCTTGATGATGTGGTTCTTGCTGAGTTTACAGCAGAAGAGCTCAATGAGAATGGTGGTACAGAGATTCTTACAATCCCAGGTAAGGATGATTATCAGCAGCTTGAAATTGTATGTTCTGACGTGGCAGGCAATGAGGCTAACCTCAGCTGCAACAACATTCTCGTTTCAGTACAGGCTCAGAAGTTAGTTGATGAAGATATAATCCAGAAGACAGCAGTTGATGATGATATTATCCCAACAGTAGGATTCCTTAAGAAGCCTATTACCTGGATTGTTATTATATTAATTACTGTTTTATTAATTACTACAGGTGTAATTACATATAAGAAAAAAGCAAAATAATTCGCAAAAGGGAGAATTATAAAAATGAAGGGACTTAAAAGACTTTGCATCAGTTTATCAATCATGGGCGCAGTATTGCTTTTGGCAATACTGCCTAGCAACTTTGCATTTGCAAAGGAGAAAAAGCCTACATCAGATGATGCAAAGAATGGTGTGGTTCAAGTAAATATCGTATTTACGGATGAAGCGGAGCAAAAGCATATTTTATGTGGAGGTTCAGGCTTTATTGTTGGTGATCCAGAAGAAACAGAATATGTTATTACTTGTAACCACATTGTTAGCCCTTCGGATGAAATGAAGGTAGCAGCTTTTGAGTTTTACCAGATTCCAATGGAGGAAGATACTCTTAGCAGGACAAACTATGAGGTAGAAGTTGTTTTAGAAGGTGATGTGGTAGTTTCTGCAGCAGTAATGAATTCAAGTGCAGAACTTGATCTTGCTGTTTTGAAATTATCACAGCCTATTTATACGAGAGAGCCTCTTACTATACTTACATCAAAAAATTACAGCACAGACTCTCTTCCTTATGCTACAACAGAGAGAGTATATGCATTGGGTTATCCAGATATAATCAATTATGATTCAGCAGTTCAGTATTTTTCTGACCAACAGGTGGTTATGACCGCTGGAAGTATAGTAAATCTTTTGAATTTAAATGGTGTCCAAGTAATCGAAAGTGACATTAATATCGGTCCTAACAATTGTGGTGGTCCGATAGTAAATGAATATGGCTATGTAATTGGTATGAATCTTTTGACAAAGGATGGAATGTATAGCTGTTCTTTGGATTCTACTAAGATAGCAAAGGTACTTGATGGTTTAGGAGTTACTTATTCCAAGGTGAATAAGAATCCTGAAGAGAAGGAAGAAAAGCCAGCGACTGTTGTGACAGAGCCGGTTGAAACTATTCCGACTTATATTTTTATTATTATTGGCGTCGGTTCCGTTTTAATAATTGGTTTGATTGTAGCGTTAATTGTTACAAAAGTTTCCCACAGAGCAGATAAGGAAGAGAAACCAAAGAAAGAAAAGAAAAAGAAAAATAAAGTAGAAGCACAACCAAATGATGCTTTAGCTAAATATGTATCTAAACAAGATAGCGAAGAAGTTAGAAAGTTAGGTTCTATCCAGGAGAATGGATCTGATACGACTATTTTATCAGGAAATATTGGAGTAAATGAAACTACTATCTTAGATGCCAAGAATCCTATTTCTGAGCAGCTTAAAATTGGCACATTGCTTAGATTAAAAACAGGCGAGAAGATAGTGATTAATAAAGCATATTTCACAATAGGTAAGGATAACTTACATGTGGATTATTGCATGAAAGACAATAGAACAATCAGCCGTCAGCATGTGATTTTCAAACAGGCGAAAGAGGGCTTATATATAGAAGATAATAATTCAACTAACGGAACATGGTTAAATGGTAAAAAGTTAGTATTTGGACGTGCGGAATTAGTTCGCAATGGGGATTTGATAAGGATATCAAATGAAGAATTTGAGTATCAAGCATAGGAGACAGTTATGAAGAAGTTTAATACAGATGCGATTACAGATATTGGCGTCAAGAAATCTGTTAATCAGGATGCTCTGTTACTAAAGCAGGCTCACTCAACTGCTGTGGGTGACATATGTTTTGGATGTTTATGTGATGGAATGGGTGGGCTTTCCGCCGGCGAAATAGCTAGTTCAGCATTAGTCCATAGAATGGATGAATGGTTTAGAGTGGAATTACCAGGATTACTTTCGAGACCAGATTTTACGGAGTCTTTATCAGAAGATCCTTCTTGCGAGAATATTTATCTCAGGCAGGTAGAGAAAAACTGGGATTACATTGTGAACGAAATGAATGTGCGTCTCCAAAAGTATGGTATGCAAAAGGGGATTCGAATAGGGACTACAATAGTAGCCATTCTCGTTATCGAGAATGATTACATTATTATGAATGTAGGGGATTCTAGAGCATATCGTTGTAGTGATGAAGAATGTGATTTGCTTACTCACGATCATAGCTATGTGCAGCAGCAGATGGATATGGGCCGGATGACACAAGAAGAGGCTAAAGTTAGCGATAAGAAGAGTGTGTTATTACAGTGTGTAGGTGCATCAGAAGAAGTGGTCCCATCATTCTATTATGGAAAATGTGGGGACAATAATAAATATTTGTTATGTTCAGATGGCTTGTGGAGGCGTATGGAAGAAAAAGAAATTATAAGTATGCTCCAAAGAAAACAGGCGCTGGAAGCCATGACAAATTTGGTTAAGAAAAGAGGAGAAACAGATAATATCTCAGGTCTTGTGATAGCTGTTTAGAAGTAATGCTTAAAATTGGTTCAGTTATTGATGGAAAATACAAAATATTAAATAGAATAGGACAAGGTGGAATGAGTACTGTCTATTTGGCGATGAATGAGCGCGCCAATAAACAGTGGGCAGTTAAGGAAATTAGAAAAACTGATTCTTCCGAGTTTGCAGTTACATTGGCTAGCATTAAGACAGAGACCGAGTTATTAAAGAATCTGTCTCATCCTAATTTGCCTAGTATCGCAGATATTATCGACTACGAGGGCAGTATTCTTGTCGTGATGGACTATATAGAGGGAAATACCCTTAGTTTAGCTGTAAAAGACTATGGCCCTCAACCACAGGAATATGTTATTGAATGGGCTAAGCAATTATGTAATGTGCTTGGGTACTTGCATTCTCAGGAACCGCCTATTATCTACCGTGATTTGAAGCCAGGTAATATAATGCTCAGACCTGATGGTCGATTGGTGCTTATAGATTTTGGTACAGCACGAAGATACAAGGTAGAGAACATAGAGGACACTACTTGCCTTGGAACAAGAGGATATGCTGCTCCAGAACAATTTGGTGGGCAGGGACAGACAGATGCTAGAACCGATATTTACTGTTTAGGTTCTACTATGTACCACCTTCTTACAGGTAAAAATCCTAGTGAGCCACCATATGAAATGTATCCTATCAGATACTGGGATGATAGATTTTCTCAGGGTTTAGAGAAAATTATTTTGAAGTGTACTCAGCTTGATCCAAATAAAAGATATCAAAATTGTGCAGAGCTGTTATATGATCTTGAACACTATAATGAGCTTGATAATTCATACAGAAGAAAAGAGAAGATTAAAATGGCATCGTTTGTAGCGATGCTAACTCTTTCTATTATAACGGGAATTGGCTCTTGGTTAATGAAGAGTGATGCAAAAGCTGTTCAAGGTACCAATTATGATTCTTATGTAGATTATGCTCAGAAAAGTGATACTTTCGAGGATAAAGAGGAGTCATACATTTCTGCGATTTCAATAGACCCATCCAAAGCAGATGCTTACATTGATTTATTGGATAAGGTGTATTTAGAGGATGGAGTATTCTCGGAGGAAGAAGCTCAGACAATCAGACAGGTTTTGATTACACCTGACCATAAGAGGACTTACGAGGAAATCCTGTCAACAAATGAGGCTGGTTATGCGCTGTTTGCTTATAGAATGGGAATCGCTTATTTCTATAGCTATGAAGGTGGGGGCAATAAGCAACAGTCTGCATATTGGTTCCATAAGGTAAATGATGGCTTGTTAAGTGAAAGCCAGACTGAGAGAGCTGAGAGATTAGGAAGTATTGCGGATTACTATATTAATCTGGGAAATGTTGATAAAACAGGAGATAACAAGGTAAGCTACAGTGAATACTGGGATGATTTGGTGGCTGTTTGTGATGGAAATATAGCAGAGCTTGATAATCCAAACACTGCGTTAATTATTTATAAAGAGATGGCCTCACAGATAAATATTAATGCTGCAAAATACCATGATGATGGAATTTCCTACGATCAGATGAATCTTCAATTAATCAATATTGAAGAGCACATAAAAAGTGATATATCAAAGGATGAAATAGAGCAGTCTGAAGTGTTAAAAGAGATGGTGACAGAATTAAAGACTAACATTGAAAAAGCACGTCAGACTCTTGAACTTCTTGAAAAACAGTAAAGGATAAATAGATGACAAGTTTAAATGAAGTATCTGGACAAACAGAGTTTTTAAATACAATGTCACTTATTCTTATGATAATTTCAGTGACTTTCTTAGTGGCTGCCATAGTATTGTGGTTTGTTCTCAAAATTCCACATTCCTTCAAGGTACTTACTGGAGTAGGGGCAGGTAAATCTATTAGTAAGTTAAAAGAAGGTTCGAAGAATGGTACAGCCGCCTACTACGTAAATACGGATGTTCATGCGTCCTTAAATTGGAATACTTCGGCTAGGTTAGATAACAGAGTATTGCCTAATGAGGACGATGAAGGAACTGTAGTCTTAAATGAAGATACAGTTTTGTTGAGCGAAGATACAGTTGTGTTAAGTAATAATGATGGCTTTGAGATTAACGAAGATATCATTTATACAAATGGAAATAGACAGTAGAGAAGATGGAACATAGATTATTAATATTTGGAAATGGAATTAATAGAGAAATAGAAATCGGTGAGGCATCTAAGCTTTCTATTGGAACAGATAAGCATTGTCACGTGTGGCTTAAGGGAGAAATTTTTCCAAAAGATTTCCTTATTAATCTCGTGATTAGTGAGGAGTCATATACTGTTACTTGTGATGGGGCGATTGAACTGAAGAGAGAATCTGGGAATGAGAATATACCTCTTTCTGAGGAGTTAGCATTCTTTTATAAGGATGAGCCTGACGTATTATTTAATCTTTTCCTTGTATCAGATTTTTCTGATATGTCTACAGATTATCATTTAGAGATTAATCTGGCAGAGATTGTGGATATCAGCATCGGTACAAATATAGATTCGGATATACGAATTGATAATCCTAAAGTGCCTGAGATTAATCTTACTTTGCTTAGAGATTTGGAAGGATATCAGGTCTCTATTCAGGATGGATTATATTGTGTGACCCATAATGGTTCAAATATAACTGATAGCGAGTTTATGCTTAGAAATCACGATTTCTTTAGTGTGGCTAATGTTCAGTTTTGGCTGTCTGATGGAAAGTTATATACAGAGAAAAGTGACTATCTGACATGTAAATTACAGACATCTCTAATTCAAGAACAGAACAATAAATTACAGTATCCCGAATTCATTAGAAATGTTCGTTTGCAGTTTAAACAACCTGTAGAAAAGCTAGAGGTATTAGATCCAAAGCAAAAGCCAAGTGAGCCAGAAGGCGGCATTTTAGAAAAACTCATACCTATGATAGTTATGATGATTTTGATGACTGTAATGCGAGTGATGATTAGAAGTAACATCATGTACGCTATATATTTTGTCATGATGATGGGTATGAGCTCGATAATGACTGTTGTTGGATTCATTAGAGCAAAAAAGAAATACAATGAGGCGATTGTACGCAGAGAAAACATATACAACGACTATATAGAAAATAAGGATAATGAAATCCTTGGTAAGCGATATGATGAGCGCTTAATTGCAAAGAAGATGTGTGTGTTGCCAGAAGAGACTATCGAGCAGATAGAGAATTTTGATGCACGTCTATTTGAAAAGCTTAGAGATCATGAGGATTTCCTTGATGTACCTCTTGGAATTGGCGTAGTAGATTCTGTCAATCAGGTAGATTTCAAAAAGCATGAGTATGTAGAGACAGATGATCCATTTATGGATATTCCTTCTAATATTCATGATAAATATGAAAAGCTTGATGATATGCCAGTTGTTTTACATCTTAGAGATTTGGATGCAGTGGGCTTTTTAGGAACTAGAACAAAACTGTATCAGATAATGAAGAATATTATAGTGACACTTGCTGCACAGCAGTTTTATCAAGATGTTAAGTTCTATGTGATGCTAAATAAAGAGGATATCCCATATTTTGAGTGGATTCGTTGGTTCCAAAATGTAAATGAACCTGGACGAAGAAATATTCTTTATGATGATGGAAGTAAGAAAACTATTTTAGAGTCTATTTACAATGAACTTTCAGCTCGTGAGGGAATGAAAAAAGAGGAGTTGGCGAAAGAGCCGCACTACATCGTATTTGCGTATCGCTCTGAGAATATGAGCGGACACCCAATTACCAAATATGTAGAGAAGGCTGCTGAACTCAATTTTACATTCCTGTTTTTTGAGGAATATAAGGAACTTCTTCATGAGGCCTGTGACGAGCTTGTTTGTCTTGATAGAGATGCATATAGCGGATTTATTCAAAAAGCAGATGATGCTGTAACAACTATTGAATTCAAGTATCAGCATTTGAATAGTGCCCATGTCGCTGCAGCTGCATTAAAACTGGCATGTGTGCATGTAAATGAAATAAGTTTGGAAAGTACTCTTACAAAAAATATTACACTTTATCAGTTGCTAAAGGTAATGAGTGCCTATGACTTAAATATTGGTCAGCGTTGGAAGCAGTCTAATATATATGAGAGTATGGCTGCAGCTTTAGGCGTGGATAGTACAGGACAGACTGTTTATTTGGATATCCATGAAAAGGCCCACGGACCTCATGGACTTGTCGCAGGTACAACAGGTTCTGGTAAGTCGGAGATTTTACAATCCTATGTGCTTTCTATGTGCTTAAACTTCCATCCTTACGAAGTGGGATTTGTAATCATAGATTTCAAGGGCGGTGGTATGGCCAACCAATTCAAGGATTTGCCACATCTTAATGGCGCCATTACAAATATTGATGGTAAGCAAATAGATCGCTCGTTGATGTCTATTAAGGCAGAGCTTATGAAGCGTCAAAAGCTTTTCGCGGAGTACTCTGTTAATAGAATAGATGACTATATTGAATTATATAAACAGGGAGTAGCCAAGATTCCTCTTCCTCATTTGATTCTGATAGTTGATGAGTTCGCTGAGTTAAAGAGTGATCAGCCGGAGTTTATGAAAGAACTTATAAGTGCGGCCCGTATTGGTCGAAGCTTAGGTATGCATCTGATATTAGCAACTCAAAAGCCAGCGGGTGTTGTAAATGATCAGATTTGGAGTAACTCTAGATTCAAACTCTGCTTGAAGGTACAGGATAAGTCAGACAGTAAAGAGGTTCTTAAATCGCCTCTTGCAGCAGAAATCAGAGAACCTGGTCGTGCGTATTTGCAGGTTGGAAATAATGAAATATTCCAGTTGTTCCAGTCAGCTTATAGTGGAGCATCAGTCAATGTAGAGCAGATGGAGCAGCAGAAAGAGTTTGATATAAATATAGTAGATTTTGCGGGAAGACGTCAGCCTATTTATTCTCAGAAACCTGAAAAATCAAAGGGGGAGAATAAGACTGAACTTGATGCAATAGTTTCTTATATTGGAGAGTATTGCGCAGAGAATAATATTAAAAGACTTCCTGATATATGTCTTCCACCGCTTGCGGAGATTATTGATTATCCTAGCAAGAAGTCTGTAACTAGTGATAGTAAGGATGTAATCGTACCAATTGGTATATACGATAATCCATCAGAGCAGTTGCAGGATGTTTTAGAATTAAATCTTTCTAAAAACAATGTATTCATTGCAGGTGGTGCTCTTTCAGGTAAGACTAATCTGCTACAGACAGTCATCAGAGGTTTGTGCGAGAATTATACAGCGGCAGAGGTATGCATTTACATTATGGATTTCGCCTCAATGATGCTTAAGAACTTTGATGATTTAAACCAAGTTGGTGGTGTGGTAACAATCAACGAGGATAATAAATTCAAACAGCTCATAGATATGCTTGTGGAATTGATAGATGAAAGAAAGCAGATTCTATCAGATTTGGGATTAAGTTCTTTTAGTTCATATAGAGAAGCTGGATATACTGAGATGAAACAGATAGTTTTAGTTATAGAAAACTATGCTATGTTGAAAGCGGTATTCATGGACTATGAAAACATAATAGGACTTATCTGCAGAGATGGTGTAGCAGTAGGTCTTAGTGTTGTTATGACAAATCCATTGTCTTCTGGATTGGGATTAAAGATGCTTACATACTTTGGTGAGAAGATTTCCATGTATCAGAATGATGATTCCCAGTATAGTCTGCTATTTAATCACTGTAGACTGTTTCCAGATAACACAGCTGGTCGCGGAATCATTGAAAGAGACAATGAGTTGCGTGAATTTCAGACTTACCTTGCATTCCCAGCAGAACGAGAGATTGATAAGGTTGAAAAGATGCGTGCATTTGTTAAGACAACAAATGAGAAGAATAAGGGAATATCAGCTATACGAATTCCTACTGTTCCAGAGCATGTATATGAAGATTACTTCACAGAGAGATATGGAAGTGAAGTATTTGACGATTATAGAATTCCAATTGGTGTTAGATTTGAGGATATACAACCAGAGATTGTTCAGCTAACGAGAGATAATTTTATAGGGTTAATGGGAACGGAACAGTCAAATAGACTTACATTCTTAAAGTATTTCATTAACCATTTGGTTGAGAATAATGACAAAATGCCGGTGGAATTATATGTAGTAGATGACCTTTCAAGAGAGCTTGAGTACATAAGCCAGCTTCCGATAACAAAGAAATATACTGTAAATCATGCGGATGTTGAATCAGTAATGAGTACAGTATTTGAGGAAGCAAAAGCAAGACTCAAGTTAATGTCAACATCAAGTAATGCTTTAAAGGATAAGCCACTAATCATGCTTATATTTAATTCGCAGCTTGCAGAAGATATGCTTTCATATGGGGCTTCATCAATGAAGCAATTAGAGGCTTTGGTAACAAAATTGAAAGGTTGCAAAGTTTGTACAATGCATTCAAATGTTCCAAACATCCAGGCATCATTCAAGGTAGGAGGGTTGATAAAGCTAGTAACTGACAATTGCGATATCTTAGCATTTGAAGATATTAGAGCGATTAAGACAATTATGGCGGGATCTACCGAAAAGAGAAATCTGGGATCAAAGATGGAACAGGAAGATGCATTTTACATAAAGAGTGGCGTATTTAATAAGGTACGTACAACAATAATCAACTCAGCAAAGGAGAGTAAACATGAGTGAAAAATTATCAGCACAAGACGGAGTTGTTGCCATTAGCTTTACTGGCGTAGATGATTTGGCAACAGAAATGGAGACGCTAGCTACAACAGCACAGGGATTAAAGGACAACTTAGATGAATTGAAGGGTGTTCTTCAGAACAACTGGGATGATGATGCAGCAAGAGGTTTATTAATGAAATATGATGACTTCATGAGCAATATCAACATCATCACAGCAGATATTTATGCAGTAAGAGACTGGTCAAGAGATACATCATCATTATTCAGAGCAACAGTAAATGAGAATGCAGA